>JAAVXK010000048.1 GCA_022790615.1 Lachnospiraceae bacterium
GAATACTCATAGAGTCCTCATGTGAAACAGATGTATTTGACAAAAAATATGACGCCGGACACTGGAACGAGAACGGTGCTTATATCGGAATGAACAATATTCTAAATACGCTTTCCGTCTCATATCCCGAGATACCCGTAAATAGTCTGTCTGACTATACTGTTTCAGAAATTGTTCATGAAAAACTGCCGCTGTCAAATTTTATTATAAATGAACCGGGTGTATATTATGAAAGAAATAATGCCTCCGCAGTTGACGTTACGGAAAAAGATACAGATATAATGCTTGATGAAGAATACCGCGATTTTTCTCATTATATTAACCCTGAGCGCCCTGAACTGCCCAAAATACTCGTATTCCGCGGCAGTTACTTTCTCGGCAAAGAAAAGTTTATGAACGAAAGTTTTTCAGAAAGCATATTTGTTCACAGTTATCATAATATCTTTAATCTAAAATATTATGTTGAGAAATTTAATCCTGACATCGTACTGTTCGAATCAGTTGAGTATGCCACAATTAACAAATACTTTCCAAAGGATATGTTGAAGGATACGGTTTTTTAACTCGCCATTCTCTATATTCTCACATATAATATATCTACGCTCTGCTTCAATCAGCGCCAAACGAACACCCAACGGGAGGCTAGACAAGCGAGATAAGGACAACAAATAGCCTAGTGGATGCTTGGACACTATAAAAAACAAGAAGAATCCCCGGACTGTGCTACAACACGGCTCGGGGATTCATTCTTTTGTCCTAATGGACTCGTCATTACTTTTTGCCTAATGGCATTATAGCATATGCAAATTTTAATTGCAATATACATTTTCTTACAAACCAAAATCTTTATCTTTATCTAGTATTGGTAAATATTTATTTTTCTACAAGTTCAATTGAATTTAATGTAATATCAGCTGCATCTGTTCTTGCTTCCTGTCCCTCAGGTACCCAAGTATTATACTTAAAGAACAATACCTTTGCAATTCCTGAATCTGCACTAAATTCTAATGTACCCTCACCTTTTACAGTATTAGCATAAACCGGATTTGGACCAAATACTTCGTCAGGCTTATAAGACCACCAAGTTCCGGTTCCATCTGATTCTAATGCCGCGCAAAGTGGATAAGCGTCTGCCGCAGTGTAGTTTACAACAATCTTATACTTGGATAAATCAACACCGTCTGTTCCTTTCAGCTTCCATCTAGCTCCATGGCCTGCACTGTCAGCTTCTAACATAAGTTTTACTTTTCCGTCAGCAGTATATTCTACTGTTGTATTAGTAATTACCTCATCAGCTTGTGTTAAAACAATTTTCTTATCATCAGGCTGTACCGGCGTATCCGTTGTACCAGGTTTTTCCGTTGTACCAGGTTTTTCCGTCGTACCAGGATCCTCTGTCACGCCTTTCTTGATTAACTTCAGACGTTCAAAACGCTCTGGATTCTCATAAGCCGAATTCGTTGTGTCGTAAGCTGTTACCGTTCCTGCCCTGCTGGCTGTCGGAGCGCCAACTTCTCCCGTTTCCTCATTGACAACTCCCTCGACTGTGTAGCAGTCATTAATCTGAAGTTCCATACCAAGAACCGTGTTAGGCGCATGCTTGCTGTTAAGCTTAACAATGTACTGTGTCTGGTATCCGGTAGCTCCTTCAATCTTATCGTCTACCGTACCGTCCGAATGCTTGTAACCTACTGCATGGCCGACTACCGCATAGTTACCTGCTCCGGCATCGTTTGATGAGAATGCGTTGTTTGCAGCATCTATACGAAGCTGAACTGCGTCCTTTTTAGGATCATAAGAATTACATTCACCGTCCTCGTCAAGGAAAAGCTCTGTTGAGTCAGTCGTGTAATGGTCTTCATTCGCAGGTGAGATATCCGGGTCTGTAATGTCAAACATTACATAGAGATAATCGTCATCCCAGATAATATATGCCTGCGCCTGCTCCCTGCTTGTAGTGAATGTAGGCACGCCGTCCGCATCCAGTACAGGATTTCCGTCCGCATCCAGTACAGGGGTTCCAAGAGTAATCTCATCCGGATTGTTGATATATACTTTATCTCCCGTGTTGACCTTGCTGAACTCTATTGACTGAGCGCCATGGTCTGCGTATGTGTCCGTCCAGAATTTTGCCGGAACATACTTAACTGTCTTAGTATTCGTTTCATTCTCTACAGCGTTTTCACCCTCGCCGGTCGTAACCTTATCGAATGGTGCAGTTGCAATTCCTGATGCCTCAAGAATCTGTGCTCCAAACTCGGTGAAGAATGCCGATGTTGCCGGCGGCTTCTGTCCGAGAAGCGTTACAGGTCCCATAAGCTCGGCGTTATCGCCAACCTTAACTTCTGCATCGCCAAGTTCGAATTCCTTAGTCTCTTCATTATAAACCATTGCTGACCTTGTATCAAAATAGTTAACAGTGATATCACCCTTAGTCAGCTGGATATCAAAGCTTACATTGCTATCCACCTCAAGGTCAGTTTTTCCGGTAATCTTAGCCTCTACAACAATTGAACCGTCTGCCTTGACAGCCTTAGCTTCAACAGCGTAAGCGCTATTCGATGATGTAGCGGCTCCATCGCCTACAGGAATTTCAACCTTAGTCGCGGTATCCTTTGTTCCCTTTTTGTTCTCATCATAGTAGATGGTTACCTTGTCCGAATCACCTTTGGCAGTAAGGAGAACGTATAAGTCCTTTCCGCTCCACATAATCTTTGCTTTTGCCTCTGTTACAGGTATCTCTTTTGCCGCATCTACTTCAGAAGTATTCGGTTTTCTAACACCTAATGTTTTTGTAATGTCTGTAAGAAGGTTAATTTCATCCGCATCTTCCCAACCTTCGCCTGACTCAACCTTTCCATTAATGGTGTATGTTGCTCCGGTTGCAGCCTGCCATGCGCTCAGCGCGCCATTTTTTGCCTTTGGTCCCGGCGTAGGGGTCGGTCTCTCTGTAGGTACCGGAGTAGGGGTCGAGTTCACGGTTTCTGTAGGATTCGGTGCGTCAGTCACAGTACCCCCCGAACCTGTAGGCGCTGCCGTCGGAGTCTGCACGCCTCCGGTAGGTGCCGGCGTCGTCACACCGCCTTTCTTAGTAACCGATAAAGTACATACAAGTTTCTTTGCTTTTTTCTTTCCTAACTTGTATGAAGCGGTAATCTTAGCTTTTCCTTTCTTAAGACCCTTAACTGTTGTCGCCTTGTTTCCCTTTGTTGATTTCTTAGTAACCTTGGCAATTTTCTTTTTGCTTGATGTCCATGTCACCTTGGCTTTTTTGTTTCCGTTTTTAACCTTAATCTTAATGGTCTTGCCGACCTGTACGGAAGCTTTCTTTTTTACCGAGGGTTTCTTGGCTGCATCAGCGCCTGCCGGTGCAAGAGTTACTACCATAGCTGCCGCAAGTAACGTCGCTATGCCTTTTTTTAATACTCGCCTCATTTTCTTTCCTCCTCATATTTATTTACTGCAAGTGAATGTGTTCCCGATGTTTCCGTGCCTCATATCGCATAAGCGTCCATATATATTACGACATTTTGACGCATATGCAGCCGAATAGAAATTAGCTGAATACATATACTGGTTCACGAAATACCATACTATTAATATATTAATAATAATAGAATACAGCCTTCATTCCAGTTGAAATATTCATGTACGCAATATGTACGGCAGGACATCAAGTATGAATCACTTTATGCTAGTATTATCACACATTTTTACAATTATGGCAACACTTTTTTATTTTTTGTGATGCCAAATATATACAGCCAGACGCTTATTAATGGTGGAATAACCGTATTCCGTTGCATGCCATCGCAATACCGTACTTGTTGCAGGTTTCTATGACGAGGTCGTCACGTATCGAGCCTCCCGGCTGTACGACATATTTCACACCGCTTCTGACGCCGCGCTCTATACTGTCCCCAAATGGGAAAAATGCGTCGGACCCCAGCGAAACGCCGTCCATCTTGTCGAGCCATTCACGTTTTTCCTCATCTGTAAGTACATCGGGTTTTTCCTTAAATATCTTCTCCCATGCACCGTCGGCAAGAACATCCATATATTCATCACCAATATAATTTTCAATTGCGTTATCCCTGTCCGCACGTTTGATTCCATCCACAAATTTAAGCTCAAGTACTTTCGGACACTGGCGCAGAAGCCACTTATCAGCCTTATCGCCCGCAAGACGCGTACAGTGAACCCTTGACTGCTGTCCGGCGCCGATACCTATCGCCTGTCCGTCTTTTACAAAACATACGGAGTTTGACTGCGTATATTTTAATGTTATAAGCGATATTACAAGGTCTCTTGTGGCATTTTCAGGTATATCCTTATTCTCGGTAACTATATTGGCAAGGGCGTCCCCGTCAATCTTTGCATTGTTTCTTCCCTGCTCGAATACGACTCCGAACACTTCTTTATGTTCAACCGGCGCCGGTTCATAGTTCTCGTCAATTTCAATTACCGCATACGCGCCCTTTTTCTTAGCCTTAAGGATTTCAAGCGCCTCCGGTGCGTAACCCGGCGCAATAATACCGTCTGAAAATTCCTTTTTAATTATGTTGGCCGTCGATACGTCGCATACGTCAGACAAGGCGATAAAGTCGCCGTAAGACGACATCCTGTCAGCTCCGCGGGCCCTGGCATACGCGCACGCAAGAAGCGACAGCTCTCCGGCGTCTTCCACAAAATATACTTTTTTCATGACGTCCGAAAGCGGTACGCCAACAGCAGCGCCGGCAGGCGATACGTGTTTAAACGACGTCGCGGCCGGAAGTCCGGTTGCCTCTTTCAGTTCACGTACAAGCTGCCATCCGTTAAGCGCGTCAAGAAAATTTATGTAGCCGGGCGTTCCGTTAAGCACCTTAACGGGAAGTTCGCCGCCGTCAGACATATATATTTTCGACGGTTTCTGGTTAGGGTTACAGCCATATTTTAATGCAAGTTCTTTCATAATTTAATTTGTCCTTTCATTTATATTTTAAATAAAAATATTTTTTAACCGGTTATTTATTTTTGTTATATATCCTTGTCTCATATTTTCCGGTTTCAATGTTGATATACCTTACAAACAGTGAAACTTTATTTTCCGAATTCAGGCTTGTCCAAAGGATTTCTGAAAACTTGTCGATATCATCCTCAATACCTATCCGTTTAGGCTCGCCCTCAAAGCTTTTAAGCGGCTCGCCGTCACACATATATGTATGTATGAACCTACCCTCGCCTGCAGTCGGATTCTCATATGCATACGTATACCTGCAGCAGCTTTCCGGATTCCCGTTATTGCTCTTTAATATGGACATCGCATAGTTATATATTCCGTCCTCTATATGTAATATTCCTGATATACGCGGCGTATAATTCGGCGCGTCAGGCTCGTATTTCCTGCTCCGTAACGACTGTTCAAACGTCATCTGGCAATCCATTCCGTTATAGATTGTATCCGTCTGGTCTCCGTTTGTAACTATCGTCTTGTTGCCAAGCACGCGCACCGGGACGTATATAATCAGCGACGGGTCTGATAATTTTGACGGGTCAAACGCCTGCGTACGTATTCCCTCGCCGTCCTCGACAAATACGCGGTTACGGCTGTTGACGCTTCTTCCCATTATAAAATAAGCCGTCACGGCATATATACCGTCTCCCGATTTTCCAATGATAATCCCCCGTCCCGGGTAATCGTTACCCTTTAATTCCTCTCCAATGTCTAATCTCTGCATAATAGCGTCCTCCATTTTATTTTATTCCCGCGAGCAACGAGTCCGGCAGCCGTGCTTGCATGGCTATTTGACTTTTCATTGCTTACGCAGCATATAATAATTAACAAATCTTTTCAGCATCTCATTCCATACTTTCCATTCATGTCCTCCGGGCATCTCTTCATACCGCACGTTTACGCCGTATCGTCCGGCGGCGTCCACGTAATCCCTCACCGCGCCGTATACGAAGTCGTCCGTCCCTACTCCGGCAAATATATCGGGGTACATGGATGGGTTTTTACCGACCTGCGCAAGCATGTGAATTGTGTCGTATTCGCTTCCCCGAAGCTTATCGATGCCTCCCCATATCCTCATTACTTTTTCGTCGAGCTGTTCTTTCGTAAAAGGCCCTCCGGGCGTTGCGAACAGTTTGACAATATCAGACGCTCCCGAGAAATTACCTATGGCGGCAAATTTGTCCGGTCTCCTGAGTCCCCATGTGACAGCCCCGTATCCTCCCATTGACAAACCGGCCACAAACCTGTCCTCCCGGTTATCAGACAGTGGAAACATCATCTGCATTTTATCCATCAGTTCCGTGTCAATGTAAGTAAAGTAATCCGCCCCCTCATGCATGTCGCAGTAAAAACTTTCACCCCCGACTTCCGGCATTATGACGGCAAAGCCATGTTCCGACGCAATACTATGCGCTTGCGAACAGTTCAGCCAGTCGTCCGCCGAACCGTCGCCTCCATGCAAAAGATACAGCGTCTTAAGTTTTGTGTCGTAATTGATAGACGGCATGACTACATTCACCTTCGTCCGCCCCTTCAAAACCTCTGACTCAAATTGAATAGTTACCGTACACATAAGCATCATCCCCACATTCTATTTTATCAGAGGCTGTCGCAAAACTGCGGATTCGCACAATATGAAGCGCATCTATCCTGCCGCTTTCATTAACATACTGTGCATTCACTGTATTATGCAACAGCCCCTTCTGCATAATCATTTATCTGATTTTAGACGTAGTGCAGTCTACAGAATATCTATATACTCTCCGGCAAGGGCCTTATTCATACTCCTGACCGCGCAGAATTTGCCGCACATGCTGCAGGTATCGCTGTGGTCGTCCTCGGGACTTCTGCTCTCCCTGATCGCTTTCGCGGTATCGGGGTCAAGCGCGCATGCAAACTGGGCGTCCCAGTCAAGGTTTCTCCGCGCGTCCGCCATTCTGTCGTCAATCTCCCTCGCGCCCGGGATTCCCTTCGCTATATCGGCGGCGTGCGCCGCAATTTTAGACGCTATGATTCCCTGCTTTACATCCTCCACATTCGGCAGTGCAAGATGTTCGGCAGGCGTGACGTAGCACAAAAATGCCGCGCCGTTCATCGCTGCCACCGCGCCTCCAATCGCTCCCGTTATATGGTCGTATCCCGGCGCTATGTCAGTCACCAGCGGGCCGAGCACGTAAAACGGCGCTCCCATACATATTGTCTGCTGAATTTTCATATTCGCGGCAACCTGGTCGAGCGGAACATGTCCCGGGCCTTCGACCATGACCTGTACATTGTGCTCCCACGCCCTCTTTGTAAGCTCTCCAAGCCTTACAAGCTCCTCTATCTGGCATACGTCGGTCGCGTCCGCAAGACACCCCGGCCTGCAGGCGTCGCCGAGCGATATCGTTACGTCATGCTTCTCGCATATGTCAAGAATCTCGTCATAATATTCATAGAATGGATTCTCTTCCCCTGTCATGCTCATCCATGCAAATACAAGGCTTCCGCCCCTGCTGACTATATTCATCTTCCTTTTGTGGCGTCTGATCTGTTCTATCGTCTTTCTCGTTATTCCACAGTGCAGCGTGACAAAATCAACTCCATCCTCCGCGTGCAGCCTTACTACGTCTATGAAATCTTTTGCCGTAAGAGTTGAAAGGTCCCGCTGGTAGTGTATTACACTGTCGTACACCGGAACGGTTCCAATCATTGCAGGACACTCGCCTGTAAGCCTGCGCCTGAACGGCTGCGTATCGCCGTGGCTCGACAAATCCATGATAGCCTCGGCCCCCAGCTCCACCGCGCTCATAACTTTTTTCATCTCAATATCGTAATCCTTACAGTCCCTTGAAACGCCGAGATTCACATTAATCTTTGTCCGAAGCATACTGCCGACTCCCTCGGGTTCAAGACATTTGTGGCTTTTATTTGCGCATATTACCGCCTTTCCCTCGGACACAATTCTCATAAGCCCATCCACATCCATATTTTCTTTTTTCGCCACTTTTGCAATCTCAGGAGTAACAATCCCCTTTCTCGCGGCATCCATCTGCGTCGTATAATTTTCCATATAACAGGCCCCTCCTCAATATATTTCTATTTTATATTCCTTATATCTGATAAAATATTCATACACAGCTGTGCGTCTTCTTTTGAAACGTTCATGTCCGAATAAGCGGCTGTCCTGACAATTCCGGCATATGCCGACCATCTTTCGCCGTTTATATATCCGAACACGCTGCCCAGTGCGGCATAGTATTCATTATCATTTCTATAATATTTTTTTGCGCCGCGCTTTTTGATAAGATATATATATATTGTTCTGTTTATCTTTTTTACCGCCCTGTTATAATCCGCATCGCCTTTTACTTTGCCCTCGGGCACCAAATCCCTGTGCTTTAATACGCGGTTTATAGTAACTGCGGCGATTATTCCGGTAACTATGACAGCGGATAATACGATAATCGCTATCATTATTGTATTGCAAAAACCGCTCGTCCCGGATAATAAACCGGACTGTGCATCTTTTTTATCGTTTTCATGAGCGGCAGAATTATTGTTATTATTGTCGCTGTTATTTTTCCCGTCTGTCTCAGGAATTGATGCCCCGCCGTATCTGGCTTCCATATCCTTACTTGTCCACTGCGTCGGAAGCTTATCCTCGTCAGCCGAATAGGCGGGGGTCATTTCATAAGGCACCCATCCAATCTGTTCGAGATAGACCTCTACCCACGCATGCGCGGCATAATCCTTTACCGACGCTTCATATCGTCCGGAGTCCTTCGAATATTTAAAATCCCGGGGAAAAGCGACATATCCAGTGACATATCTGGCGGGTATTCCCATACTCCGCAGTATCATTACGCCTGCCGAAGCAAAATGGACGCAAAAACCTCGCTTGCTCTCTGACAGAAAATACTCTATAACATCACTATCTCCATTGTTTGCCGGCTGCAGCGTATATTCGGCATTGTCGGCCAGGTAATCCGCCACCCTATATGCCATTTCATTCCTGTAATCGTTTGTCGAGTAATCGTCCGTAATAATATGATTTGTACCGTTATCACCATAAGTCTCAATCTCAAAAGAAACACTATATCCGTCAGAATAATCCTCTGTATACTTATATGGGAACTTATTCTTGATTTCATCCGCAATAATACGGGCCGATTTCTGGTTATCCGGCACCGCAAGGTAATTTCTTTCAACAAAAGCAGAATAATTATTGCCAATTGGAGATTCCGATAATATGGCCACACCCACACTCTGGTCCAAAAATGTTTTCCGGTAACTAGTATTATAGGGTTCAATATACCTTATCCCGTACATAAATATTTTGGAAACAGCATATCTTTTCGTTTTTATTTTATTAACGCTGCTATCCTTTATAAACCTATAATCTTCCGTTACATGTAACCCTTCATTATCATCACGCCAGTATGACCAGTATGGCATATATGCCTTATTTCCATATATCCCCGTATATTCAATCTCTGCGTTTTCATAAACACTATCACCAAAATGAGCGGCATTTCCCATATCGAACAATGTATCAGCGCACGCAGAGTCTTCCATATTCACGCTTTCACAAAAATCTTCATAACGATTACTGTCATATATCCATTTGCCGTAATAATACTCTGACGAGTGATAACCTTTCAGATACATACTGCTTACCGGACGCTCAGGTTTCACTTTGTTATATTGATATGCATCCGAGCTTACGCTTATCTTCATAACCTCCTGCCCGTTATATTCCGGGGTATCGTTCGTCACCATACCGTCGCTGCCGGTATCGCCGTATTTTGTCCAATATTTTATACTGCGCTCAATATCCCTCTGGAATTCTCTCACATTATCATGCGCGGCCACTATAGCGTCCGCAGGTTTTCCAAAAACAGTACACGACAGCAATATAATAATAACAGACATGGCCGCCGTAATGCAAGAACCGGCTAAGCCGTATTTTTTGCCCCGCCTGCTCTCGACATCAGAATGCAGGGCAAGCAGCACGCCCGCCAGCATGCACATCATACCCTGCAGCTGCGGGGAGAGCCCGACAATCAGATGCCCGATAATGAACAAAACCGGATATAGTACAAATATAATTTTTCTCCTGCATATTCCCGATGCAACATGAAGTATTATTATGGCCAGTGCAGTTACGGCCATACAGAATACTGCCGCCCCCTCAATTCCATACTGCGGAAACGAGTACGTCGTATCAAAATAGTAGTTCCACTTTTGAATATATTCGTTTATCAGCTGCGCGCTGCCATTCGCACAGATTGACGCAAACCCGGACTCCCTCGCCACAATGACATATACAATGACTGCGGCAGCCAGAAAACCTATAATCAGGTCGGCGGCCCTGCTGTTAAGAACTGAGAACAAAAAAGCAGCGCACAAAAGTGCAATTATGTATAATGGCGGCATTTTATAGCTTTCAAAAAGCTCTCCGCCGATAATAATTCCTGATATTATCAAAAGCATACCGCCGGCTGCCCCCATGCCTTTCGCAACAAGTCTGTTCTTAAGGGATATGTCTGGAGGTTCACTGTCAGAATAGATTTTTTTACATTTTATATGTCTGTCCAAAATATATTCCTCCTGACCGCTCAGTATAATGTAACGCGCACAGCCTTATATGGAATTTTGCCGCTTTGCGGCTGTACGCCGGCGCGATACTCACGGCAAATCGCATTGACCGTGAGTATGTATTGGACGCCCTTAAAGTAAAATTTCCGTATGCTCAAGCTGCTTTGAAATAGTACCCTTACCATATATGGCAATCCTTTCTCCATTACGGTACATAGCCATCCGGCTGTCAAGAAATAGCCTGTGCAGTATATTCTCCGACCTATACCTCTCATTATATATATCTTCTATACCGGATGCTCTTTTGGCTTTTTTTTCTGACAAAAGATAGTTTAGCATGATGTAAAAACTCTCCTCATCATCAACGCGTATTCTTATTATATCATCTTTTATACCTGAAAACCACGCCACATAATGCGGACATCTTATGTCCATAAGCGAAAAAGAATAGGATGCAATGACTTTTATATACCCCGGCATATCATCCGCACACAGCTCCGCCAGTATTACGGCGGAACATGCTTTCGGCAGACTATTTTCTTTTACCATCAGCGCATCGGACTTCGCGCTAAGTTTCCAATGGATGCTCTGTATCTTGTCACCGTCGGCAAACGGCCTTACGCCAAACCTTTCAGACGGGTCGTGTCCGGGCCTGACGTCGTCATACACATCGGCGTCGCCAAAAAAATTCTTGGTTCCCTCCGAAAGTTCCGCATGGACCGGAACGATATCGGGCAAAACAATGATTTTACAGCTCTCATTCATCTTTTTCCGTATACACAATACTCCGGCAGGTTCATATATTTTTATCTTATTAATAGCCACATGGAACTGTCCTGCCTCAGGAAAACTCATATTGTATATACCGGCTTCGCGCAATCGGAGTCTCTTTTTTCCCTTTCCCATATCGTTATTTATTTTAATGCAATATCTGATTTTCCCTGCGTAAAATAATCCGGACGTACCGCCGTATACTTTAACGCCGACGTCTCTTCCGGGTTCGGTAACTGCTACCGGCGCTTCAATCTTACAAGAGGCGCGAAACCACGCAAAAATAAGATACACATAAGAAAGCACCGCAAACGCTGCTACGGCAAGACCTGACAAAGCTAATGCGGTACTTCCATATATAATTGAAAGATATATTATTACAAAAATAACTGTTAATGTGAAGATTAAATTAATCAAAACGAACATCTACTCCATATATGATACCGGTGCCTTAATTTGTGTCATTATCTGTTCAAGAACGGCATCCTCCGCAACATGGGATACCCGCGCTTTCGTGTTAAGAACAATCCTGTGCCTTCCGACATCCTTATACATAGCCCCAACATCTTCCGGAATTACATAATTTCTGCCCTGAAAAAACGCTTTGGCTTTTGACAGCTTTGAAAGCGCTATAGTTCCCCTCGGGCTTATGCCGAGTTCGATATATGGATTGTCCCTCGTGGCTTTGTTAAGCTTGACAATATATTTGTATATATTGTCATGTATAAATATATGTTCGGTTACTTCCCGTAATAACGCAAGATGCTCACGTCTTATAACAGGTTTGACTTTTTCAGCGTCATTAACCCTTCTGTCGTTCTTTGCAATCTCAATCTCATACTCGCTGTCAGGATATCCCATACTCATACTGATCATGAACCTGTCAAGCTGCGCCTCCGGGAGAAGCTGGGTTCCCGCACTTCCTTTCGGATTCTGCGTTGCCATTACGATAAAAGGTTCGGGAACCTCCCTTGTAACACCGTCAACCGTAACCCGTTTCTCCTCCATTACTTCCAAGAGCGCCGACTGGGTTTTTGGCGACGTCCTGTTAATCTCATCAGCCAGAAGCAGATTGCACATAACCGCCCCCGGCATGTATTCAAACCTGTCGGTCTCTTTTTTATACATTGAAAAACCAAGGATATCCGCCGGAAGAACATCCGGCGTAAACTGTACCCTGTTGTTATCAAGACCCATGACCTTGGAAAATGCAAGTGCAAGCGTCGTTTTTCCAACACCCGGAACATCTTCGATAAGAATATGGCCTCCAGCGACTATAGCCGCAAATGCTTTCTCAACACATTCATCCTTGCCAACCACTATCTTCTTAACCTCGTCCATGACAAGCTGCGCGATATCCTGCGCCTTACTTACTGTTTCCATGTTCAAATCCATACCCACGGTACTCCCCATATAATTTTTACATTATCTGTACGTAAATTTCAGAATTATATTTTGCAGTATTTAACACTATGCTTCTATTACTTTAATGCCTGAACTTGTGAACAGGCCCGCAACCTTGTCTGGCTCCGCAACTCTTATTACCATCAGCGCGCCGTCCCCGTTCCTGTTAGGATATGTGTATGCATAATCTATACTTATCATTTCCTTATCAAGAACGGCAAGCGCCTTAGCCATCTCTCCAGCCGCATCCGGTATCTTAACGCATACGACCTGCGTCATATTGCACACCCAGCCGTTATCCTTGAGCAAAGTCAGCGTGTCAAACGGCTTGTCAACAATAATTCTGACGATTCCATAATCGCTGTTATCAACAATCTGAAATGCGCTCATATCTATCTTATTATCTGCAAGAAATCCTGTCAATTTTGACAGGTTTCCCGGTTTGTTTTCAAGAAAAACTGAAATCTGGTTAATGTTCATGCCTTACCCCTCCAATTCATCATAAATAAAATTCTTCGATACAAATCATCCTTCGCCTTATATCTTACGCTTATCTATAACCCTGACCGCTTTTCCCTCGGAACGCGTGATTGACTTTGGCTCAACCAGTTTGACCTTTGCATATATTCCGAGCATACTCTTGAGCGCGTTGACAATTTCTTTTTCTTTCTTCGTAATATCCGCAACCGAATCCGAGAACATCTCAGGCGTCATCTCAACATTAACTTCCATAGTGTCGCTGTTGTTCACGCGGTCGACAACAAGCTGGTAGTTAGAAGGCATTCCGTGCTTTATAAGCACTTCCTCAACCTGCGACGGATATACGTTAACGCCCTTAATTATGAGCATATCGTCCGTTCTTCCCATAAGCCTGTGTATTCTTGCATGCGTACGGCCGCACTTACATTTCTCACGGGTAATATATGTAATATCCTTCGTCCTGTATCTTATAAGCGGAAACGCCTCTTTTGCAAAGCTTGTGAATACAAGTTCCCCAATCTCGCCGTCCGGAACAGGAAGAAGAGTATCCGGGTCCACTATCTCCGGAAGGAAATAATCCTCGCATATGTGCATTCCTTCCTGCTCGGCACACTCAAACGCAACTCCTGGGCCTTCAATTTCCGTAAGGCCGTATATATCGTATGCCTTAATTCCCAGCCTGTCCTCTATATCATGCCGCATCTCCTCGGACCATGCCTCAGCGCCAAAAATTCCGGCTTTCAGCTTAATCTTATCTTTTATGTTTCTCTCGTGAATGGATTCGGCAAGATATGACGCATACGACGGCGTACAGCACAGAATTGTCGCTCCAAGGTCCGTCATAAACTGAAGCTGCCTGTCTGTATTTCCCGAAGACATCGGAAGCGTAAGGCATCCCACCTTATGCGATCCGCCATTGAGTCCGGGGCCGCCGGTAAAAAGTCCGTAGCCATACGATACCTGAACCACATCTTCATCATCCCCGCCTGCGGCAACTATCGCGCGCGCACATCCGTTCTCCCACATATCAATATCATTATGCGTATAGAAGTCAACTACCCTTCTGCCCGTTGTTCCCGATGTTGACTGTATTCTTACACAGTCCTTGAGAGGCAGCGCCATCAGGTCATATGGGTATGCCTCCCTCAAATCATCCTTTGTAAGGAACGGAAGTTTTGGAAGGTCCGCCGCGCTTTTAATATCGTCCGGCGTCACGCCCGCTTCTTCCATCTTCTTTCTGTAATACGGTACGTTTTCATACACTCTTTTTACAACATCAAGCAGGCCTTCGTTCTGCCATTTTTCAATCTGTTCTCTGGAGGCCGTCTCAATCTCCTCCTGAAAATATCTGCCCATAATATGTATCCCTTTCTTCACTAAATAGTTATCTTAACAATCCTCTCATATTTTACTACACACATATAAATTTATCAACAAACACAATACAAAAAATAGGACAATCGTTTAAAACAATTTTATTGGACCAATTACAATTTTAAGCGGCTGCCCACTACAATAATAAGTTTATAAAATCCTGTAAACACGCGTCAGGGTGAACATATACGTCCGATTCTTTCTAATAAGACATCCATCTCCTCGTCCGTACCGATAGTAATCCTGAGATAATTATCAATCAGCGGCTTATTAAAATATCTGACGTATACATTATCTTTTTTGAGCTCCTCAAAAATAACCTTCGCGGAAACCGTTTCATGTGTGACAAACAGAAAATTAGTCTGGGAGGGCAGCGCCTTAAAGCCAAGACTTTCTAACGACGCCTTTGTCTTTTCTCTCGTATGAATAATCTTTGCGATGACAGACCTGAAATACTCCTCGTCTTTGAGCGATTCCGTTCCCATGGCAATCGACAGCATGTTCATTGTATAGGAATTGAACGAACCCTTAACGCTGTTAAGCGCCTTGATCAGTTCGCAGTTGCCGACTGCGTATCCGATTCTTACTCCGGCCATCGACCTTGACTTTGAATACGTGCGGACGACAAGCAGATTATCATACCTGCCCGTAAGTGAAATCACGCTCTTTCCTCCGAAATCAACATATGCCTCGTCTATTATGACAACTGAATCCCTGTTTGACGCCACAATGCCTTCTATTGCAGATGGTTCCATCGCAACCGACGTCGGAGCGTTTGGATTCGCTATAACAATTCCTCCGTTCGGTCTGCTATAATCTCCCACGTTAATAGTAAAATCATCATTGAGCGCAGGCGTCTCATATTTTATCCTATAAAGGTCCGCCCACACATCATAAAACGAGTATGTAACCGCCGGGAACAATATAGGTTTGTCCGAATTAAAAAATGTAAGAAACGACATGGCAAGCACATCATCAGAACCCACGCCGACAAATACCATGTTGTCGTCTACCCCGTGATATTCGGCAAGAGCCCGCACAAGAAGCGTCACATCAGGGTCAGGGTAGAGCCTGAGTCTGTCCGTATCGGTGTCACACAATAGTTTCTTAAGTCCCGGAGCCGGGGGATAGGGGTTCTCATTCGTGTTTAACTTTATCATTTTACCGTTCTGAGGCTGTTCACCCGGAATATAGGGAGTTACCGCCCGAACACTTTTTTTCCATTCCATTGGCATGGTAAAATCTTCTTTCTATCAATATTTTTAAGGTTTTTAATCTAACTGTAAAACGACGCCAGCTTTTCAAACGCAGGCAGCGAGCGCTTAATCATATCCGGCGATACGCAGTAAGCTATACGTACGTAACCCGGGCCGTTGAACGTCGTTCCCGGAACAAGCAGCAGGTTGAATTCTTTCGCCTTATCGCAAAATGCCTTATCATCCCCGCCTGGAGCTTTCACAAACAGATAAAATGCGCCCTGCGGCTTTATGCATTCAAAGCCCATATCCGTCAGGCTATTATACAGAAGTTCCCTGTTATAATTGTAAGCTTCGACGTCAACCTCGGCGTCCACACATTTTGCCACAGTTCTCTGAATCAGTGAAGGCGCGTTCACGAAGCCGAGAATACGGTTTGCAATTCCCGCTGCCTGGATGATATTTTCAAAATCATCCAGCTCGTTCGGCATTACAAGATACCCTATACGCTCCCCCGGAAGCGACAGTGATTTGCTGTATGAATATCCAACGATTGTATTGTCGTAATATTTTGTCAGATACGGTACGCTTACGCCGTCGTAGACAAGCTCGCGGTACGGCTCATCGGCAATAAGATATATTGACGTTCCATATTCTTTCTGTTTTTTCTCAAGAACATCTACAAGTCTTTTAATTGTGTCCTCCGAGTATACGACGCCCGTCGGGTTGTTCGGATTGTTTATTATTACGGCCTTCGTCTTAGGCGTCAGCGCTTTTTCAAAAAGTTCAGGGTCAGGAATGAAGTCATCCGTCGGCGGAACTATGACCAGCCTGCCGGAAAAATTCGCAACATAATTTCTGTACTCCCCGAAGAACGGTGAGAACGTAACGACCTCGTCGCCCGCGTCAATAAGCGTCTTAAGTATAACATTAAGGCCGCCGGCCGCACCAACCGTCATAAGTATATTCTTTAATGTAAACTTCGTTCCAAACTTTTTATTGAGGGACTCCGCTATCGTTTCGCGCACATCCTCGTAACCGGCATTGTTCATATAACCGTGAACAAGATTCTGGTCTTCATTGCGGATAATGTCGACCATCGCCTCTCTTACCTGCGCAGGGGGCTCAACGCTCGGATTACCCAGACTGTAATCGTATACATTCTCCGCGCCGTATATATCTGCAAGACGCTTTCCTTCCTCAAACATAGCCCTTATCACAGAGCTGCCTTTTACGTATTCAACCATACTTTTTGCAATCATTGTATTTCCTCCTCACTACTTAGACATAGCTTCTTCCTGAAGCCTGTCAAATTCCTCCATGCACTCATCCACCGTAGCGCCTGCAAGCAATTTTCGCACTATAAGGCATGTATTGCCCCATTGTTCAACATTCATACCCGCATTCGCCCCGAGAACATATACGTTATCCTCTATTTTGTCATTCAGCGGTTTTAATGCGGGAACACAGTCCACCTCCACATTTTTTGACGGAGATATAACCTTGTTGGTCTCAGTGTATACCTGAAGCGCCTCGTCTGAAAGAATGACATCCATTACACGCATCGCATCCTCGGCATGTTCGGCATTAATACCGACGCCAAACCCGGTCATTGGCATAACCGGCATCTGTCCGCGGCTGCTTGGAAATCCTATAACCAACATGTTAAAATCAGTCTTTCCATAAGCTGTTTCCGTGTTGGCCGCACCCCAGTATGCCATTACAATCGGCGTTTTCTGGGAAAGAAAATCCTCGCCCTCGCCTTCAATGGCCTCGCTAACGCTTGCTTTTCCCGCGTCAACATAGCCAAGGTCTATCATTTTTTTAAGAAACTCAAATCCGGGGCGCATATAATCGCTGTACTTGCGCTCACCGCTGTTGAGAGCCGCGATTTCCGCCTCCGTGTTTCCACCATTATACAGATCCGCATAGGCCTGCGCAAGGACAAATGTCTCGAGCCACCATCTGTTTGCCCCTACCGGAGTTTCAATCCCGTTTTCCTTAAATACCCTGCAGCATTCCAGGAACTCATCGGGAGTTTCAGGCAGTGCAAGATTATACCGGTCAAACATATCCTTATTAATAAACAGGCCGTACGCCACAACCTCCTGCGGAATTGCTACAAGTTTTCCGTCGATAGTATTCGCTGCTTTCACAACGTCGCGCAGATTTTTTGCACACGCAAGACCTGACATATCCATTAGTTTTCCTTCTTCTCCCAACAGCCTGATAGTATCAGGATTAAGCAGGTATATATCGTCCATATCGTTTCGCGCCCTCTCAATGGCTACATCGTCGTAAGATTTATCCTGATAGTTTTCCGCCGTATAGGTATTATAATTAACTGTCACGCCAAGCTGTTCCTCCGCCATGCAGATTGTCTTGTCCGTCGCGTTTCTTGCCACATTCTCAGCATTCGGGTTTATCTTTTCCATGGGACTGTACAGGTTCACACTCCGCTCGCTCCGGTCTTTTGACTGAAGCAGATTCACGTCGTCTTCCTCCCCGTTTCCACATGCCGCCATAGCAAACACCGCCGCGGCCGTAATGCATGCCGCCATCCTTCTCACATAATTCTTTTCTCTTTTTCTCATATCTCTCATCAATTCCTCCCTTTTACTATTCATTTTCTTATATTTTATATTACATGAATATCCAGTACATAATCCTTCATCTTACTGTCACCTTTCAGACGTCTCCTTTTTGATATATTGGTTTATCACTTTCTTTAAAAGCTCCACATCAACCGGCTTGGCAAGATGAAAATCCATTCCCGAGTTCAAAGCCTCTTTTTCATCTTCTGCAAACGCATTTGCCGTCATTGCAATAATCGGAATTTCACCCGCATCTTTTCTTTCAAGAGCCCTAATTGCCCTTGTCGCGTCATATCCGTTCATAACCGGCATCTGGACGTCCATTAAAATAGCGTCAAACTCTCCCTCCTCAGACTCCATAAACCGCTCAAGCACAAGCTGGCCGTTTTCAGCAATTACACAGCCCGCCCCTTCAACCGCCAGAATTTCAGACAGGATTTCCGCATTAATTTCGTTATCCTCGGCAGCAAGAAAATGAAATCCCTGCAGGCTATTTTCCTCTTGCGTTTCCACATTCATGTTGTCTGCCGTCTCTTCTTTCTGTATTTCCATTACGTTCTCTTTCAGCGCCGATACAAAAACCGGTTTCTCAAGTACCCCCGTATAGCCAAACTGCAGCAATCCTTCCATGCAATCCGCATTGTCCTCATCATGCTCTGTAATAATAAGAAGGAACGATGTTGCAGACAGTTCTTTCCTTATCTGTTCCGCCATACCGAGTCCTCCTGCTCCAAGCGTAGCCCAGTCAAGCAGAACCATATTGTACTCTTCACCCTTGCCGCGCTTATCGCAAATCATACTAATGGCCTCATCCGCCTGAAGCGCCATGTCCATCTGTATTCCCATATCCCCCATCAGGGTTTGTATATTCTGAATTTCGCGCACATTCCCGTCAACAGACAGTATGCGCGATATACCGCTTTTTTCCCAGAACATTCTATCTGCCTGACTTTCCGATATACGCAGCTCAATCTCTACCCTGAAAAGGCTTCCGTTGTCAACCTCGCTGAATACCTCGATTGTACCTCCCATAAGTTCCACAATATTTTTTGTAATAGCCATACCGAGCCCTGTACCCTGCACCTTGTTAGTAGTACTGTTTTCCGCCCTGGTAAATACATCAAATATAGTCTTTAAGTATTCCTCAGTCATTCCGTACCCGTCATCCTCCACTTCAATCCGGATACGTTCAAACTGGCTCGAATACTGCTTTAATCCAATAATCCGAAACCATATATTTCCTCCATCCGGCGTATATTTGACGGCGTTTGACAGAAGGTTAATCAGTATCTGGTTAATTCTGGTCTCATCACCCAGAAAGTACTCATGCTTAACGTCAGTTAACTCAACATGAAACTCCTGCGCTTTTGCACCCGCCATGGGGCGAATTATCGCATCTATTGAGGAAACCAGGTTATTAAGGGCAAATTCTTCCTCCGTAAGCACGACCTTGCCGCTCTCAATCTTTGAAACCTCAAGGATATCGTTAATAAGACTGAGCAGATGCTGGCCTGACGCCATTATTTTTTTCGTATATTCCTTCACTTTGTCAGGATTGTGCGCATCCTTCGCAAGCAGAGTTGTAAATCCGATAACCGCGTTCATCGGCGTACGTATGTCATGGGACATGTTAGACAAAAATGTCGTCTTGGCATTGCTCGCAAGTTTCGCCGCATGTAACGCCTCTGTAAGCTGTTTGTTGTGCTGTTCCCTTTCCGCTTCCCGCTCAAGCGTAATCCTTCTCTCTTTTCTCTGATTCAGATAATATAAAACAAAACACATCATAAACGCGCTTGTCATAATTCCGACAACAATAAGAAGATTATAATTGACTGTCTTGCTCTCCTGCTGGATTGCCTCTGTAGGCACATAGCCTGTAAGACATATCGTTCCGTCGTTTACCATCCATATGAAGTTCAGGGCGCTCTTACCGCGTATGTCATGATAAAACATTATATCTTGTTTATCCTTAACACAATTCTTAATCTCATCCTTAAGCTTCCCATCATGGATATCGTTTGCTCTGTAAAAATCCTCCAGATTCAGGTGTCCCGCATTCCGTTCACCCATACCTTTCGGCTTCAGCACAAATCTCTCGGTTTTTGCATCCATAATATAGAGCATCGTCTGTTTGTTGTAAAATCCATCCGGAAGCGACTTGTCAAGAGAGTCATAAGTATACTCCACATATAGAGTACCTGTTTCGACGCCCTCCCGTACCACGGGACACTTGATTGTATATGCCCAGGTTCCCATAAAATTAATGTACGAACTCGAAACCTCAAGCCCGTCAAGAACACTGCTCGCGGAAAAATCCATCCCCTCCTCCGAAAATGTTTCGCCCGTACTGGAGATTCCTTCCGTCTCGCCCGCACGGATCAGGGAAATTTTCACCATCGTCTTATTATTCCGGTATGAACGTATATAATCCTCGGCATTCTCCCTCGCAGCGACTTCCTGCGCCATCAGCTTCTGGAATTCCGCTTCCTTGTTCCAAATGGACTCTATTGTACATTTTATCAAATCCAGATTTTCATTGAGGTTCTGAATCGCCGCCGAGGACATTTCTTTAGATATTTTGCGTGAAACAGAAAATACCACGCTACCCAGAATACAAAAAACAATTATTATGAAAATAAAGAGAGTAAATTTTTTCTCTGTAACTTTTTTTATTTTTTTCTTCTCCATATCACTCACCAAATTCTGACTTTATATTATTAAGCAGCTTATTATATAATTTATTTGTTTATCAATCAATATGACACTTTTTTCAACATAGTTACTGCTTTATTATAAACACATTTACCGCTGTATGGCAACAATTTTATCTTTGCTTTATACGCTGTCGCAGCACTTTCAAAACTTTTCCAGGAAATCAGCCCTCAAAAGAAAAATGATAGTTTAGGTGTCGTTATGTCATATTTACTGCTTTTTTACTTGACATATGCATATGTTCGGTGTCAAAATGTGACTATTGGGAGGTGAGTGCATTGAATCATTATACAATTCCTATCGTGACTCCGGTCTGTTACCATATGTGCGGCAAATTTGAGTCTCTCTCTCCGGATTGGAAGCATGCGCATCTCAATCTTGACGACTATGAGCTCTTTGTTGTCACAAACGGAGTATTATATATAGAACATAACGGCAGCCGCTACAGAATTGAAAAAGGCGAGATGCTTTTGCTGCCCCCGGTTCCGCCGCCAGGCAATACGCGCAGGGGCTACCAGAGCTCCGCATGTACATTTTACTGGCTCCATTTCGGACTCGAAAACTGCAGGTCATTTGACGACTACAACACAGATTCAATCGTTATACCCGCCTATTCTTTTCTTAAGTACCCTGAAAAGATAATAATTCTTATGAAACAGCTTCAGGACGCCGTAAGGAACAGCCTGTCACACCGAACGCTCAACTATATGACCTCGTCGATATTATGTAAGGTATACGATGATGTGACGCAGGGCCCCGTTCAGGACAATGCAAGGCGGACCGGAAAACAGCTTTACAACGACATTGAGGACTATGTAAAACACAACATACACACGCCCCTCACTGTCAGCTCAATCGCACGCAAATTCGGCTATAACGAGAAGTACCTCTCTCAGATGTTCAAAGCAATGTCCGGCGAGACGCTGAAGCAGTATATTATTAACAGAAAAATTGAGGAGGCTAATTTTCTGCTTACGGACACGAACCTTACTATAATGGAAATCTCATATATACTCGGCTACTCGGACAACCACAATTTTATGAGAAGCTATAAAAAGGTAACCGGAATGTCTCCTACCGAATACAGGAACGCCTTTTCAAAACGCGTATTGAACCATTAAATATCAATTTCCCGCAATAGTATACCGCAATAGTAATATTAAAATATACGGCGAATTTTGCTGAATAATATATTAAAAAAGAAAGGAAAAACGACTATGGATGAAAAATCAAAACAGAACACGGATAATTGCCATTTTCTCACGGAGCTGCCTCTTGGCAGCGTGGCCCTATACGACGAAAGGCTTAAGCGTCACGAGCGCGACAACCGCGCCTACCTTATGGAGCTTACCACAAGAAATCTTTTGTACAATTATGAGCTTGAGGCGGCAATCACACATGACGCAAACATTCCCGGCGATATTCACGGCGGGTGGGAATCGCCAACCTGCCAGCTTAGAGGGCATTTTCTAGGACACTGGCTTTCGGCTGCGGCAATGCATTACGCCGAGACCGGCGACATGGAGCTTAAAGCCAAGGCGGACGTGATTGTCGAACGTCTGGCCGCATGCCAGAAATCAAACGGCGGACAGTGGGTTGCGTCAATTCCGGAAAAATACCTGTATTTCATAGCGGACGGCCACGGAATATGGGCGCCTCACTATACAATCCATAAGACTTTCATGGGACTTGTCGATATGTACCGTTATGCCGGTAATGAAACAGCTCTCTCTGTAGCGGATAATTTTGCCGACTGGTTTTATGAGTGGAGCGGCAGGTTTGACAGGAAGCAGATGGATAATATCCTTGACTTTGAGACCGGCGGCATGCTTGAAATATGGGTACAGCTATACGACATTACACGAAAAGATAAGTATAAGACGCTGATTGAACGTTATTACAGACAGCGCCTTTTCACTCCTCTGCTCAATGGGGAAGACCCGCTTACGAACATGCATGCAAATACTACGATACCGGAAGTTATTGCGGCTGCCGAGGCATACAACGTGACCGGCGACGAAAAATACAGGGACATAGTTACCGCCTACTGGAACTCGGCCGTAACGGAGCGCGGAATGCTGGCAACAGGCGGCCAGACAAACGGGGAGATATGGGGCCCTAAAAAATCACTGTCGGCAAGGCTCGGACTCAAAACACAAGAGCACTGCACCGTATATAATATGATGCGGCTTGCCGATTACCTGTTCCGATGGACGAAGGATGCAAAATATGCGGATTACATAGAAAGAAACCTGTACAACGGCGTTCTCGCACAGACATACTGGCACTGGGAACACACCAACGGATATTCGCCGGATTCCCCGGATTACGGTCTGATAGCATATTTCCTTCCAATGCGCGCAGGCGCAAGGAAAGGATGGGGAAGTAAGACCAACGACTTTTTCTGCTGCCACGGTTCCATGGTGCAGGCAAATGCGGCCCTCAACCGCTACATGTATTATCAGGACGGATCCGAACTATATGTAAACATGTATTTTGACTCGGACGCTTCCTTTACTGTCGATGGAAAAACAATAAAGATAATGCAAAGACGCGACCCGCTTACCGGAAGCTTCCACCTGTCAAGTACCAGCAACGGCAAACAGACAGTTAACAGAACTGCCGCGGAATATCCGCACAATCCTGACACGCTCTGCGTATATCTTCAGATTGAAACAGACTCTGAAGCAGAGCTCAACATAAACGTGCGAATTCCGGAATGGATTACAGAGCCCGCAACCGTAGAACATAACAACAAGTTAATAGCAACCGCAGAGAAAGGAAGCAGCTTTGTAAGCATACGGGATAACTTCAAAACCGGAGACGTAATATGCGTCACAATGAAAATGGGTATCAGGACATACCCTCTTCCTGACGATGAAAATATGGTTGCGTTCATGTACGGCCCTGAAGTTCTCGCGGGCTTATGCAGCGAAGAACGTATTCTGTATGCCGGCGAAGATACGCCGGACAAGATTCTTGTGCATGAAAATGAACGTGAATGGGGAAGTTGGAAAAATGACTTTAAGACGATAAACCAGCCGTCCGGAATACACTTCATTCCGCTGAACCGGATAGGATATGAAAACTACTGCGTATATTTTCCTATAAAATAATACTGTCCCTATAATCTGCTTCATCTGCCTATTTCCGGTATAGGCAAATGCGGCTGTCTATCTTGATAATTAGCAAGATACCAATATTATTAATTCAAGGGATGGTTCCAAGCCGCATGGCGGCATGGAACCATCCCCTTTTATCTCTGGGAAATTACAAATTTACATGTCACATATTACAGTCTACCGTCTCGTTCAACAGTGTCTTGAGCATCATTATATGGTACTCTTCGTCAAGTATAATTCTCTCAAGTACGGCGTTTACATGCCGGTCCTTAATCATCTTAATGTGCATCCGGTACTGATTGATTGCGGCCTTTTCCGCCTCGATGTCCGCTATAATCATACGTCTTACATTACCCGGAATATCCAAAAACTTCGGCGTCCACATTACCTGTCTTCCGTTCTGCTGTCTGGCCGTATAATCAACCGTCCCGCCCAGAAGGCAGATAAGTTCCCCTAACTTCTGCAGATGCATCATTTCAGCCATAGCGATTCCAAGCAGTGTCTTTGCCATCGGGCATCTCTCATTAGAAATACGGTTTTCGTTGTTGATGTACTGCGTAATAGCAGACAGCTCCGACGTGGAACCGCAGTAATCCGAGCTTAACAGGTTTGCATACGCCGTGTTCCTCTGTTCAACCTGTATAGGCGGATACGGCATATCCACCATAATAGGCCTGATGTTTGCAAAACTGCAGCTGTTTGTGTTTCCTTGGTTTGTGTTTTCCTTTCGTCTTTCCTGCATAAAAAAACTCCCAATATCATTTATTAATAATATATAAAATATTGAGAGTTTTTGTGCAATAAATTACATAATTCGATTTTCAGCGCCTAAGCCCCTTTATTTTACTTATCAGCTTCTCGGCTCCCTTTACGGAAAATTTATATAGTTGAACGATTGACGGAAGCAGCGTAATAGCGGCAATGGCGGCAAATAATATAATAATCGCCACGGCTATCGCTGCAAAATCCTCTGTCATCCTACACTCGTTTTCCCAGAACGGATACATTATCCTGTTAGTTTTTGAGGAACGCTCTCCATATTGTCTTATCACTTTCCACAGAGATGTGAAGCCAAACCTTCTGTTCATGTCAATCACTTCAATGGAAGGAACATCCTCGACAGCCCCCTCTACATGCTCCATATTCTCATCAATGCCAAAAAGGGATTTTAGAACCTTTACAGCTTTTCCCGACACTATCTCCGGGTACACTGTCTCGTAGCATGTTATAGGTTTCTCATTATCACCAGCGCCCGAATATTCATCATAGTGCATGAATATTCGGCTCCTGATGCCGTATGTTTTCTCAGATATTTTACTATCGTTAGCTCTTACTACTCCCGCAATGTAATAATACTTGTTGTTTATTACACATTTTTTCCCCTCTATATCTGAGCTTCCATACAAGGTCCATGCAGTATTTTCATCAATTACAATACGGTCATGCATAAGGTCGCTGTCACTGATATAATTTCCGGACAACAGCTCCATCGGATGAAAGAAAAAGAAATCGCCGCCCACCGCGGTTACATTCACTTTATTTCCGCTCTTACCGAAATCTTTGAATACCTCCAGCTGCCCCTCACAGCTGTAAGCATCTATATAATTCCTGGCGGTGTCCGATATCTCAAGTGAATCCTCGAGCATAGTGCTCCTGTATTTCTCTTTAAAGGAATTGATTGTTTCAAGCTTAATTCCCTCATCCTCCGACATATATGCGGCCGCATAGCCGCTGTCCTCCCCGTCAGCCGACCACCGTTTTTCGGGCTGCTGCATGGAAATACTGCCTACAAGGCTAGATTTATACATATTTCCGGCAAATATGCACAAAACGCACACAATGCATATAATATACCGTTTGTGCCTAAATATTAATTCCCGCAAGTTACCACCGTGCCTTTCTATTCCTTCAGTTTAACCTGTTCCCCGGGAGTTATTGCCTCCGACGCGGCAACAATGACATATTCATATCCATTTAAGTCGGTTGATATGGCCATCTTAGTATCATTTTGCGCCAGAACCTCAACATCATGTCTTGTAGCAATATACCTGTTTCCAAGCGGAGTATTTTTTGAATCAAGCGTTAGAACAAACTTGCCGTTGTTATCCTCGAAAACACTGCTTCTCGGAACGACCAAATCATACATTTTACTCTCTCCGCCTATAGAAATTGACACTGAATCCCCTTCGTTAATGCCCTCGCCTGATACGGCGAACGTAATAACAGAGCTGCCCGGATTTTCTGCGTCTGCTGAAATAGAGGCCACAACCGCTTTAATCTCCCCGGACCAGTAATTTTCAACAGTGGCATTCTGTCCGGCCTTTACCTTGGCCGCCTGTTCCTTTGTCACGGATACTTTTACCTCAAACCCGTCCTTGTCGGACGCTATAACTGCAAGAGGCATGTCAGGCTGCGAAATATCACCAGGCGCGGCCGCTATACTGGCAACCTGCCCTTCCTGTTCGGCCGTAATCTCAGTCTTTGCTGAATCCGCCATCAAATCTTCCACAAGCTTCTTCTGCGCAATAAGGCGCTGCTTGGCAGCGTTAAGCTCAATCTTCTCCGTCTCCTGCGTGTGGTTATCCTCCCTCTTTTTGCTCTCATACTCCAAAACAAGGGTATTCCATGTATTCTCTTTCTCTTCAACCATCGCCTCGGCATCGGTTTTTAATGGAACAGCTGATTTTAAAGTTTCAATTTCAGCCGATAACGTCGTCTGCTTCACTTTATATTTGTTAAGGTAGTTGGTTGCCTTTTCTTTATTGCTCTTGGCGCTGTCAAGAAGCTTTATGTTATCGTTCGCCTTCTTTACTTCATTATCCGCTATTGTCACGTCATTTTGCGCATTCGCAACCTCGACTCCCTTATCCCGCTTTTGACGCTCCAGTTCCAGTATGGCCGCCTGGTCGCCCCCCTGCGCCGAAAGCGCGGCCAAATCAGCCTCAATGTCAGTAAGTTCATTTTTAAGCGTAGTCAGTATGCGCTGTTTGGCGGTAAGGTCGGCCTGGAACATGGCTACATCGGTTTTTGACGACAAGTCGGCTATTTCGGTATCGTATGCTATTATCTTATTCTCATACTTTGCAATCTTTGCGTCATATTTCGCCAGCTTTGCCTGTTTTTTTGTAATTGTCGCATTCTTGCCGTCAATTCCGTTTAACGTCTCAACTGCCTTATCATAATCATCCTTGGCATTCTTTATCGCGAGTTTTTCCTTATCATAACTGTAGTCCGTGCCAAGCAGTTTCTTCTGATATTCCGCCTGCAGTTCTATATATGTGCTTTTAGCGGTGTCAAGTTCGGTTCCATCCGACGGTTCAAGCGTGAACAAAACGTCGCCGACTTTGACTGCCTGCCCCACCTTGACATTAATCTGTTTTATCGTCCTGCTTTCCTTGAGCTTAACCTGATAACCCTTGCTGAGTTCGGCTGCGCCCGTTCCCCTGATACTTTCCTGAATCTTTCCCGAAGTAACCGATTCGGTCGATACCTCCGGCAAATACATATTCATAATGGAATCCGAGCAGAATGTAAGTATAAGCATTACAATAAGAAATATTATTATAGCGTTCTTAATCCATTCTTTTCTGTTTCTGAGTTTTTCCATTATTCACTGTCACCTTCCCTTCTATCCTTTCAGCCCGCCGGCATATGTTATTCCGTCTATAAGATATTCCTCGCTGTATAAAAACAGCAGAATACACGGTATCATATATATGGAAGCCACCGCAAACGCAAGACCAACCTCTCCCTGATTAATCTGCGCCAGAAACACGCTCAGCGGATGCTTATCTACATCTGACAGCATTATAAGCGGCTGTTCAACCATATTCCAGTAATCTATAAACACAAGGATTGCAACAGAGACTATTACACCCTTGCAAAGCGGAATATAAATCTTGGTAAATATGTTCCATTCATTCGCCCCGTCCATCTTAGCGGCCTCAACATATGACGATGGAATCCGCCTCATATATTTCGTAAGGATAAACACGCTGAACGGAGAGAATATTCCCGGAAGAATAATAGACCAGTACGTGTTAAGCGTTCCCATCCAGTTTGCCACCATAAAATTGGGAACCAGCGTTACCTGATAAGGCATCAGCATAAGTATAATATACACGAAGAACATTATCTCCTTAAGCCGCCCCTTAAACCTCGCAAAGCTGTATGACGCCCCCAGCGCCACCAATATCTGAAATATAAGTATAGGTATTACAAGCTTTACGGAATTCCAAAACTTAAACAAGTATTCCGGACTCTTAAATAACACCGAGGCATACTGCGAAAGCGTTACCCTTGAAGGCCTTATCTTTATCTCGACCTTATCGCTCTTGTATGTCGTATCTTTCTGCTGTTCATATGACCACCAGCCACTTGTCTCCTCCTGACCCTTAAATACCATTCCGTAATGGGCCATTATTTCAGTAGACGACATAAACGAATTCGCAAAGGTCACAATTGTCGGATATAGGAATACAAGCGCAAATACCGCCGCAAGTATCGTTCCAAACAACCGTGCTATGAATTTTTTACGACGCACTTACTCTTCCACTTCCTTTCCAAACTTGTTCTCCACGATAAACAATATTCCAATTATTATTATCATAAACACACACATGATAATCGCGGCCGTAGATATCTTTGGATAATCAAGTTTCTCAAACTGGTTATTCATGAAATGCTGCAGGTAATATATATTACCGTATGGATATCCGCCTGTGAGAAGATATACCTCTCTGAATATTTTAAATGAATTGATTAATGAAATAATCGTCACAAAAAATATTGTCGGGGAAAGATACCTCATTTTTATTTTCCAGAATATCTGAAGACGGCTCGCATTCTCAAGCCTTGCAACCTCTATGAGGTCTCTCGGAATATTTCCAAGTCCCGCCATAAAAAGTATCATGTTATACCCTAGGTTTTTCCACAAAAACAGACTGAGAACTATGAGCTGGTTGTATTTGGAGTCAAGCCAGTCCACCGGATTTCCCCCCATTTCCGTAACGATACTGTTAAGGGCCCCGTGCGTGTGGAATATAACCTGCCATACAAGTACTATGGAAGCAACCGGTACGACTAACGGACTTAAAAATATTGTCCGAAACTGGCTCTTGAACGGAATTTTGCAGTCAAGAAGCATTGCCAGAAGCATAGACAATATAACCGCCAGCGGAACCGATATCAGCGAGAACACAAACGTGTTTGTAATTGCAGACTGGAACGCAGAATTCTGCATAACGCTTACAAAATTGTCGATTCCGACAAAATTCTTTTTGACCGGATTATCGACAAGGCTGTAATATATTATTACAATAAACGGCAGGAGAAAAAATGTAAGCACTCCCAGCCCGCTTGGGGCCAGGAATGATACAGACTTTAATTTATCAACTATTTTTCTTTTCTGACGAATTTTCATTTTACATCAGTCCATTCATTATTTGTTTTCATTAACGTACTTGCTAATCTTATCCTGTATAATCTTAACTATATCGTCAATCGTCTTGGAGCCTTCGAAATACTTGTTAACCTCTTCTTCTATCAAACTATTAACTTCATAGCTGTCTGTTACAGCCCTCGATTTCTTAATAAGTTCTCTCAGCATCTGCACGTCTTCCTGCGACGACGGTTTGATTTTAACTTCAAAATCATTCCATCCATACGTTTCGTTTACAGGTTTGATTGTCTCGCCGTCCTCGTCAACATATTCTTCCGTCGTGGTTTTCTGTTTAACCATATCTTCAAAATAAACTTTTGATGAAGGAATTCCACTCCAGTATTTGTCTTTCTGCGTCATGACAAACTTGATAAAATCCCATACGGCATCCTTATTCTCACACGAAGTTGTCATTGCAAGGCCGCCATTAATAACACTAAAATACGTTCCGTTCTTGTCGCTCGTCGGATAGCCTATATATTTTACGTCGTTGTCAAACAACTGTCCGTACAGCTGAAGATTAGAAAGCTCGCTCAGATACATCGTATTTAACAGGAGTTTTCCTTCCTTAATCTTTTTGTGTGATTCCTGATTTCCTTCGTCGTCATATTCTTTCGGAAATTTGTTACAGAATTCCAGTACCTTTTTGAATTCATCCGAATCAAATCTAACTTCCCCGGTACTCCAATCTATATAATTGCCAAGGTCAGTGCAAATCAGTTCATAAAATACACCCATCTTTGTCGCAGTTTCGAAAAGTTCTGTTCCGGCAGGCTTTGAATTATAGTAATCTATCATTTCCTGCACGGTCCAGCCATCCTTGTAATCTTTCAAATCCGACGCCTTTCCGGCAATAGTCCTGAGCGCAAATTCTCTTACAAGATAATAATTCTTACCGTCAATAGTCAACGCATCCAGAACTCCGTCAACAAAGTAGTCTTTGTTCAGAGTATCATCCTTTTCAAGATACGGCCCAAGGTCCTCTATAATGCCCTTGCTTATCAAGTTGTTCACATCAACAGACCCGATGCTGATTATATCCGGAATATTTCCTGCAATAATGTCATTTGCAAACGCCGTATCAGGATTTTCCTTGTCTTCATAAGAAACATACTCTATCTTATATTCCGTATTGGTTTTGTTATACGCTATTATCAACTCCTGTAGGTTACCGTCTACATAAGTCGAACCTACTTTAATTACTTTCTTTTCCGTTCCGCTCTCCGCAGATTTTGAGAGTATGCCCGATTTGCTGTTTCCTTCAGCGTCCGTATATATACAGAATAATCTGCCGCCGCCAATTGGAATCACGTTATTAACATTATCCCCTATAAGCCCGGAGTCAAGCCAATTTAATATCATGGTCTTTTCTTTTGCTTCACTGTCATACTTATATAGCGACTTGGAATCCTTTATAAAAAATGTAATATCTCCGTAGCCGGTCATGATATTTCCAAACGAGACGTCTCCTTCAATCCCTTCTAACGGTTCCCCAATTGCTTCCTTATCAAAATCAAGATAGGAATATACAAAATTATCATCCTTCATGTAACTTATAGCGACTTTTCCATTATTATCAACCGCCATGGTATCAACATAACCTTCGACCAGCACCTTTCCGTCAATCTCGCCGTCAGATTTTATTCTGAATATTGTAGTTTTGTTCGACTCCCCGTCAACATATGACACGTACAGATTTCCGTCCGGTCCAAACTTATTCTCGTTAATATAACAATCCTCGCCTGGCGAACCGACTTTTATATCATGATTGAATTTATCCGTCATGTCAGTACTCGAGATGTCTTTCCCTTCGGCATCCTTTATGACTATATTATATTTAACGGAACCTTCCATATCCTCCTTCTCCATGCTTTCCTCACCATAATCTGCCTGCAGCATAACAAGCCGGTTATCATTATCTATACAATATGCCAACATCTGCATAGAATCATTTTCTGAAAAATCACACACGTCTGCGACTTCTTCATTTTCAACATTATACCTGCATAATTTTATAACCATCTTTAAGTCTTTATATTTTTCTTCCAAATCTTCATATGTCTTTATATCAGTTCCGGACGAGTCACTGTCATCGTCTTTGCCGTCAGGCTTTTCCGTTGCCACGGCGTCGTCAGGTTTGTCGTCGCCGAACAAATCGTCAATGTCCCCCGTCAAATCGTCATCTGATATATCATCCGGATTATCTGCTTTGTCAGACGTATCTTTTTTATCTTTTGTTTCCTCCTCAAGAGGCATGATTCCGCTGTCCGCATCATTCATTTGTTCCTCCAGCTTTTCAAGGTCGTCATAATATTCCTGCGGATATTCCGGGTACTCGTGATACATATAATATAATTCACTGCCCTTTAGGAAAAAGTTTGACATATAGGTCTCGCGATTTTCCGCTCCCTTACTAATTACCTTTTCTTCCAACGTATATAATCCCATTTCAAGATTGTCTGAGGTATTCTCTGCCTTACCGCCCGTATTGTCTACGGGATTATCCGTTTCCTTTCCCTCTTTTCCTCCGCCGCATGCCGTCATGCCGAGTACGCACAGTGCAGTTACAGCCGCTATAGCCTTACGCTTTAAATATTTTTTAAACATAAAATCCTTCCTTTCTGATTTTATAATGCAGTTCGCTAAACAACGAAAACTATACACAAGATTTATTACAGTTTATATATTTTTTTATTTCAAACATATTAAGATAAATATAATTTCACTTAATATATTCTACTCCCACAAACTACTCCCACAAAAATATATTCGTCCAAATAATTATTTTCTTACAAGATTTTTGAAATTTTTTTGATTTATTTTTGACATATATTTTTGCAATATATAACTGTTACTTTGATTATATCTGTGTCATGTCACATAATTGTAAAATAAAAATATCTTTTATTTTCCTAAACGCTATATTTCAAGACAAAATATCATTGCATATTAACTGAAATGCCTATAGAATTATTATGAGGTGATTTCATTGTTTAATATAATAAGCGTGGACGTCAGAAGCCGGCATGGCGGCGATTTCATATATGACTTCAGCAACGGATTTGATACGTGGCTGCTTCTTCTTGTACACACCAGAAGCGTTTTCAGAATCGATGGTGAAGACCGCGTGTTCCCGGCGGACAGCCTTGTTCTGTTCAAACCCGAAATGCCGATATACTACAGGGCGTGCGGGGACTTATACAGTGATGACTGGCTTCATTTTCGCTGCTCGGAAAATGATATTAACGAAACGCTGGTTCCGCTCGGATTACCGATACGCACCCCTCTGCCGGAACAGTGCAGGGAACTGTTTCATCTTCTTACAGTTGAGAATTATCTTGACAACGAATATAAAAATCATACGGTTAACGCATTAATACATGCGCTTATACACAAACTTATAGAGGCATACCACTTAAGCGCGACGTCGCAAAAACACTCTGACCTCATGGAACTAAGAAAGGAAATATACAAATATCCCGGCGAGAAGTGGACGCTTGCAACAATGGCCGCCAAAGTTTTTCTTTCTGAGAGCCATTTGCAGTCGATGTATAAGAAGACGTTCAACGTATCGTGCATTAACGATGTTATCAATGCAAGAATCCAGCTTGCAAAATCTCTTTTAAGTTATACAGATTACACAATTTCATATATCTCCAAAAGCTGCGGTTATAACTCGTCGCAACATTTTTTCAGGCAGTTTAACAAAATGGCGGGATGTTCGCCGAACGAATACCGCAAATCGTTTCGGATGTAAAACTTTTTCCATATGGAGATACACAAAAAAACCTGCCAGGAACTTCTGCTTCCGGGCAGGATACATAAAAAGAAAAGAAATGCGAAGAAAATAATTCTTAAGCGAGTTGAATCATCTTCCTATAGAAAATTGATAAGATTTCCTACAGGTAGTAGTGTATAATACGGCATACTTATTTGCAATCACATATCATCCAATCGCAATCACATATCTAATGATTATAATATATTCTTTTGTTTGTTCTTCAAGCTTTTTTTGCCGGATTATTCACTTATCTCGACAAATGTATTGTATATGTCAACCCTTCCCCATCCCCAGCTCCTGTTAGGGACGTTAAGCCCTTCCGTATCGGCGCCGCGCACAAGGTATTGTTTTGCGGCTACACTGTTAGTCGGAACCTGGGGGTTACTCCATTCCGCAAATAACGCAAGTATGCCTCCTCCAATTGCAGACGCAAGACTGGTTCCCGAGCGGAATTCATAACGCGTCCTTCCCTCGGGTCCGGGAACAATTGTAAATATATCCTCCCCAGGCGCAGTGAGGTCGGGTTTGATTCTTCCGTTTCTGGTATACCCACGGCTGGAATTGACATATATCCTGCTGCCGTCAACGGAACTCGCGCCAAATGTAATAATATTCTGCGTGTTACCGGGCTCGCATATAGTTACGTCCGGGTCCGGTTCCACAAATGATGTTTCCGCAGACAGAAAATCTTCCATCGGAAGCCACATATCATACCTGCCGGGGCTGTCGCTGTCCTGAATCACCCGAATCGTCCAGATTCCCGGGGCAGGGTCGATGATTCTTATATGAACAAGCTGGTCGCCGGTACTTTTTTCAACTATTTCCGAAAAAACCTCCGCCCTGCTTGCGGACAATCTGAAATCAAATTGCCGTACCTGGGAGGAACGTGCGTCTACCACCCCTGAAAACTCACCTATCGGAGGTTTGATTCTTACGGAAAAAAAAGAAGCGGCGTCCGACCATAATTCCGTGGTAAAGCCCTTATTACTTCTTGCCGCGCCTTCCTGTTTTACAAGTATTTCAACATCCTGGGATGTTCCCTTCGTTAGTGTGTTTCCCCTGAAATGATGTTGAAATCCGGTCTCATTGCCTGCCGCCGTACACACATATATGCCCGAAAGGCTTGCTATGGAATTGAGATACTCCGCAAACGGACCCGTCCCATTATGGTCTCCCTGATTCGTACCGATACCCAGACAGATTACAAGCGGCCTCTTTAACCTCTTGGCTACATCGACCAGATATCTCACGCCGAGCATCACGTCGCTTTCCATAAATGCGACAGCCGAATCCTTTATCTCATAATAATCTCTGAAAAACTGTTTTGCCTGCTTAAGTTTTACCGCGACTATCTCCGCAAGCGGGGCGATTCCTGAAAAATCTTCTTCCGGATTCGAATTTCCAACTGCTACTGCAGCCATTGAGGTTCCATGTCCGTTTTCATCAATCAGCTTATCAATGTAACTGTACTCAGCATTGCCCCTTAAGGCTTCGTTGATATCCTCCGCCGTATAGCGCGTGCCATACGAAAGACCGGACGGAGGGGAGCCGCTTCGGTCCTCCTGATTCCAAGCCTCGACAATTTTCGTAGTTCCATCCTGCCATACGAATGCATCGCTCCGGTAATCAATTCCACAGTCAAGCATCCCATATAAAACATTCTGTCCATACAAGTTAATAAAAGGCTGCCGCCTCAGCTTCAGCACCCCGGTCTCCTCAAGCGCCTGGGTGTCAAGAAGCCCGTAACATTTCGGAATACTGCGGTATCCTACGCGTGAAAGCAGATAGCCAAATGTCGGCACGGCCGTATAGGCGACAATATAGTTATTACTGACTACCTGTACGCAGCCGGTGTAACAGGTTTCTCCCTCGCAATTCTCAACGATTCGGTTATCAAGTATTGTATCTATATGATCTTCTGAGTATATAATATTTTCGCAGTTCGACACTGTATTTTCCATATGAATCCCATATATGAATATACTTGATATATAATATACGCAGCAATTTACTTTCTGTTAACGGCATGGTCCGTCATTATTAATAATTTCCCCTTAACTGTATACGCGGGCCACCCTTGCCTTCAATATAATCCCCGGTTATCGTAACGCGTCCTATCATCTCATCCTTAGGAATCTCATACATGATGTCAAGCATATATTCTTCCAGTATCGCCCTAAGGGCCCTCGCCCCAATTTTTTTCTCAACTGCCTTTTGTGCAATAATCTTCAACGCATCGTCCTGAAAGTCAAGTTCCACCTCGTCAAGCCGGAGCAATTTTTTATACTGTTTTATTATTGCATTCTTAGGCTCTACAAGAACTCTCACAAGCATATCTTCCGTCAGCGCCCCAAGCGAGCATATAATCGGCAGCCTGCCCAAAAATTCAGGAATCATTCCATATTCCCTCAAATCCTCCGTGGACACCTTGTCAAGTATATCTGCATCGTCGTCGGCATTGAGTCCTATTTCTGCCCCGAATCCTATAGAGCCCGTCGACTTAATACGCTTTGCAATTATTTTTGTAATGTCCGGAAATGCCCCGCCGCATATGAATAGAATATTTGAAGTATTGACAGTACACAATGGGACCATTGCATTCTTACTGCTTGCGCCAACCGGAACCTCAACGTCGCCGCCTTCAAGCAGCTTTAACAGCCCCTGCTGGACAGATTCGCCGCTTACATCCCTCGAATGTGCGTTTTTCTTTTTTGCTATCTTATCAATCTCGTCTATGAATATGATTCCATGCTCCGCTTTTTCCACATCATTATCGGCGGCGGCAAGAAGCTTTGATATTACGCTCTCAACGTCATCGCCAATATACCCGGCCTCAGTCAGCGCCGTAGCGTCCGTAATCGCAAGCGGCACCTGAAGCATATCGGCAAGAGTTTTTACCATATGGGTCTTGCCGCTGCCGGTAGGTCCCAGCATGAGTATGTTTGACTTTTCAATGTTAACGCCGTCCTCGTCGCTATTGGAGAGCACTCTCTTGTAATGATTGTATACAGCGACAGACAGAACCTTTTTTGCCTTTTTCTGACCAACAACGTACTCGTCAAGCCCGGCCTTTATAATATGCGGGGCGGGGAGCGTTTTCATTGTAAGCTCCGGAACTTCCTGTTCCTTACCGTCCTCTTTCTTTTCTTCTTTATGCTTTTCCTTTTTCTTAATCGTCTGTTTGTTCCTATACATGTTCTGGATACTTTCCATATTAGGAATATCCATAAACAGATTCATTCCGTTACTGTTAATATGGTTAAAAGTATTCTGCATACAGTCCGTGCATATATTGATATTGTTAGGCAGCTTTATTATTTTTCCCGCCCTGCTTTCCGGTCTGTGGCAAAGATAGCATATATCTTCATATTTTACATTCTTTCGTCCGCCGTTGTCTTTACTGTTTTCATTTTTATCGGTAGTGTCGGCGCTTTTTTCATCTGAATCACTGTTTTTATCCGTATCTTCCTTTTTATCAATTACATCTATATCATCTTTATCATTATCTCTGTCCATTGCAAAGCCTCCCGCGCTATAGAAAATAGAAAAAAATGTTATGCATACCTGTCATTATACATAATATCAGCGCCAATGACAAGACGGATATAATAAAAACCGTACGCGGCGCGGCGTACGGTTCAAAATTTTATTTTTTATTTTCTGCAGCTGTCTCCGGTCTGTATATACCGCCTGTTAAAAGTATTCATAACATTTCGTGCAGTTTTCCGTCTTTCATGCGCAGTACCACGTCGGCCTGTTCGGCAACTTCCATGTCATGCGTAACAATGATAACACAATATCCTTTCTTGTGTGCAATGCTGCATAATATAGATTTACTTCCCATAGATTTACAGGACCAGCAATGATTAAAAACACTTCATCTCAAAGCTGTTACCTCTAAGCAAATATCAGGCAATTAAACTACACCAAAAAACAGGCCGCCGCAAAGGACATGCCTGTTTTTACAAATATAATTTTATATATCATTTTACGTACAGCTCTCAATTCAAATTATTTGCCGCACCTGATATTGCCGCTGTATACTCTGCCAATTTTGTTGGCATATTGAGTTCTATATTATTTTTTTCTATAAACATCACATAAAATCTATCCTTTCCCGCTGCACATATACCAAACACTCTGCATTGCTCAAAATTAGCATCATCCTTTGCATCATAATTCTGTTTAATCAATAGTATAAAAACTGCCAGCAGGGTAATCGCCCTGTACAACCAGTATAATAAATATCACCTGCTATACCGAACAATTTTAGACGGGCCGTCAAATTCATTATAGTCTTTTATATCTTCAAACATAATATAGATTGTGTTTTTATCTTTTACACATATATCTACTGCCCCATATTCCGTTCCAAAATATTCGTCTCCTTCTGCATTATAATACAGCTTGAATCCACCGCTGCCTTTCACATTCCATCTGTATATACCATTCCTGTTACAATAATATACATAATTTCCACATACAGAAAAATGGTTGAATTTTAGATATATAACTTCCTCACCGTCTACTATATCGATTCTTATTTCCCTCTCACCACCAGGAAGGCCACAGGTTTTTAACAGCTTACCGTTAAGTGAATACACATTTATTTTTTCTTTGCACAATACGTATATCTTCCCTTTTTCAATTCTAATGCGTGCGTCCGTATGGAAGTCAATATCCTTTACATTCAGTTTAAAAGAACGCATGTCTTTAACCTTTTTGTTTTTCTTATTTATGCTCCTTGTATGAACCACATATGAGTTTTCATCACGGCTCATTATCACATAAGTATAATATATATTATCGCCGTCATCCCAGCCATGCAAGCTAAATGCATTGTTAAGGTTTTTATCATCTGTATATTTGAAAATAATATTACCCTTTTTATCGTATTCCTTAATATAAACTTTATTCTTTTTTTCATATATATTCGTCATTATGATAAGATTATCATTATCATCTAATGGTCTTACAGCAAAAAAATTCTCATCGGTATCGAAACTTCTGTCTTTAAATAAACTAATTCTATTAATTTTCTTCCCATTTATATAATCTCTTTGAAACTCCGTACATTTTTTATTATAATTGTATCCATACCTCATATACTGGACTTTTCTATTGTCTGTGCAATACATCTGGGATGTCTCATACATTTGTTTGCCGGCATATGTGAACTTTGTATCCTGCCTCTTAAATTTTTTCTCTTTAGCATCGGAAATATCTCCACATGTACATACGCATAAAAATATCATAAATAAAACCAGAATCATTTTTTTCTTCATTCGATATTCTCCTTTCAATCACTGCTCTTTTTAGGCGTTTCGAAACGCCTAAAATCTTCTGAATATGTTATGTTTCAGAAATATTTCCGAAAGCAAAGAGATTTTTGCGCTTTTTACATTGTCCTGTATTGTTCCAAATTTACTTAGAGCGTGTCTGAAAAATGCTTTCCGACAGATGGTGGGAATGAATTTTCAGACACGCTCTAGTGTAAGCAGGCTTTCCCGCCGGACTTACAATCGGTTTTAGACAAGTCTGTGACCGGACCGTTATACCGGCGTATTGATAAATACAAAACCTCGCGATTACCTAATATTTAATCCGCATAACTTACTGCGTATACATTCTGCCAAGTAGCTTTTGAATAAGAGAATCCATTCGGCGCTGCCTCGCAATATGTTTTAAATCGTTCTAATTTGAACCTTTTGGGCCTGGAAAGGTTTATCATTTTTTCAAAGTCATAATCATCTATACCGGGGTTGATATTACTGCTCCAACTTGCCAGAACCCATGCACAGGATTCTTTTGCACATAAAAATCTACTCTTACTATCATTAGGTGCATATATGTCATCATTGTCCATTCCCATATCTCCTATCGGCCTCCACGTATTCGTGTTTGCGTCATATACGCCTGCCTTATGTGCAAAAGTATCACCCATAACATGCATTGCCACACCCATCATTATCAAGGACGCATTCTTGTTAGTGTAAGGATATTTATTAGCCAGCATAACTTTGATTTCCGGCTCACCCAGCCAGCTGCGTGCTGTTTCACATTCACCATATATGCCGGGATTGCCGTCAGGGTAACCCATTAACATTGCGCTGTTATGCCCATATAGTTTACATCTTATCGACATATTCATTATCTGTTCATATACCTTCACATAATTAAATGGACCCATTGCATGGAGCATACGATGGCTTGGATACACATTTGACGGGCAATGATCATCTGGCGCTCTTGCCCCAAGCTTTACTATTGCAACCTGTGTCGACGTCAAATCTCCAGCGCTGCTATCTGCATATTCGACTGTACTTTCATGTTTGGGTCTGCTCCACCTTGCTTCAACCTCACCCTCATAGCTTTTCACTTTACCTTTATTTTTTTTGTAGCTTTTGCCCGTCTTTTTGCCATTATTGCCACTGTTCTTATAAGTTCGGGACATATCATCATATATTTTTTCCGCATATGTAAAATCAATATAGGAAAACTCTTCCCCTTCCTCATCGGCTATAGTTTTTGCACTTGCTTTCAGCAGCTCTCTTATAAACTTTGCCGGCTTTGTTATATCTTTCTGCCATAATAAGCTCGCTACGCCTACTGCATGAGGTACGGCCATACTTGTTCCGTTACATTTGACATCCATTCCCAGCCATCCCACAGAATCAATCTCTTCTCCGGGTGCAACAAGTTCAAGTTCTTGTCCCGTTGAAGTGATTTCGGACACTTTCCCGGTCTTTGACGCCGCACCGACAGCTACCACTTCTTTAAATGCTGCCGGATACTCTACCATGCTATTTTCGCCGCCCTCGTTTCCTGACGCGGCAAACATGAGAATTCCCTTTTTTTCCGCCGACTGAATAGCATTATGTAACGCCTTGGAATATGTCTTAGTTCCAAAACTCATATTAATTATTTTGACATCATTCTCTATAGCCCAGTATATTGCCTCTACTATTCTGCTTATCGGAGCTTTGCTGTTATCATCCAATACACGCGCGGAATATATCATAACATTAGGATTGATACCTTTGACTGTATCATCACATCCGTCTGAGGCTATAATGCCGGCTATAGCCGTCCCGTGGCCCGTATTATCTTCATACAAAGGGGATACTTCGTCACCAAGAAAATTTTTTCTTTCCACAACATTGATATTTTCGTTAAAATCTATACCGGAATCAATGACCGCAATTTTAATCTTTTCCTTACTATCATCTGTTTCTTCCGGAATCACCTCAATTGAACGCATATTCCAGTCGTCTCTGTCCTTATGTTCTTGTTGGGTTTTATTATTATGTGCAGCCCCCTCCACACATTCATCATACTCAACAGTTACTCCTAAATCTATTATTTCTTCCTTGATATCCTCCGGCAGCTGCACGGCAATAACATTATTATCCTCAAGTATAACAGAATCATCAACAGCCGCATCATTTACTATGCTGCATACTCGATTATATGTAACTGCATTGCCACAGTCTATAATATAATTTTCTTTTGACTGATTGGCGCAGTCTGCTCTGCCAACACTACTGTTATCAAAATTCTTTGCATGAATAGCTACATTGCCCGACAATATCATTGCGGCGGCCAAACATGTGCTTACTATTCTTTTGAAAAAGTTTCTTTTCATATTTCATTTCTCCTCTCGTATAAAAAACTAGTATAATAACTTTCTCAAACTACAACACGACAATTTCTTTGAAACTCTTCGCACTCATCATTTTTGCGTGTCCTTAATACTGTTAACAAACTCCTCAAACCCATCCGGTTCTTCCGGCTGATAGTATTTACACCTGCATATTTCCGACGCCATCGGTGCAACGGCGCATGCCGCCATACATAACACTTTTCCTGCCATTTTAACTATTTTTTTTACTTTTACCATATTAAACACCCCTTCTCGTATATTTTCTTTTGTTATAATATCAGCTGACAAAAGAATCTTACCACATATTCTCCAATATTCCTGAAAATTTCCCCCAGTGGTCAAAATTCCGGAACAAACGGCAAATTGTATTATTACTCTTTGCAATTCGACCGCTTGTTCCGGAATTTTGACCGTTTAATGATAAGATTGCTTATCACGCTATAAAATATGATATAATTTTTTTAATATATATTTTAAGGGGGCGGCAGCAATGTCAAAGGTAAGCATGGGAAATCGTCTGGCTGAAACATTTTATAATATGGATATAATAAAACAAAAAGAAATTGCTATTTATTCCTATTTATTTAATTATTTATTTGGAGGGATTCTATACGATGTGTGCATACTGTTCATCGGGCTCCTTATTAATCAGATTGACATCTCGCTTTGCTATATCCTCACAACAACGCCCCTGCGTCAATTTGCCGGCGGATATCACGCGAAAACTCCCCTTAGATGTGAAATTATTTCATACCTTACATATTTCCTTATACTAATATTGTCAACTTCAAATATATGCGGCTTACTCCCTCCAATAATATATATAATTACTTACATTTTGTGCTGGACGGTTATATTTCGAATTGCGCCTGTTGATACCGCCGCCAAAAGATTATCGTTATCTCAAAAAAGAAAACTCAAATCTTTCCTTATAATAACCTTTTTGATAATGACGTTTATTTCTTTCTTATTTTTAATATATAAAATACATCTTTTTATTACGGTATGTATGTGTGTTATAATCTTTACAATTGGATTATATTCGGCATATATTATTAATGCAAGACAGGAGACTTTCTAATGCTATTGAGAATCGGATTATGCGACGATACGCAGGAGGACCTTAACATTCTAGCGGAACATTTTAACCATTATCTTTTTAAAAATGACATAGATATTGAGGTAAGGCAATTCACTTCAGGAGCCGAATTAGTCCGGGCACACGAACGAAGCGAATTTCACATAATTATGCTTGATATTGAGATGCCCGGCCAAAGCGGACTGGAGCTCGCAAAATATCTGCGCTATGAAATCAGTGATGAAACCTATATAATATTCACGACTTCATATCCTGAATATATGCAGGACAGCTTTGAATTCCAGCCTTTTGGTTTTCTGACAAAACCAATCACATATGCCGCGTTTGAAAAAATGATTCATAAATTGATACATAAAATGCTTATCTCCCAGAACACGCGCATTGTTGTCGGTCAAAATGGGGAAGAACATATTATACCGCTCAGGGATCTGATATATGTTTCGACGATAAAGGGAGAAAAACAAATGTTGGAATATCATTTTGTTAATGGTATAATGCCGGTACGCGGCTCAATATCCGAGCTTGAAGCTTCCCTTGCGGAAAGCGGATTCATATCCCCCGCCAGAGGCCTGTTAATAAATATCCGCCACATCCATTCCTTTAACGGAACAAGAGTATTAATGAAAAATAATACGGAGCTGCCCGTAAGCCGCAGAAAATCAAAGGAGCTTCAAAAAATATATGCAAATCATATAATTAAAATACTGAATTAAGGAGCCTTTTTCATATGAACACAGTAATTAATATCGCATCTTCGTTTTTCGACGGCATTATTTCATACATATTTTTTAGTATATTTTTTTCAGCAAGACCGCTAAAAACATCGAAGCTGTCCATGCCCGCTGCCGTGTCCGTATTTTGTCTGTCCCATACCGCTTATTATTTTCTTTTAAGCAGTATGAACGGCCGGGTTGCATGGGATTCAACCATCATAAGGACTTCTCTTGTCTTAATTATGTATTTCCTTCTTTCTTTTATGTTCCACGCCCGAATCATCGCAAGGATTCTCTCGACTGCCAGTTATATGATTGCCATCTCCTTATGCGAAGACGTATCCTATTATATAATAACTAAGTTCCTTTCTATAGACATCCAATCTGAAAGTATGCCTGAATTAACTTTCACAGGCATATCTCTTGCCACGGATTTATTATTATTTTTATTAACTATGATACTGGTTGCCGTATGGAAAAGGAAAATTGAACAATATTCAAAGTTATATCTCTGCCTTTTGCTTTTAATTCCCGCCCTGTCCATAATCCTTTCTCTGTCGAAGCCTTTTTTTATGCTGAACACCATTTGGCCGGATACGTACATCATGATAGTGTCATTTATTCTGTTAATCAACATTGTGAATTATATTTTGCTGAATAACATATTGAAATACGAAGAGTTGAAGTCCGAGAACAAACTTATTAATAATCAGATATCCTATCAAAAGAGCAAATATCAGCAGTTGGGGGAAGCATATAAAAATATACGAAGCTTCATGCATGACACGAAAAAGCATTTATTTTATATTGAAACCTGCGTTAATAATAAAGATTACGATTCCATAATCCCTTATACCCGGACTACAATGAACGACCTTGAGTCAAGGTATTGCACCATCAATACGGGCAATCTTGTAGTTGATTCATTTGTAAGCAATCTTTTACTTCAGACAAGAAAGCATGGTATAACGCTGCAGACTAATTTTAAATTTGACATTAACACAATCCCGTTAAGCGACTATCACATGACGGTCATTCTGGGAAACCTGCTTGACAATGCATTTAACGCATGTCTTGAACAAAACGGTGGCGACATTAACCTGACGATTCAGACTGTCGAAGATACATTTACAATCTATATCACGAATACATATACGCCTGCTCCCGGCGCCAAACCAATAGAGGACGTCGATAATTTTGATTTTATTCACGGGTATGGCCTCAAAAATGTGAAAATATCCACGCTTCACTATCACGGCGTATGCATGATTGACTACGAAAATGACATATATTCCGTAACTGTAATCATTCCAATTGATTAAAATTAAGAATCATAAAACAAAACACAAGCTGCACCACGAAAAACAGGCCGCCGCGAAGGGCATGCCTGTTTTTACAAATATATTTAAATGAAAGAGGGGGCATATTTTACCACGAGAACATATCGCCAAACCAGTCGTCCATATCATCTCTGCCGCCGTCATTTCTCTGGCTGTCATCTCTCTGTCCGTCGTCATAATCGTTTCCGCTGTCTTTGTCCTGTCCGCTGCCTGCGCCTTTTACGTCTATACCGGCTTCTTCCGCGGTTCCAAGAGTTGCGGTTATATCGATTTTTTCATATCCGCTGCCCGACGCCTGCTGTCTGTATACGACAATGTTAACATCGGTTCCTGAGCGGTAACTGTTAATCTTGTCAGAAGCAGCTGATTTTGAATTAACTTCAACCGAGTTAATCTCCGTAATAATATCACCCGCCTTGATTCCGGCCTTCTCGGCAGGTCCGCCGGCCGATACGCTGTCGACATATACGCCGTCCGGTACATTATACATCTCAACTGCATCTTTTGAGACGTCTGTCAGAGAAACCCCGAGATAACCTCTTTCTTCATCAGAAAGCGTCTCCCTGTTCATAAGCTCGTTAATAATAGGAATCGCCGACGAGATAGGAATCGCGTAACACATTCCCTCAACCTGCGTATCGCTAATTTTTGCGCTGTTAATTCCCACAACGTTACCGTTGATATCTACAAGCGGTCCTCCGCTGTTACCTCCGTTAATCGCCGCGTCCGTCTGGAGGAAATTCATCGTCTTCGTTCCGCCGTTGGCATTATCGCTCATGTCAAGCTCCCTGTCCTTGGCGCTAATATATCCGACTGTAACCGACTGGCCCATTCCCTGTGCGTTTCCTATTGCAATTGCAATCTGTCCGACCTTAACCTCGTCAGAATCGCCAAGCATTGCAACTTTGATTGCATCCCTTGTCTCGCTTTTCAAATCTGATTTCTTTACCGCAACAACCGCAAGGTCCGCCTGCGCGTCCGTTCCCTTGACAACTACCTGTGCCGTTGATTCATCGCAGAATGTAACCTGAATAGCGGTCGCGTTCTCAACAACATGGTTATTGGTTGCGAGCAGCAGCTCGTCGTCATTCTCTCCGACAATAAATCCCGTACCCGCTGAAGATATCTCCTGCTCGTAGCGCTGTCCGAATATCGAATAACCCTGAACCGAAGCTGTACTTGTTATAGATACAACGCAAGGCATAACCCCTTCTACGATTCCTGAAACATCTGTTACGGCTCCTGCGTTTCCTCCCGCCTTAGTAACGGATACCGGCGCGGTAGTTGCGGACGGTGCGTCTGTCTTTTTACCGGCTTTATCCGACTCATCCTGATTCTCCCACGCTATCTTTTCTGAATCAGGGTTATATTTGTCAAGATAACTGATAACTCCTTTTACTCCTGTTCCGGCAATTGCAAATACTCCCAATGCAGCCGCAACGCATGCCGCAATTGCAATCTTTTTCTTTCCCGAATTATTATTTTTCGGCGGCTGGTTGAAGTTGTTGAATCCATTCTGGCCATTCATACCGTTAAACCCTCCGGCATTATTCTGCCCATAGTCCTGACTGGCATTGTAACCGGAGTTATTCTGTCCACAGCCCTGATTCGCATTATAATTCTGTCCAAAGGACTGTTCGCTTCTTTGAGCGCCGTCACCCGGCTGTTCATAATATCCACCGGTACTGCTGTCGTGTTGTTCCTGGCTGTTGTCCGTATTCTGCTCTACATTCTGTCCAACATCCTGTGCATTGTTTTCTTTATCAGTATTATCATCATAATTTCCGTAACGTTCATCCTGCATATTTCATCTCTCCTTGTTATATATTTATTTAATAATTTTTATATTTGTTTTACTTTGATGTGCTTCATTATAGATTCAATTTGTGTATGTTCTGTGAAGATAAAAAGTTTATATTGTGAATTTAAACATTTTCGGTTATCATGTAAATCTAAGGGAATAATTGTTATATACTACAATGAAAGGATGAATCCATTTGATAAAGGAGAATCAGAGATTACTTAATTTAATACATTTGCTTATTGATGCATTCATTATGATTTTCTCATTTATGCTTGCGTATTTTTTGAGATTTGACGTTGCACACAGCCCTTTAATCTGGCTTAGAATAATAAAGGAACCTTCCGGAATCTACCTTCCTATGATTAATTATATGGAGATGCTTATATTTTTAGTCCCTTTCTATATAATTGCATATTATTTTTTTCATCTGTATGACCCGAAGCGCACTGCGCGCAGGCGAACCACCTTATCGGCGCTCATAAAGGCAAACGCCACTGGAATATTATATTGTACCGCGGTGCTTTACTTTTTTAAGTCGACATATTATGCAAGATTATTTTTGGGTATATTCTTCATATTGAATACAGTTTTCGATTTCCTGTTCAGGCATATCGTATCAAGAATACTGAAGAAACTCCGCCGCAGCGGAAAGAACTTAAAGCATGTACTTTTGGTAGGCTACGGCCGCGCCGCCGACGGATATATTGACAGAATGCTGACGCACAATGACTGGGGCTATTATATACATGGCGTTCTTGACGATAACATGTCGCCTGGAACAAGATACAAGGGAATAGAAATAATAGGGAAAATTGACGAACTTCCCAGTCTGCTTGCAACAAATGAATACGACGAAATTGTAATTACTCTTAATCTTACCGAATACGATAAACTTGAGAAGATTGTCGTGACGACGGAGAAATTCGGCGTACATACCAAATTTGTACCCGATTACAACAACCTCATACCGACAAAACCATACACCGAAGATTTGGACGGGCTTCCGGTTATACATGTTCGAAACGTACCGCTTAGCAGCCCGGTCAACAAGTTCATAAAGCGCCTTGTCGATATAGCAGGCTCCATATTTTTTATTATATTGTTTTCACTGCCGATGCTGATTGTCTCCGCACTAGTAAAATTCACATCGGACGGCCCGCTTATATTCAAGCAGAAAAGAATCGGTCTGCACAACAGAGCTTTTAATATGTATAAGTTCCGCTCCATGCGCGTACAGAATGACGCCGACGAGAAAAAAGCGTGGACGACGATGAACGACCCGCGCGTTACGCCTGTTGGAAAGTTCATAAGAAGCACAAGTCTCGACGAGCTGCCTCAGTTTTTCAACGTGCTCAAGGGCGATATGAGCCTTGTCGGCCCAAGGCCTGAAAGACCGTTTTACGTGGACAAGTTCAAAGAGGAGATTCCCCGGTATATGGTAAAACATCAGGTAAGACCCGGGATTACCGGATGGGCCCAGATAAACGGTTACAGGGGGGATACATCGATTGAGGGGCGCATAGACTGCGATATATACTATATAGAGAACTGGACGCTTGGACTTGACATTAAGATTCTTTTCCTCACAGTGTTTAAGGGATTCATTAATAAGAATGCGTATTAGCTTTTGAAAAACAAAGAATGTCGCTTGCGACATTCTCCGCGCCGAGCGCGTGTAGCGAATGCAACTAACTACATATCGCGCAAGTGCGCATCTATGGGAGGGCAAATTGGCGGATATAAAAACAAAAAAAAGACGTCACCGCAGGAGAAAGCTGCTTCTTATAGCAGAGATACTATTAATCATTCTTGCAATATATATCGGCTTTATGGCTTATATATATTCGAAACTGCAGCGCGGCGAATGGAGCGACAAAGATATCTATATGAACGAAAATATCGGCGGCAATATTGACAAATACACCAATATCGCCCTTTTTGGCGTTGACTCAAGGGAGAACAGCCTGACGACAAACACCAGAAGCGACGCGATAATCATCGCCAGCATGAACCGTCTTACCCATAAACTAAAGCTCGTTTCCATATACCGGGACACCCTCGTATATATACCGGATCACGGATATACGAAGCTCAACCACGCCTACGCGTACGGCGGCCCGAAACTTGCAGTAGAAACTATTAACCGGAATTTTGATATGAATATAACGGACTTTGTAACGGTTAATTTCAGCGCGCTCACAGACCTCGTGGACGCGCTCGGCGGAGTCACGGTCGAGATTACCGAGGAGGAACTTGACGAAGTCAACAGATATGCAAAAGACGTCGCCAATATCAACAAAAAAGACTGGAGCAAAATAAAATCCGCCGGCGAGCAGCTTCTCACCGGCGTTCAGGCTACCGGCTACTCAAGGGTACGCTATACAAAGGGCGGAGATTTTACAAGGGCCGAGAGGCAGCGCACTGTCATCAAGGCCATTATAGCTAAGGCGAAGCACACCAACCCTGTAAAACTGCTAGGAGCAGCCGATAGCGTTCTGCCGCAGGTTTCAACAAGTCTTAGCGGGACAGAATTTGTATGGCTCGCCTCTTTCTTTCCATTTTACAGCGTGAACGAACAGGATGGATTCCCATTCGATAAGGCTAACCGCAAGATTAACAAGGCTTCCGTGGTCGTGTGTGATACTCTCTCGTCAAATGTCTCCGCACTTCATGAATACCTGTTTGGAACAAAAGACTACGCCCCGTCCGATACGGTGATATCCATCGACAAAGAGCTTTCATCATTATAGTGTGTTATACCATGCATTTTTAGGCGGCATCAGGCTAACTGCCCTGCCGCCTTTTTTGTCCTGCCGCGCTTCTCCCATACACCCGACAGGAAGTATATTGCTCCCGGTATTCCCGTTCCGTATGCCGCAAGACCGTATCCCAAAAAGAACCCATATAATTCTAGACCCATAACAATACCAAATATATAACTTAACAATATCCTAAACACAAATCCGTCAAGCAGTGCAAAAACAAGAGAAATTCTCGCATTGCCTATTCCCTGAAGGAATCCGTTGCTTCCCCTCATGATTACCATCGCCGGATAATTCCACACGATCGCCGCAACATATATGCCCGACAATTCTATTACTTTCGCATCCTCTGTAAACAGCGAGAAAAGTTCTTCCCTGTTCGTAAAATAAAGCAGGACATATACAGCATAACATACTGCGCTTATCGCCCAGCCGCAGAATACAGTCTTTCTAACCCTGCTAAAATTGCCTGCGGCATAGTTCTGCCCCACCATCGAAGACACTGCAAAAGTTACTCCCTGCGTCACCTTATTAATTAAGTCGTCAACTCTGATTCCTACTCCAAAAGTAGCGGACGACTGATAACCCGTGCTGTTTACAAGACTTCCGACAAACATCATGGATATATTGATTGCACAGCCCTGCAGTGCAAACGGTATACCAAGCCTTATAAGTTCTCTCAAAGCTCCTCTGTCTATCCGTATGCTTTTTGGATTAAAGTCAAATCCAAACTCGCTCTTGTTATGTACAATGAAAATTAACGCGGCTATAAAGGAAAATGCCTGCCCGATAATAGTGGCGGCGGCAGCACCGATAACGCCCATATCCATATACTTGACAAAAACGATGTCAAGTATAATGTTTATGACAGACGCAATTACTATGAAAATAAACGGATGTCTGGAATCGCCCATGCCGCGGAATACGGCCGATATCATATTATACCCGAAAGTAAATACAATGCCGGCGCAGCATACAAACATATATGAGACCGCCATATCGTATGATTCCGGCTGAACATTTAAGAGCGAAAGAATATTTTTAGAAAAGACAATGCCAATGCATGTCATCACAGCCGCAAGAATCAACAGCACGCAGAACATAGTGCCAATCGTCTTTTTTATTTCATCTTTTCTGCCCGCGCCTATAAGGTGCGATATGTTGACCTGTCCGCTTGTTGCGATACCAATACAGAACATCGTCATGAACATCATGGGCTGGCTTGCGTTAGATACGGCGGCAAGCCCGTCGGAACCGACATACTGCCCTACGATAGCCATATCTACAAGCGTATACAAAACCTGCATCAGATTCGACAGCATAAACGGCACGGCGAACACCACTATCTGCTTTACTATATTCCCTTTTGTAAAATCATTTATTATTTTACTGCTTTTTTTTCCGGTACTCAATTTTATCACCTGTCAAACGTATTCCTGAAATGCCTCCGCAAAATAACCGGATTCCGAAACGGGCTCATTTCCCATATGCAGATGCGTGACGTCTCCGACAACCTGGCATCTGAAATAAGCATTACCGCCCATTCTCTCTTCCGTGTTAAGAATTGTAACCGACGTCGGCGGCAGAAAGAAACCATGCAGCAACACCGGCGCCGCTATTCCCAGCAGATGGGACATCATTACCATTGTAACACCAAAGTGACAAAAAATCACTATTGTTTTATCGCTGTGTTCCCTGACCCTATAGTATCTGTCGTTTCTTATGTACCCATAACGCGCAAGAATGTCGTCAATTCCATTACATACACTCCGCCACTCCTCATGAATGTCAATAGGGCTGCCAAGCATTATGTCGCTGAGCGCCCAGTTATCCCTGTCGTACATTCCTTCTGAATTCGTCCAGTAGTCAGGCATAAAATCCCAACAGATACCGTCACGGCCCGTCGCAGGATTGACAACACGCCCCTCAAATTCCCTTAAAAACCGGAAAGTTTCGGCGGTGCGCCCTATCTTATCAAGAGTACACGAAGCCGTGTCCCTTGCCCTTCCGAGCGGGGAACAGTAAAAGTCGTCAACATTCCACCTGCTGACCCTCTCAGCCAGCAGTCCTGCCTCCCTCCATCCTTTCTCCGTAAGAGAATCTCTCTTATAATCAGGGTCCCCATGTCTAATAAATATAACTCTCATATATGTAACGCCTCCCATGAAAAAGAAAGTATATCTGAACACCAAAAATATATGCAGATATTAAACACGCTCAGAGCGTGTTTAAAAATTGCTTTCTGCCAGATGCGTTTCACACTTTGTGGGAGATTTGTGCCAAATGAGGGAAGCGCAGCGGGCTACGTGGCCTGAATTTGGCGTAAATATACCGCAAAGTGGGGGACGCAGATGGCGGGAATGAATTTTCAAACACGCTCTAATATCTGCAATAAAATCTTATCATTATAATTATAATATAAGGTATTATACCAACATACCCCTTTTTCGCAACAATTTATTCTCAATTGTCGAAAAGACAAATCTATCTACGGCAATTCCCAGTAGAATGATTACAATCATAACCATGCCAACCTGATTAATATCCGCCATATCCCTTCCTGATTGCAGCGAAAATCCGAGACCGATTGTTGCAGACATTACTTCCGCGGACATCAGAGCCCTCCATGCAAACGACCACGCCTGACGCAGGCCTGACACGACCATTGGAAGTATGGCCGGTAACAGTACATATCTGTAAAGCGATACATTATCGGCTCCCAGCGTCCTGGCAACCTTCACATACATAGGCGGCACTGATTTAAACGAGCTGTCAATAGCAACTATAACGCTGCATATCGAGCCCATAACGATAACGAACAATATCGAACTCTCTTTTAATCCAAACCACAATATTGCAAACGGAACCCAGCATACGCTCGGAAGCGACTGTATTCCCGAAATAAGCGGTTTTACGGCGTTTCCCGCCTTTGGAAAAAATGAAATGAACAATCCCAGTATAACTCCGAGAACAACGGATATCGCAAATCCGATAAGGCATCTTTTAAAGCTGTATAATATGGCTATAACGAGTTTTCCTTCCTCCATCAGGCCGACAAAACTCATGGCAACGCCCTGTGGATTCGGAAACGCATATGGTTTCCACCATCCAAACGTGTTCGCCCCCAGATAATATATTATCTGCCACAGACCAATTAAAACAACGTAAAACAACAGCACAAAAATTTTATTTCGAATCGTATTCTTCTTTTTCAACTTTATCCACCTCTTTCCTTACATATCCAAGGAGATTCTTCCTCAACGAAATAAAATCCGCATCTTCAATATGCCTTGGTCTTGGAAGGTCATTTACTATAATCTTTTTAATTGTGCCCGGATTATCAGACAGCACAATTATTTTATCCGCAAGATACACGGCTTCTTCTATACTGTGCGTAATAAAAAATATTGTTTTTCCGGTCTCCGCCCATATTGACGTAAGCTCCTCGCGAAGCTTGTTCGTAGTCTGTTTGTCAAGCGCAGAGAACGGTTCGTCCATAAGAAGTATATTGCTTTCCATACAGAGCGACCGGGCTAACGAGGTTCTCTGTTTCATTCCGCCCGATATTTCATGTACGGAATAGTCCCTGAAATCCCAGAGATGCACCATCTTAAGATAATGCATTGCGCGCCTCTCCTGTTCGTCACTGCCAATACCAATAAACTTCATGCCAAGCCGAACATTTTGAATTACGCTAAGCCACGGATATAGCGCAGCCTCCTGAAACATGACAACCCTGTCTGCACCCGGGCCCGTTACTTTCCTGTCGTTAACGCTTATTGTTCCCGACGTGGGTCTGTCTAGTCCTGCGATAAGATTGAGCATTGTGGACTTGCCGCATCCTGACGGACCTACCACGCATACAAATTCCCCATCCTCAATATTTAAGGTTATATCACTAAGGGTCTCTCTTTTTGTACCTTCAAAAGTCTTACATACGTTTCTAAGAATTATACCCATTTATAACTTTACTCTCCTATTATTTCCTTAATATCATGAATCTCATATATAATGACTCTAATATAGAATCAATCCGGTAATGTTACATCAATAATATTGGGGTCAAAACCTCTTTGACCCCAACTGAAATCAGCGGTATAAAAGACCCGTATCAGGCTTACTACTAATAAACTCCTGCTTTTCACACATATCAATAAATACGTCCATCGCATCTTTTCTAATATCCGTACTTACCGTAAGCCTTTCAAACGCACTCTTTAGAATATCAACTTCATATTTCTTACCTTTAAGTTCTTCTATTTTATTATTAATAATACCGGCGGCTTCGTCTTTGTTATTGTTAAAATAATCCGTCATCTCGCTGTGTATTCCAAGGAACTTTTCAACCACTTCCGGATGGCTGTCCATGAATTCATTTCTTGCTATTACAACAGCCGTAGGATAGTTGCCGCTAAGCATTATCTCATCATGACCCAATACAACCTGCGCCCCGCAGTTTCTCTCTAATATACTGCCCCACGGTTCAGGCGGAAGCGCGGCGTCAACATGTCCTTTCTCAAACATTGTCTGAAGCTGAGCGTTCTCTACCGCTACTATAGTAACGTCCCCGCCTTCCTCGGTACTCTTAAGCCCGTTTTCCTCAAGCAGACTCAAAAGGCACAGATGCTGCGTATTGCCTACCTGCGGTATTGCAACGGTTTTGCCTGCAAGGTCCTGAACACTGTTAATGTCGACGTCGGACCTCTTAATCAGAACTGCGCCCGCATCACATGCGTTAGACAACACACTTATCTCGCCGTTTGTTTTTACATTGGCGTTGATTGCAGGTACCGGTCCGATGTAACCGATATCAATCTCTTGTGCAACAAGCGCTTCCACCTCGGCGGGACCGGCGTTAAACGAAGTCCATTCAACCTTATACGAATCACCAAGCTCCTCCTCAAGACGTCCGCTGTCCATTGCAAGAAGCGCCTGCGCATGGGTGATATTCGGGAAAAAACCTATGTTGACGGTATTGTCATCATTTCCTCCGCATCCTGCCGTGAACATAACCGCCATACAGGCCAATGCGGCGGCAATCGGCGCTTTTTTTACAAATCTCCTCTTAAACATTAATACAAATCCTCCTGTAAAATATATTATAATTTAAGCTTTAATTATAGTCCAAGCTTATCCATTATCTCGTCCACACACTCCTCAACGTCTCTGCCGGTCGTATCGATTACCAAATCAGCGTGGTCCGGCACCTGATATTCGCTTGAAACACCTGTAAAGTTCGGTATCTCATTCCTCCTCGCTTTCTCATACAGCCCTTTTACATCACGCTTCTCGCACTCCTCAATTGATGTGGATACATATATCTCCCGGAAGCTGTCACCGATTATTTTTTTTGCATTTCTCCTGTCTCTATCATATGGCGCAATGCACGATACCATTACAATTATTCCCGCGTCATTGAGAAGTTTTGATGCTTCGGCAATTCTCCGTATATTCTCCGAACGGTCGGAGTCAGTGAATCCAAGGTTGTTATTAAGTCCGTGCCTTACATTGTCCCCATCGAGAATCATCGTATGCCTTCCCATCATAATAAGTCGTTTTTCAAGCGCGTTTGCAAGCGTTGACTTTCCGGCTCCGGACAATCCCGTAAACCAGACGGTACGGGCATGCTGTCCAAGCTTTTCTTCCCTTAACTTTCTTGTCACATCCATGTCCTGCCATACAATATTCTGTCCGCGCCTCAGCTCATGTTCAACAACGCCGCATGCGGACGTCATATTGCTTTCACTGTCTATCAATATATAACACCCTATCTCCCTTATATCGTCAAACGGCGCAAATACGGTTTTTTCGGCAAGCATTACCTCAACAACGCCAATCTCGTTCTTTACAAGCGTATCGCACGCAATATGGTTGCCGGTGTTAACGTCAATCTTATATCTTATACGTATAACCGATGCCGGAACCTTTTTTGTACCGACCTTGAGATAATAACTCTTTCCCATTTTGAGCGGTTCGTCGTCAAGCCAAAGCATCTTTCCCTTAAACAGGTTGTTTACGGAAACCTTTCTGCCCGACGCTATAACGCACCCTCTGGATATGTCCATTTCTCTGTCTATAACTATCGTAAGCGGCTGTCCTGCAACGGCCCTTTCCGTCTTCTTATCCAATATATACAGCTCTTTTACCGAGGCTTTCTCACCGCTCGGATAGGATATAATCTCATCGCCCGTGCTTATACTGCCTCTCTCCACCTGGCCTTGAAATCCCCTGAAGCTGTAATCGGGACGGCACACTCTCTGCACCGGCATAACAAACCCGCCGTCGCCGCTGTTGTCCTCTATTTCAATCTCCTCAAGGTATGATAAAAGCGGACTTCCGTCAAACCACTTCATATTTTCGGACGGATTCGTTATATTGTCACCCTTCGTCGCAGATACCGGAATTACATACAGACTGTCAATATCCATATCATCCGTAAGCTGCTCGATATCTTTCTTTATCTTATAATACACATCTTTATCATAGCCAGTAAGGTCCATCTTGTTAACTACAAAAACAAAATGCCTGATTCCCATAAGGGCACATATTCTTAAATGTCTCTTCGTCTGTACCATAACGCCTGCGGACGCATCAATAAGAAGAATCGCAAGCTCGGCAAATGAAGCGCCGACCGCCATGTTTCTGGTATATTCCTCATGTCCCGGCGTATCGGCTACTATGAAGCTGCGTTTCTCCGTCGTAAAATATCTATATGCAACGTCTATTGTTATTCCCTGTTCCCTCTCCGCCATAAGTCCGTCAAGAAGCAGAGAATAATCAAGCTCGCCGCCCGTACTTCCTATTTTGCTGTCCATCTCGAGCGCTTTCTTCTGGTCGGCAAATATGAGCTTTGCGTCATAAAGCATATGCCCTATCAACGTCGACTTTCCGTCGTCGACACTTCCACACGTAATAAATTTCAGAAGGCTTTTCATTTTAAAAATATCCCTCCCTTTTTCTTCTTTCCATACTTGCAGATTCCTCATGGTCTATAACACGGCTTGTCCTCTCTGAAGATACCGCGCTTAAAGTCTCGTTAATTATGTCATGAAGATTGTCCGCCGACGATTCGACCCCTCCCGTAAGCGGATAACAGCCAAGCGTACGGAAGCGAATCTTTTTCTTCTTGACCTCTTCCCCCGGAAGAAGCTTCATCCTGTCGTCGTCCACCATAATTATATTGCCGTCCCTCTCAACAACAGGACGCTCTTTCGCATAATACAGCGGAACAATCGGGATATTTTCACGTTCAATGTATTGCCATATATCTCTTTCCGTCCAGTTTGAAAGCGGGAACACACGAATACTTTCCCCTTTGATAATCTGGGAGTTATATAATTTCCACATCTCCGGCCTCTGCTTTTTCGGCTCCCATGCATGGTTGGCATTTCGGAACGAGAAGATTCTCTCTTTCGCCCGCGACTTTTCCTCGTCACGCCTTCCGCCGCCGAAAGCCGCGGTAAAACCATACTTGTCAAGCGCCTGTTTAAGGGCCTGCGTCTTCATTACGTCCGTATATATAGAACCATGGTCAAAAGGATTAATACCTTTCTTAACGCCTTCTTCGTTCGTATAGACGATAAGCTCCATGCCCGACTCTTTCGCCATCTTATCCCTAAACGCAATCATCTCGCGAAATTTCCATGTCGTATCAATATGCATTAACGGAAAAGGCGGTTTTTCAGGATAAAATGCTTTCTTCGCAAGGTGCAGCATAACCGAGCTGTCTTTTCCTATCGAATAAAGCATTACAACCTTCTCGCACTCGGCGGCTACTTCCCTCATAATATAGACGGCCTCTGCCTCGAGCTTATCCAGATGTGATAATTCTGCCATAATAATTTTACTCTCCAATTTGAATATATTTTTTTGTATCATATAACGTGTCAAAACATTCCACGTACAAACTGTAACGTCCTTTTTTCACAGTGTCAAGCGGCACCGGCATATAATATCCATAGTTTACGAATATTGCCGGAATCTCCTGTTCCGTCTTTGAATAATCCATCGTATAAGACGCATCGTCGGAAACCATATATAGACGGCTGACTATATGGTCTATTCCCCAAAGAAAAAGAATATTACCGCACATCCTGAAACCTGTCTGTGCAATCCTTTCCGTATGGTCAAGCTCGGCCCATGTCTTTCCATGCGTCATTTCCTGCCATTCCTTTTCTTTCTCAGCACGTGTTTTCATATTTTTGCGCTTATTCTCAAGCGATTCTGCCTCTCTGTCCACCACGTCGAGAAAAACAGCCGAATCCGTATGAATTCTCTCAACCGGAACAGGCCTGTCAAGCTCGCCGAATATCGCATTATCATAATCGACGGGTTCTGCAAGCGATTGAAAATCGAATTTGAAAGGATATGCCCGGTAGAACTGGTCCTTTATCAGATATTTCCTTTTCAGCTTTCCGGTTGAATATTTGTAATCGTATATGAGCGCTCTTCCGTTCTCATATCTGTCTTTCAGGCATCCGCTCATTACGTCGAACCTGTCCTTATCCGGATAGTATACCACGTTTGAGCGCACAGGCGACTTTTTACTTTCAAATGATTTACACAGTAAAACTGTTTTTTCCTGTTCATTTACATCATATATAAGTCCGTACGAGTTAACGTCCCCGTCAAAATTATCCGTCTTTCTCCTGCTCTGCCAGTGGTTGTCATATATTGCAATCTTCACTACCGGTCTGCCGTCAGAATGTTTTTTATCCAGCTGAAACGATGAATGCGCCTGGTAAAACCATTTTATATTATCACCAACCGGGCGTAAAACATACTTCTCCATCGTCGTTCCCTTCCAGAAAAACGGGTCTCCAAGTATCCATATAAGCTTTTTAGTCTTCCAATCAAGTTTTAATACGCTGTGCAGATTCCTTAGGCATACGAGTACCGAGCAATCGTCGTTATTGTAGGAAACTGTGTTCATATGCGCCCAGTCAGCCGTATCCTTTACCGATTCTTCGGTCACTATATCGTCCATATTAATTTGTTGTACTGTTTTTCCGGTTTTATAGTCTATCTCAGCCACAGCGTCCTCACAATAATTTTCAAGAGAACTCGTGGCTACCAGATAATTACCGCTCCCTGCCATCTCGACGGCGTCATGGTGAAGTCCGTTTCTGACATACAGCGTCTGCCTAATCCTTCCGAACGCGTCCATTTTGTGTACGGCAAGCGAATGCGGAACGCCGTAGCTTGGCTTTAAAATATACCTGTCAGAGTGCAGCAGCATACCCCCTGACATCGGAAACACTCCGTAATTCTTACATGGTTTCGTTATATAATACCTTATCTTTCCGTTTCTGTCGAACACATACGGAAACCACGAATCCACTCCCGACACATAATAAAACGGACTGGCAGGCTCGCCGTTATCCGTCAATATCTTAACCATACCGCGCATGTCCTCCGGAAGTTCCTTCGTCTCGAGGACAAATTTCATTCTTTTTACTAAGTGTTCTTTATCATACAGCTCTATAGTCACATAATTACTGCTCGCGGGAAACAACCCTATAATTGGAATACGGTGATTGACCGCAGGCGGGCATTCGCCTACTATCTTAGTGTCTCCCGGAGCGTCGACCCACATCTTGCTCCTTAATGGTTTTTCGGTCTTAAATATTGCAACCGCGGAAAGCGGCACATAACCGTAAGGGTTCATAACTATAAGGCATTTTTCCGGACTGTATTCCCCAAGCCGGCACAGTCTCTTAATAACATTCTCCCTGGCCGCGGTTTCCATATGCATGTCGGGAATATAATTAATATTGCAGTCTGTTACTTTTGTATTCGCAGACATAATCGCCTCAAGCTCTTTTTTCGCCTCAGACTCAAGCTTTTTCTCATCATAAAGCAAAATTTCATCTTTAAAGGTCAACTTCTGTACTACCCTTTTAAATTTGACAGCCAAATTCATATATTTTCTCCAATTCATGCTCAATCTTCTCTTTCCTGCATTTTGGAAATAGTATGAACAGTTTATTTGTTAAATGTGTGACCCATTCAAAATTTATTATTCACTTTTATCACAAAAATATGTCAAATTTATTTCATATGACAAAAATTATTATATTAATGTAAACGCGCCGGACGTGTATCATTTTCTCAATTATATTGGGCCATATACATATTGTAATACTCCCCTTTTTTCTCCATGAGGGTCCTGTGGCTGCCCTGCTCCATAACCGTTCCGTCCTTTATGACTAATATTATGTCGGCATTTTCTATTGTTGATAATCTGTGGGCTATAATAAAGCATGTCTTATCTTTCATTAATGCAAGCATGGCCTTTTGTATCTGCTTCTCGGTATGCGTATCGACATTCGAAGTAGCCTCGTCGAGTATTAATATTTTCGAATCCACAAGCATTGCCCGGGCAATAGTCATAAGCTGCTTCTGCCCTTTTGACAAGTTGCCGGCATCCTCCGTTATGACGGTATCATATTTGTCCCTAAGATTATTTACATAAAATGATATTCTGGCTGATTTTGCCGCCCGCTCTATGTCCCCGCGCGACGCTTCCGGGTTGCCGTATGCGATATTCTCGGCTATTGTTCCTCCAAAAAGCCACGTATCCTGCAGTACCATAGTAAACGACTTCCTTAGCTCGTCCCTTTTAATGTCCCTTATATCAATTCCATCCAGCAGTACTTGTCCGCCGCATACGTCATAGAACCTCATCAAAAGGTTGATAAGGGTAGTTTTTCCCGCGCCTGTCGGCCCAACAATTGCAACTACCTGTCCCGGTCTGACCCTGAGATTGAAATCCTCTATTATTATTTTTGATTTATTATATCCAAAATTCACATTTTTAAATTCAACCTGCCCTTTGACTTCCCCAAGGCTTACCGCATCCCCTTTATCCGTAACTTCCTCTTCTTCATCAAGAAAATTAAATACCCGTTCCGCCGCCGCAAGCGCGGAAAGAATCTCATTGTACATGTTGGCGATTTCATTCACCGGCCCTGAAAATTTTCTTGAATATAATATAAACGACGATATCTGACCGATGCCTGTCATATTGTTCAGATACAGCACGGAGCCCGCTATTGCGACGAGCGCAAGCGATATATTGTTGATAAATCCGACGCTCGGGCCTATTATCGCACCGTAATAATCTGCTTCATAGTATGCGTCCGCTGCAGAAGTGTTTATTACGTCAAATTTAGATATAATGTTTTTCTCCTTTGCATATGCCTGAATCGTCTTCTGCCCGGAAAACATTTCTTCAGTATAACCGTTCAGCTCCCCATATTTTTTTGAGCGGCGCCTAAAAAGAGGCCTTGTCTTGCCCGTCATATATTTTGTATATATCACCGAGGCCGGCAGCGTGACAAGCACGACCAAAACTAATTTACGGCTGATGAACAACATCATTCCAAATGAGCCGGCAACAGTAATAATACTTGTTATTACCTGCGTAATGTCCGCCGATACCGAGGTATTGACAACATCGATATCGTATGAAACCCTGCTTATAATATCACCCGTCTGGTGCGTGTCAAAATACCCCACCGGGAGTTTTGTTAACTTGTCGAATACCTCCTGCCTCATTTTTTTCGAAACATTCCTTCCAAGCCGTATCATAATTACCGACAAAGAGTACGTCATTATCCCTGCCAGAATATATATACATACAAGTATGGCCACATAAAAAAATACTTTTTCAAAATCAACGCGTCCGCTGCCAAGCCCTATTACGTCAATTGCCTTACCGGAAACAGCCGGACCCGCAAGAGCAAGTATATTACCGGAAACGGCAAGAATTATTGCCGCAATCAGGCTAATCTTGTATTCGAATATGTAGACAAGCAGACGCCTCATGGCCCCGCCGGTATCCTTCGGCTTGTCTGTTTTACTGCTTACAGGCGCCATTAACCCTGCACCTCCCCCATCTGAAGCTTGAACAGGCCACGGTACAGCTCGCATTCCGCAAGCAGCGCTTCGTGTGTCCCGCTTCCAATTATTTTTCCTTCATCCATTACAATTATGTTGTCCATATTCATTACCGAGCTCACTCTCTGGGCTATGACAATCTTTACAACACCCTTATATTCCGCAAGCAGCCTTGCCCTTATTCCGGCATCCGTCCTGTAATCGAGTGCGCTTGACGCATCGTCAAGTACAATTATGTCAGGATCCCCCGCCAGCGCTCTCGCTATAAGAATACGCTGCCTCTGTCCGCCGCTTAAGTTCATTCCCTTAATTGCCGCCATATAGTTATATTTTTCTTCCAAACCCTCTATGAATCCTGCTATGCCGGCGTCGTCCGCGGCACGCCTTACTTCACTCACAGCAAGATTTCTTCCAAAGCTTATGTTTTCATACAGCGTGTCGTTGAATATCATGTCATTCTGAAAAACCACTCCGAACCTGCTCCTTAAGTCTTTAAGTCCCATATTCCTGACATCAGTCCCATCTATTAAAACTCTTCCGGCGTCAACATCATAAAACCTCATCATAAGGTTAAGAACGGTCGTTTTTCCGCATCCGGTCGCTCCTATAATACCGAGAGTCCCTCCTCTGCGAACCTTAAATGATACGCCTTTTAGCCCCATCTTATCAATAGATACATCTTCAAACTCTATCATGTAGTCCGAATCATGTCCCTTTTCCGGCTCTACAGCGCCGGATATCTCATTTTCTTTCTGTCCAAATGAATCACCGCACTCAAGCACTTCCTGTATTCTGTCTGCCGAAGCGCCCGCTTTCGAGTATGAGATAAATATTCTGTTTACCCCCATTACAGCCATTATTATTATATTGAAATATGTAAGAAACGCAAGAATTACCCCTGTCTTCATGACTCCGGCATCGACCCGGTACGCCCCGACAAGTATAACGCATGTAAGTCCAAGATTTAAAAAAAGGTTCATAACGGGGTTCGGAAGCGCCATAATCTCACCCGCATGTATATCCTCGTCGGTAAGCATGTCATTTGCCCTGCCGAACCGTTCTTTTTCGTATTCAGTCATGGACAACGCCTTTATGACACGTATTCCCGATATATTTTCTCTCATTACCCTTACCACATGGTCCACCTTGCCCTGAACCCTTCGAAAAAGAGGAATTCCCTTTTTAGAGATAAATATTATAACCGAAAGAAGAACCGGCACCATACATACAAGTATGAGCGTAAGGCCCATATCCATGCTGCATGCCACAGCAATTCCTCCCGCAAGAATTATCGGAGCCCTGACGCCCATTCTCTGTATCATTCCAAGAAAATTCTGCACGTTATATGAATCTGAAGTCATCCTCGAAATAAGAGACGGAAGCGTTACGTCGTCAAAATCATCCCCGCAAAGATACATTGTCTTTGAAAAAAGGTCGCCCCTTACCGCCCGAATGGCGTCCCTGGCAGTCTTTGTCGCCATACGGTTGGCCGTAATATTGAGCCAAAACGCCGCAACAGCACAGAATACCATAATAACCCCGTACACACATATACGTTCAACATCCTCCGCCGGAGCCGCAACGTCAATCATTGTTTCAAGTATGTATGGAATCAGCAGTTCAAAAATAACCGCCGCGAACTTAAGAAATATCGTTATTGTTATTCTAAGTCTGTACGGAGACATGTACTTTAACATAAGCCTCATGACAGGATTCCTCCCTCTGAATTGAAAAATATGCTGCAGCAAGGCTGCGCGAACCAGTGCAGGTATAATATCTGTCGATATTATAACATGTCCTCCGGACATGCCATGTTATGCACACGGTTCGCTATTGAATCTGTCCTCCCTTTGGTCGGACGCGAACCAGTGCGGGTATAATATCTGTCGATATTATAACATGTCCTC
>JAAVXK010000022.1 GCA_022790615.1 Lachnospiraceae bacterium
AAATGAGTTCATGTCCGTTCCGTATGGGAAGCCCCCGCACAGCTTCTGGCACGGTCTCGGAAGCTCATGAAAGCTTACAATCTCTCCCGTCTTCCAGTTGACACGCTGCAGCGAATATTCTGCCGAATCTTTTACAAAACTAGCATAATTCACTCCGCTATAATAAGGAGACCTTGCAACAATATAATCTACATAATCCCCGTCAATCTCAAAATCCTCCAAACGGTACCCTTCTTGCCTGCCATGTTTGCCAACCGGTCTGGGATCAAAGAAATGCCCAACCATGTCAGTATCAAACTTTGAAATCTGAAAATGTGAAATCAGTTCTCCTTTCGCATTGACTGCATTAAATTTTATACAAACCCTTCTTTTCCTTTCATCATAATAATTCATCCATGATGTGTCCATAGAAACGATTGTGCCATCGTCATCAATTTTGGTCATTCCATCAGCAATGTCATGTTCTTTATTACGCTTTTTTTGTATCCAGTCAGTCACCTTTCCCTTAGCCGGCCAACTCCTCACGTAACAAGTAACAACTTCCTCCCTGTCCTCATGAGCATACAGCGTGCACAGTTTATATTTTTTGTTGTAACTAAGGTCTATATGCTGTGCCATGTTAATATAATCTCCATACTTATCCTTTCCACGGACATTCAGTTCCTTTCTCGTGTAACTGCTCTTATTTTTTGCCGCGGCATCTGAATATGTACCGCTTAGTCCGCATAATATTGACATTATGCATAATAACATTATTAATATCTTTCTTTTTCTCATAGACATCCTCCCTATTATAATACAAACATGTTACTCCGCCACATCTGTACATATGCGGCATCTAAAAAATACATTTCCGTAGTCATAATTATATATTATATTCGTTTTAATCATTCTTCTTTCTATACTGATACAAAATATCCGCGGCTCCTCCAACCTCATATGTAATAAGAAGATAAAAATGATTTTCATTGACAGCAACCAAATCCATAACAGATGTCAATCCCTGTCCCAACTCCGGACAATCCTTAACCGTAATAAGCTTTTTAGGAATTGAATTATTCTCCTGCGTATCCAACATGTATACTCCATTTATGTTTGAGTAAAACAGTTTCCCTTTGATTACATCATAATCCTGTTTAATATAGTAACGTAGTCTCCGGCGTATGCCTGCCTTTCCCTTTGGTAACGTACTCTCCCACAAACATTTACTCCCATCTTTCGAATACTTATAAAATGAATTCATATCAGTTCCATACGGATATCCCTCGCATAATCTTTGGCATGGCCTTAAAAGTTCAAAGCAGCTTACAAGTTCGCCGGTCTTCCAATTAAAACGCTGCAGTGAGTATCTTCCTGATTCATCAAAATCTTCATCATCTGTTCTGGCAAAAATAATATCTATATACTTACCGTTTATTTCAAAGTCGTTAATTTCATAAAAATCACTGCGTTCACCGACAGAGTTTAACGGACCTGGGTCAAAAAAAGACGTAGCTTTATCAAGACGCAAGTTTGACATCATTTTTCCTTTTCTGTTGAATACATTCAATCTTACCATAGGTCTCATCTTACGCTTGTCATTTGAATTTATCCAATTCCATCTGATAGCAAATATAGTACCGTTATCACTTATTTTTGCGTCGCCTAAATATGGTATGCTCTCTATTTTTTTATCAAACTTTTGCATTCTGTCAGATGCCTTGCCTTTTGAAGACCAACTCCTTATATACTCCTTATATACTTCATCTCCACTACTCAAATAATAGCTTTGGCTATACAATACACATAGCTTATCTTTTTTATTATAATTAAGTCTCATGCGTTCGCTTGCTACTGATACCCGTTCGCCATTCTTATCCTTTCTATACAGTTCCAGTTCCTTTCTTTTATAACCGCTTCTGCTTTTCGCCGCCGCATATGGATACGTACCGCTTAGCCCATATAGCATTGAAATTATGCACAATAACATTACTAGTATGTTTCTTTTTTTCATAAATCTCCTCCTTATAATCTCTTAATCTCCCATTATCTGCTTTCTTCCCCAAAAAAATAAAAAGACAGACCCTTTTTGACAAAGGTCTGTCATAATTGTACCGTATATTGTTATAATTTGTAAACCATTATTTTCCTTCAGATTCCTCAGACTTTTTAAATTCAGGCTCCTCTCTTTTATCCATACCCACATAATCCTTGTGAACCCCGACAAACTTGTAAGCAGGTCTTATTATCTTACCCTTGTTCACAAGCTCCTCTATGCGGTGCGCGCTCCATCCGGATATACGCGATATTGCAAATATCGGCGTATAAAGTTCCTCGGGAATTTCGAGCATTGAGTACAGATAGCCACTGTAAAAGTCCACATTGGCGCAGACAGGCTTGAAAAGCTGCCTTGCCTTCATAACCTCTTCTGCTGCAATGCGCTCAACTGTCTCGTACAGATGGAATTCTTCAAGCATCCCCTTCTCTTCTGAAAGCTGTCTCGCACATTCCTTAATCACGAGCTCACGCGGGTCTGAAAGAGTATATACGGCATGACCCATTCCATATATAAGCCCCATCTTGTCAAACGCTTCCTTGTTCAGAATCCTTACAAGGTACTCCCTTATCTTGTCCTCGTCCGTCCAGTCGTCAATGTGCGACTTAATGTCGGCAAACATCTGCTGAACTTTCATGTTCGCGCCGCCGTGCCTTGGACCTTTCAGAGAACCAATGGAGGCTGCGATTGCAGAGTATGTATCCGTTCCGCTCGAACTGACAACATGCGTCGTAAATGTTGAATTATTACCGCCGCCATGCTCCGCATGTAATACAAGGGATATGTCAAGTACCTTTGCCTCAAGCGGCGTATACTTTCCATCCATCCGCAGCATCCTTAGAATGTTCTCCGCAATGGAACAATTCTTATCCGGATTCCGTATTACAAGAGTCTCTCCCTCGTCAAAATGCCTGTATGAGTGATACGCATATACTGCAATAAGCGACATCTTGCTTATAAGTTCTAGCGACTGCCTGAGCACGTTCTCAACTGTTATATTGTCAGGATTAGAGTCATACGAATAAAGCGTAAGTACGCTCTTTTGCATCGCATTCATTATATTAGCGCTGGGCGCTTTCATGATTACATCTCTGATAAACTTTGCGGAGAGTTCCTGCATCTCTCCGAGTATACCCTTAAAAGTATTAAGCTGTTTTTCTGTAGGCAGTTCCCCGAACAACAGAAGATATGTCGTCTCCTCAAACCCGTACTTTCTATTGTCAAAACCGTTTATGATATCCCTTATATCGTATCCCTGGTAATAGAGCTCGCCATCACAGGGAATTTTTCTGCCTCCGACAAGCTTGTATGAAAGAACATCCGATATCTCAGTAAGTCCTGTAAGAACGCCCTTTCCGTTGGAATCCCTAAGACCCCTCTTTACATCATATTCAGCATACAAGTCAAGATTAATCGCACCTGAAACCATACAGTACTTCACAAGCTTATCAAACAAATCATTTGTATCTGACTGCAAATCTATCTTTGTTTTTTTTACCATAGCAAATCCTCCCCCGTGTTATATTGTTATACTCACGTTCAATGAAATTTGCCGTGAGTATTGCGACAGCTTAAGCCGCAAAGCGGCAATATTCCATATTCGGCTGTGTGTATCACATATATTGAGCGGCCAGCCTTTTCGACCGCCAGTATAATACAATACACTTATAAGAATACACTTATAAGTTACATTTTACAAGTAGATTATTCCACTGCTCGTCAACCATCTTCTGGAATTCGTTGAGAAGATACTCGTTTTCCGGCTTGAAAAGATGTTTGAATCTTCTCTGCGGCCTTAAGAAATCTTCAATTGGAAGTTTGTTTTTCGGCTCATACGATAACGTCCATGTTCCGTCAACAACCTCAAATAACGGCCAGTAGCATGTCTCTACTGCAAGCCTGCACATCTCCATCATGTCCGACGTCTCATATCCCCATCCCCTGGGGCACGGCGACAATACATTTAGAAATGCCGCTCCCGGCGTATATATTGCCTTTTCAGACTTTGTATATATGTCCTTGAAATTACCCAAAAATGTTGTCTGTCCGACATACGGTATTCCGTGTTCCACCATGATTGCCGCCAGGTCTTTTCTGACCTGCACCTTGCCGGATGAAACCTTTCCGGCAGGCGTCGTCGTCGTGTCTGCAAATCTGGGCGTTGCAGACGAACGCTGTGTACCCGTATTCATGTATGCGCCGTTGTCATAGCATACATACACAAAATCATGACCCCGCTCCATGGCGCCGGACAGCGACTGGAATCCGATATCGTATGTTCCTCCGTCACCGCCGAATGTTATGAACTTGTAGGTATCGTCTATCTTTCCCTTTTTCTTAAGCACATTGTATGCCGTCTCAACACCCGACATGGTAGCGCCCGCATTTTCAAATGCGTTGTGTATATAGCTGTCCTCATAGGCCGAATAAGGATACATATACGATGAAACCTCAAGACATCCCGTTGCATTGCCTATTACAGCCTTATCTTCCTCATGCAGCGAACGGAGAACCGAACGCACCGCAACCGCGCCGCCGCAGCCCGCGCACATCCTGTGTCCCGGAACAAATCTATCTTTCTTTGTTGTCATCTCTTTCTTAAAATTATACGGTTTATTATTGTTTTCCATCGGTTCCACCTCACTCCCTAAGTCCTATATATTTGTAATTGTCCCTTACCTCATGCGTCTGTGCCATACGCGCAAGCTCATCATACACATCCTCAAAATCGCTCACTGTTATGTCGCGTCCGCCGAGGCCGTAAATATAGTTGACAACCTCCTTAAACATGCCGGCCCGGTATAGAGCCGCCGTAACCTCCGCGCCGAGAGGTCCGCCTGTGCCGGCAAACATCTCAGACCTGTCGAGTATTGCAACGGATTTGACATTTTTAAGCGCCTGCGCTATCTCCTCCTCCGGAAATGGGCGGAACACCCTTATTTTAAGAATTCCAACCTTTTTACCTGTTTTCTCCCGTATCTCGTCCACTGCGGCCTTACATGTGCCTGCTGCCGAACCGATTATGACTATCGCATAATCAGCGTCGTCCAGTTTATATTCCTCAAAGAAGCCGTATTTTCTTCCCGATATCTTCTCATATTCCTCAGCTATCTCCAGTATTACCCTTTTAGCGTTGTGAAGCGCCTCCGTCTGCGCCCTCTTTGACTCCATATAGTAATTTGACACGGCATACGGTCCTACAGCCATCGCCTCGTTTGCATTAAGAAGATAATGCTCCGGCTCATACTCACCGACAAAACCTTTTACAAGGTCGTCCTCGACAAGCTCAATATTTTCAACGCCGTGACTTGTAATAAAGCCATCCTGGCATATCATTACCGGCAGCTTCACATCTTTGTGCTCTGCAATTCTGAACGACTGCACAAAGTTGTCATACGCCTCCTGATTGGATTCCGCATATATTTGAATCCATCCGCTGTCCCTTGCGCCCATACTGTCCGAATGGTCCGCATTTATATTAATCGGTCCTGAAAGCGCCCTGTTTACAAGCGCAAGTACAACCGGCAGCCTGTTTGACGCCGCCACGTAAAGTTCCTCCCACATCAGGGCAAGACCGCATGACGACGTGGCTGTAAGCGCCCTCGCACCTGCCGCGGATGCACCGATTGTAGCGCTCATCGAACTGTGCTCGCTCTCCACATGGATAAACTCCGTATCTATCTCCCCGTTTGCTATGTATGACGCCACATACTGAGGAATCTCAGTGGACGGTGTAATCGGGAATGCCGGCATAACATCCGGATTAATCTGCTTTATCGCGTAAGCAACCGCTTCGTTTCCTGATAATCTTTCTCTTATTGCCATCTCTAAGCCTCCATTCTTATAGCGTCAAACGGACAAACCTTCGCACATATTCCACAACCCTTGCAATGCTCCATGTCAAACGCTAATTTTCCGTCTTCCCCGACAAGTATGCTCATATCCGGACATACGGGTACGCAAAGATAACACTCCTTGCATTTTTCATCATCATGTACCGGCTCCTGCGTCCTCCACTCACCGGTCTTGAACTGCCTTGACGTTGCCGCCTCATATATTTTATTGCCCTCGGTAAGCTCATACCAGGGAGAACTCTCATTTATTTTATCGCTTATCATACGTTAACCTCCTCAAATGTCATTCGAAGCGCGTTCATATTACCCTCGATTACCTCCGGTTTTTTGCTGAACTTATGTCTGTATGAAGCCTCCATCTCATTCAGGAACTGGTCCCTGTCCATGACTTTAGACACTGCAACGATTGCCGCAAGCATCGGTGAATTCGGAAAATATTTTCCAAGCGCCGCAACGGATATTTTGCGGGCGTCAACCGTATATACTCCGCCCTTATATCCCCTTAACTTAGGCGCAATCTCCGAAGCAGGCTTCGCTGAGTTGACAACAATCGCCCCTTCCGGATTCACGCCCGAAGTAACGTCAATGCTGTCAAGAAGGCCCTCGTCCACAACTACAACGTAGTCAGGTTCATATATATTGGAATGAACCGTTATCTTATCATCGCTGATTCTGTTGTAAGCCGTAATCGGAGCTCCCATCCTCTCAGGACCGTACTCCGGAAAACCCTGTACATATTTTCCGGCTTTAAATGCGACATCCGCCAAAAGAAGCGCCGCCGTCTTGGCTCCCTGGCCGCCTCTTCCGTGCCATCTGATTTCAACTGTGTTTTTCACTTATTATACCTTCCTTCATTTTTATATAATGTGCTTTGTGCGCATCCCCCAGCATCTTCCTTGCGCGCGAGTGCGCATCCTCCCGGAGGGTTTGTTATATGGGGAACCTCACTCCATATTTTAATAGAATGTGCCTCGGCACATTCTTTGCGCTGAGCGCGGCCGCTTAAGCGGCCTCTTCCTTACGCGCGAGTGCGCATCCTTTTCTGTATATGGAGTTTCACTCCATATACAGAAAAAACTCTCACCGTAAACGGCAAGAGTTACATTTTTAAAATTCTGTAAAACCATCTACGACATACCATCATATGCGACCTTGTTCACGGCAGGTTTCCGTCAGCATCTACTTGACTATTCTTTCGACACTGCAACTCAGGAGGGATGTTCAGTCATTCTCTACTTGTACCGTTTCCCAGCTAACACGGCTCTCTTTGACTTTCAAAAATAATCTACTGTCTCCGTCACAGTCTTTGAATTACACGTGTATTAAGTTAATGTTATGTTAAACTCAAATAAAGTTTAAAATTAATCTGATTGTAAATTATAATCACCTGTTTGTCAATAGATTTTTAACAAAAATCTATCCCCCAAATTTTGTTAATTTCCGCCATGCAAAATGATTCTAAGCCTATTCCTGCTTACTCCGCCGCTATCTCATACGGAAGAAACTCCGCAAGAAAGTCCTTCTTTGCAAGTTCATTTTCTATCTCGTCAAGAACATCCTCGCTTTCAGCCTTAATATGGTGAAAATGATAGCCTGACGTCACATTCAAAAGCGGCGTTGACTTACCGGTCTTTATGTCCTCTACAAACCTTTTTACATCCCGCCTGCTTCTTATGTTAAGGGGTGCGCTCACTTTGCCGTACGCCCTGTGGTTTACCATGACGTCAAGTACTGTTCCGCCAAAGTCAACAATCAGATTAAGTTCTTCCTCCACCTGTTCGTTCGTGTGGCACACCTTAACAAGCCTTACTGCATCATGCTGACCTTCATCTTCTATTACATATCCGCGCGCAGTGGACATAATCTGGTGTCCCTGCATTCTCAGAAGCGCCATATCCTGCACGACTACCTGACGGCTTACACCTGTCTTTCTGCCCAGCACTGTGCCTGATACCGGAAGATTACTGTCTTTCAGCATCTGCAAAAATATTTTTCTTCGTTCTCCGCCTGTCATTTCTTTCACAACCAATCTTCCTCCCTTCATATTAATGCAAAATTATTTATTGACTGATAATGATAAAATCAAGCATTTTCATTTTCTAACACTTTCAAATGCTTAAGGCTTATATCAAGAATCGGCGCCGAATGCGTGAGCGCCCCGCTTGATACATAATCTATGCCGAGACTTGTAATTGTTTCAATATTTTCTTTCGTAATATTACCGGAACATTCTGTCTCCGCCCTGCCGTCAATATATTTTACCGCCTCGGCCATCTCGCCTGCCGTCATATTGTCAAGCATTATAATGTCGGCCCCCGCTTCGACAGCCTCCTTAACCATATCGAGATTCTCGGTCTCAATCTCTATTTTCCTTACGAACGGAGCGTATGCCCTTGCCGCCTCAACAGCCTGCTTTATGCCCCCTGCGGCGTCTATGTGGTTGTCTTTTAAAAGTACGCCGTCCGAAAGGTTATATCTGTGATTGCATCCGCCGCCGACCTTGACCGCATATTTTTCAAATATTCTCATGCCCGGAGTCGTTTTTCTCGTATCAAGAAGTTTTGTCCCCGTTCCCGCAAGAAGCTTTGCCACGCTGTTTGTATAGGTTGCAATTCCGCTGAGTCTCTGGAGATAATTGAGCGCGGTTCTCTCACCTGACAAAAGCACCCTTATATCCCCGGTAACAACCGCAAGCACTTCTCCTTCTTTTACACTGTCGCCGTCTCTTACAGCCCTGCCGTCTTTCATTTCATATGTAACCTCGGTCTGCGCATCAAGTATCTTAAATACTCTTTCGAACACGCCAAGCCCCGCGATAATTCCATCCTGCTTACATATTAGCTTAACCTCTCCCTTTTTATACCCCGGCATCACCGCATTGGTTGACACATCTTCGCTATTGATATCTTCCTCAAGCGCTATTCTTATATATTTGTCAGCAACAAGCTGCATTGTAATCGGATTCATATATTTTACTTCCTTTCTCTGTTTGTTTTATCTTATCCGTCAGGCGTTTAGCAAATACAAGGCTCTCTAAGAGACTGTTGCTTGCTAACCGGTTCTTCCCGTGTACTCCGTTGCAGCTCGTCTCCCCCGCCGCATACAGGTGCGGTATCGTAGTCATCGAATCTCTGTCAACATATATGCCGCCCATAAAATAATGCTGCGCCGGCACAATCGGCACGGGTTCCTTTAATATATCGTACCCTTCTTCCAGACACTTGTCATATATATTGGGAAAATGGTTCAGTATAACTTCCTTTTCAACATTTTCAAATGACAGATATTCGTGCTTAACACCTTCTTTTTGCATTTCTCTATGTATTGCTTCGGTTACAACGTCTCTTGGCAAAAGCTCATTTACAAACCTCTCCCCTTTATGGTTGAGCAGTATCGCCCCCTCGCCTCTGGCCGATTCGGATATAAGAAATGCCCTTCCCGGTTTTTGCGTATACAGGCATGTAGGGTGAATCTGTACGTAATCCATATTCTCAAGCCTGGCCCCATGCTTTTCCGCTATACGACAGCCGTCTCCAGTGAGACATGAATAGTTGGTCGAGTGTTCGTACAAGCCGCCGATACCCCCGGTTGCAAGTACGGTGTCCGACGCATATATGTGAAGCTTATCGCCCCCCGCAGTCTCGGCAGCAATTCCCCTGCATTCTCCGTTCACTTCCAGTATATCGGTCATAACGGTATATTCCATTATCGTCACATTATTTTTTTTTCGCACTTGCGACAACAGCTTTTCCGTTATTTCCTTTCCCGTTATATCTTTGTGAAAACAGATTCTTGGTCTGGAATGCGCCCCTTCTTTCGTATAGGCAAGCGAGCCGTCTGCATTTTTTTCAAACCGAACGCCGTATCCTAACAAATCATCTATCACCGCTCTGCTTGAGCGTATCATAATAGCAACGCTCTCCGCACGGTTCTCGTAATGCCCCGCTTTCATCGTGTCCTCGTAGTATGCGTCATAGTCATCCTCGTCGCGCAAAACGCATATTCCGCCCTGGGCAAGCATGGAATCACAGCTTGCGACGTCCTCTTTCGACAGCATGATTATCCGGCGATCCTCCGGCAGGTTAAGCGCCGTATACAAACCCGCAACGCCGCATCCCACAACAACTGCATCACAATATATATTTTTTATGTCTTTTCCTGACATGCAATTCACCTCCATCTACAATCCCGTGCCCGCAATTACTTGGCTCGTATCTTACGGGTGTGCTTTCATCAGCGTCTTCCCAAAATAGTTACCATCATGCCAGCTCCAACATTTTCTTTAAAGTAAACGAGGCTTCCTTGGCTACATTACCGTCGGGCCCGTTAATACCGCATCCGTCATTTTCAAGAACCCTTATAATATTGTCAAGCGTGTTTCGTTTCATGTCCTTACATACCGGTGTTGTCGCCGCAAAATAATATTCCGCTTCGGGACGCGCTTTTTTAAGCGCATGTCTGACGCCTTCCTCCGTACATATTATGTATTCGCCGTGTTCATTTTCCTTCACATAGTCGATTATACCCGACGTAGAACCTATGTAATCGGCAAGCCCGGTTATATCGCTGTTACATTCAGGATGTGCCAGTACGGGCGCTCCCTCATGTTCGCTCATAAGCTTCTTTATTTCTTCCACTTTCATATGTTCATGTACCGGACAATATCCGTCATTATATATAAACTCTTTTTCAGGAACCTTCTGCGCAACGTAAGATGCAAGATTCTTGTCCGGAATAAACAATATATACTTGTTAGGGAGGTTTCTCACTATTTTAACAGCGTTTGCCGAAGTCACACAGACGTCCGACCACGATTTTATCTCCGCGGTTGAATTGATATAACATACGACGGCAACGTCGTCATATTCGGCCCTCGCCCTGTCTACCGTCTCCTTAGTTACCATATGCGCCATAGGACAGTCCGCGCTTACATCCGGCATAAGAACCGTTTTATCAGCGGCGATTAGCTTTGCGCTCTCACCCATAAACGACACGCCTGCAAATACAATCGTCTTATTGCCAAGCTCCTTCGCCTTCCTGCTAAGATAAAAGGAATCCCCTATATAATCAGCAATATCCTGCACGTCAGACGGTGCGTAATAGTGCGCAAGGATAACGGCGTCTTTGTCAATTTTGAGCTGTGCAATCTTTTCCTGCTTTGTCATGTCCTGCCTCTTTTCTTATGTTTTTACAGGAGTATATCACATATCTTTACAGGTGACAAGACATAAATTGATATTTTTTTAACAATTTTATGCATAAAGCCGTTCGAATATTCTCACAATTTTAATTTTGTTAGAGCGTGTCTGAAAATTACTTTCCGACAGATGTGCGTCCCACTTTTTGCAAGATTTGTGCCAAATGAAAGCGGCGTAGCGGGCTACGTCAACTGAATTTTGCGAAAATATCACGCAAAGTGGGTGTGCAGATGGCGGAAATGAATTTTCAGACACGCTCTAGAACAATTCGAAAAAAGCATCCGCTCCATAAGCGGATGCCCCCAATGCAGAATTCACCGGAATTTATTCAGTGCTATAATCGTATACTGTCCCATTCACATTTTGCAAATGAACAGAACCAGTACTCTGGCCAAATTAACTCAAAGATTCGAGAACCACACATAGGACTGCCACACATGTCATGAACAGCAAAATAATCCATGCAATAATTCGTCTGTTATGATACCACGGAGTATTGAATCCTTCAGTCTTATCATGATTACTATCGGGAATATTTATGCCAAGCAGCGAAAGAGCATCCGGCGCATCCCTCTCGTCAACATATATGTCTTTTCCATATACAGAAAATCCTCTTGTTATCTCAAGAAAGCTTCCCGGACCCGAATCACGTATATAGGCCTTAATATTATTACTGTCAAGCAAACTGAGTACTCTCTGCGCGTCTATTTCATCAGACGCATTATATACTTTTATATCCATAAGCACCCCTCTTATTTTCTGATTTCATTAAAAAATAAATACTTTGGGCGAATATACGCAATTATTTTACAAAGCAGTAGTGCAGTATTACATTCCAATTCTTCCTTAAACACTTTAATAATTTCCGCCATAATCCATTCTTTCTATTTAAGTATTTATTCAACCTCACCGGAAACTATCCATGGCGACGGCTCCGTTACCAGCACGCTGTTCTTATCCGTTTTTGATATACTAATCTGAACGGCGCCTGTTTTTGTGATGTTATACTTCTCAAAGATATTTTTAATATCAGTAAGAATATCAAACTCCAGCGTATATATAAGAAACTGCATCTTAGGGTTTCTTGAAAGAAGATTTTTAATGTCGTCCTCGAGTTCCGATGTTGCAACTATGAATGCAAGCCTGGGCACCGGAAGACGAGAGAGATTTTCACTGCTAAGATTAGGAATAATTTCAACATTATGTACTCCAAACTGCCCCACGTTATCACGCATTGTCCTCATCGAGCCTTTGTCTTTCTCAACGGCGATTACGGTTCCCTCGCTTGCCGCTATTGCCGTCTCGACAACAATGCTCTCTCCGCTCACAATACATATTGTATCCTGAACATCCGTTGCGAGCATACTCATTATTACGGCGCGAATCTCATTGCCAACATAGCGCACGGTACCGGCGCTGAAAAATTCATTTTTAATTCCAACCCTGTAGGACTCCCTCGTATTCTCATTAACAATAAATATTACTGTCGGACATTGAATCTTTCTATTGAGAACGTCCTTAACCTTAGTATGGGTTATATCGGCCTCCCCGCATTCACCCTCGCCGAGCCATATATCGTATTCACCGAATCCTGCCTCCCAGAATTCAAATAGAATATCCTGATACGTCTCATTCGCAAATATCATTACCCTTTTGTGGGTCTCAATCGTAGGCAGCACATTTTTTTTCTTTGTGCATATGTTCAAAATCTTAATCTTCTCAGGGCTCACATCCATCTTATCGGAAAACTTTTCAAGCCATGCAAGCATATCCTTATTAGTATATACATTATCAACCATCCAAAAAACCTCCCCATTTTATTTTACATAGTTTTTTACAGCATACAATTCCCTGCGCACGGTTCGCATCAGCGCATATGCGCAGTGCAAACTCGAAACCCTGCGGCTTTCTCGTTCACGGGCTTTCGCAACTTTTTGCGCAGTGCAAACTCGAAACCCTGCGGCTTTCTCGTTCACGGGCATTCGCCCTATCGGTACAGCAATATACAGACATGGCTGTAAACAGCCTGTCTGCCTATTGCTGTACCGGCACTGCTCATTGCTTTCGTGGA
>JAAVXK010000063.1 GCA_022790615.1 Lachnospiraceae bacterium
AATACGGCAGTCAAAGACAAATCGGGCATGATTGCATATATAAAAAGAGTTTTTGCAGAACACGGCGCGCCAAGGGAGATACTATATCTTGACAAGCCGCATATCGGTACGGATGAGCTGCGCCATGTAATTGTCAGTATAAGGAAAGACATAGAAAGGCTTGGCGGCAAGGTATACTTTGACACGTATATGAAAGATATTGTCGTAGAAAACGGCCGTGTTGTTTCTGTAAAAACGGTCCGTACGGACAAGTCGGAGGAATGCGAATACGCCTGCGACAGCCTGGTGCTTGCAACCGGGCACAGCGCCAGAAGCACTTACGAATATTTAAAAGACATACTTGATATGCAGGCAAAAGATTTTGCAATTGGACTCAGGGTACAGCATCCGCAGAAATTTATTGATAACGCCCAGTATGGGGAGGCGGCAAAGCTGCTTCCTCCGGCAGATTATAAGCTTCGGTACCATACTAAGAATAACAGGGCGGTATATTCGTTCTGTATGTGTCCGGGCGGATATGTGGTAAATGCTTCCTCGGAACTGGGGTATACCGTAGTAAACGGAATGAGTAACCATAAGCGCGACAGCGAAAACGCCAACAGCGCAATCGTCGTTAATGTAACAAAAGATGATTTTGATAGCAGCGATGTCCTTGCCGGCGTAAACTTCCAGAGAAAATGGGAGAAAAAAGCTTATGAGGAGGCGCATGGCAGCATTCCGGTGCAGCTTCTTGGCGATTACAAGAAAAATATTCCGTCGGAGCACACGAATAAAATCGGTATAGTGGCTAAGGGCACGCATTCTTTTGCTAACCTTAGGAACACGCTGCCGGAATTTGTCAACGAGGCAATCATGGAGGCTATGGACTATTTTGACGGAGTCATGGAAGGGTATGCGGATGATGACGTTGTGCTTTGCGGTGTGGAGACGAGGACTTCCTCGCCGGTTAGGATTCTGAGGGACGATTCGTTCCAGTCGAATGTGAGGGGGGTATATCCTTGCGGCGAAGGCGCGGGCTATGCGGGCGGAATAATGTCGGCGGCTGTCGACGGCATAAAGGTTGCGCATGCGATACTGCAAACACGCTCTAGATTTTATAAAAGGAAAGTGCTATAATCGTTTATATTAATGTCACGAAAAAGGAGAGATACTACGATGGGTATTATGTATAAAAGTACGAGAAGCGACAGCGCGCAGGTGACTGCGTCGCAGGCTATACTGAAGGGACTTGCCGACGACGGGGGATTATATGTTCCTTCTTCATTTCCGAAGCTTCCGGTTGGCATAGAGGAACTCGCGGGGCTCGGCTACAAGGAGATAGCTTATATTATAATGAAAGAATTCCTGTCGGATTTTACCGAGGATGAATTGAAAAAATGTATAGACAGCGCTTATGACGACAAATTTGATACAAAAGAAATTGCGCCGCTTCGCAAGGCGGACGGGGCGTATTTTCTTGAATTATTCCACGGTGCGACCATAGCGTTTAAAGATATGGCGCTTTCTATACTGCCGCACCTTCTGACTACGGCCGCAAGGAAGAATCATGTCGACAAGAAGATAATCATATTAACCGCAACAAGCGGAGACACGGGAAAGGCGGCGCTTGCAGGCTTTGCCGACGTCGAGGGAACCGGAATTATCGTGTTCTATCCGAAGCACGGCGTAAGTCTCATACAGGAAAGGCAGATGGTAACGCAGAAAGGCGGCAATACATATGTTGTCGGAATAGAGGGTAATTTTGACGACGCCCAGACAGGCGTTAAAAACATGTTTAACGACAAAGAGCTTGCCGCTTTGATGAATGCAAACGGGTACCAGTTTTCATCCGCAAACTCAATCAATATAGGAAGGCTTGTTCCGCAGATTGTATATTATGTATATTCTTATGCAAAGCTGATACATGACGGCGCGATAAAAGCGGGCGAACCTGTTAACTTTGTAGTTCCGACTGGAAACTTCGGGAATATACTTGCCGCTTACTACGCTAAAAATATGGGGCTTCCGGTAGGAAAGCTTATCTGCGCATCGAACGAGAATAAAGTTTTGTTTGATTTCTTTAAGAGCGGAACGTATGACAGAAATAGGGAGTTCATACTGACAAGCTCGCCTTCAATGGATATACTTATATCAAGCAATCTTGAAAGGCTCATATATCATATAGCGGGAAATGATTGTGAAAAGACAGCGGAATTGATGGAAAAACTCATATCTGAGGGCTCTTACCGAATAACCGACGATATGAGGAAAAACCTTGCTATATTTGAGGGCGGATATGCTACCGAGGATGAAACGGCTGAAACTATCAGGCGCATATATGAACAGGACGGATATGTAATTGACACGCATACAGCCGTTGCCGCGGATGTGTATAACAAATACCGGGAGAGTGGAGATAAAACTATGGCGGTTATCGCTTCAACAGCAAGCCCTTACAAATTCACAAGGAGCGTTATGATGGCGATTGACAAATCATGCGGCTCACCGGATGATTTTGAGCTTATTGACAGACTCAGCGGTATTTCGAAAGTGAAGATTCCACAGGCTATTGAGGATATAAGGAGCGCCAAAATTCTGCATGACAGGGTATGCGGCAAGTCTGAAATGAAGTCGGTGGTTATGGATATACTAGGTATTCAGATATGAGATTCAGACCGTGTATAGACATCCATGACGGAAAAGTCAAACAGATCGTCGGCGGAAGTCTTGAAACTGGCAGTGAGAACGGCCCGGGTGTGAAAGAAAACTTTGTTTCGCATGCGGATGCCTCGTTTTACGCTGCGCTGTATCGGGAGAGAGGGCTTGCGGGAGGGCACATAATCCTTCTGAACCAATACGGTACCGCTGAGTATGCGGACGATAAAAGGCAGGCAGCGATGGCTCTTAAAAATTATCCGGGAGGGTTTCAGCTTGGCGGAGGAATAACCGCCGAAAATGCCGTGGAGATGTTGAATCTCGGAGCGTCGCATGTAATCGTAACTTCATATGTGTTTGCCGACGGATGCATTAATTATGACAATTTAAAAAAACTGAAAAAAGCTGTCGGCAGGGAACATATCGTTCTTGACATGAGCTGCCGTATGCGGGACGACAGCTATTATATCGTTACGGATAGATGGAAAAATTTCACAAAAGAGAAGCTTACGGCGCAGCTTCTTGACAGACTGAGTGAATACTGTGACGAATATCTTGTGCATGCGGTTGACGTTGAGGGTCATCAGCGTGGAATAGAAGCAGGGGTAGCCGGTATTCTTGGAAGCTGTGACGGAATTATGGCAACTTACGCCGGAGGAATTGCATCTTTAGAAGACATAGGTCTTCTTGGAGAGCTGGGCAATAATAGGGTAGATTTTACGGTTGGAAGCGCACTTGATATATTTGGAGGTTCCCTTCGATTTGATATAATTTCTGCAATAAACAAAACATAAGAATTGGAAATATATTTGTAATAATTTTATAACGAATATTAAGGGAAATACTAAATATTACAGATTTATTTAAAAAAAATTATGCCTGAAAAACGTTGAAAAATGGTGCTTTTCGCAATGTATAAAGTGAAAAGCATCATTTTTTTCTTGCAAAATCTCTTCTGATAGGTTACAATTGTTACAAAGTTGTTAAATAACCTTGTAATAGAATTGCAAAAAAACAGTTATTTAACGTAACAAATTGGAGGTAATTATGAAGTCAATCAAAAGAGCATTATGTTCAGTACTGGTCTGTTTCGGAACATTCGTGTTTTGTTCAAGTACAGTTAATGCTGCTGAAAGCACAGAGGTATACAATACCGAAGCTGCTGACAACAATTTTGTTGATAACAACGTAACCGAGAATATTGTTGCATCACAGGAAACAGAGGAACAGGGAACTACAGGCACATTAGAGAACACGGAAACACAGGAAACTACGGAAACATGGGAAATAACCGGCTCCAAGGAAGAGACAGGGGAACAGCACCCTGCCCAGACGCCGCTCATGCGTCAGGTTCAGGAAGCACCGGCTGTACCGGTCATGGCTGTTTCGACAAATGTATTTACTGAGCAGACCGGCGAGACACTAGAGCAGGAAGTTGTAGCCGGAGGTAAGCCGTCAAAGACGGAGGCTAAGAAATATAACAAGGCGGAGCTTAGGCTTATGTCGGCGATTATATATTGCGAAGCCAACGTGGAACCATACGCCGGAAAACTTGCTGTGGGAATTGTAATAATGAACAGGGTGAATTCAAGGTCATTTCCTAACACGATAAAGAAAGTAATATATCAGAAGTCGCAGTTTTCACCTGTACGTAACGGTACGCTTAAGAAAGCGCTTGCAAGATATGACGCTGGAAAATTCAAGTCAAAAGACGAGAAGCAGTGCATCAAGGCTGCAAAGGCTGCGCTTGACGGAGTAAAATCAGTGACATACGGCGGCAGCGAGAAGAATATGAAAAAATATCATTACTTCAGCGGCTCTTTGAAAGGTTCAAAGTTCAGGATAAAGGGCCATAAGTTTAAATAAGCTGTAATGTGAATAACACGGACGGCAATAAGATTCGTTCATATAAGTGTTTTAGACCATGTCGAACATGAAAACGGTTTGATATGGTCTATTTAAATGGATAATTATTATATAAGCAATCATAAAAAAAATGAATACTCTATATTTTATACTTTCATAATAAAATGAGTTGTGATATTATTTATGTTGATATTGTAAATTTATTTATTAAGGAGGATGCTGCATGAGCGATGAAATTACCGCAGTGGACGAAAAAGAAGTAGTATCGAGGAACTTTATTGAACAGGAAATAGATAAAGACCTTGAAAATGGTGTTTACAAAAATATTATGACGCGTTTTCCGCCGGAACCAAACGGATATCTTCATCTTGGACATGCCAAATCTATATTACTTAATTATGGCCTTGCAAAAAAATATAACGGAACGTTCAATCTCAGATTTGACGACACGAATCCGGTGAAGGAAGATACCGAGTTTATAGAGGCCATCAAGAGGGACGTTGAGTGGATATGCGGCGAAGAGAAAATTGATAACATATATTTTGCATCGGATTATTTTGACGAGATGTATGAAAGCGCGGTTAAGCTGATAAAAAAGGGCAAGGCGTATGTCGACGATTTGTCCGCCGAGCAGATAAGGGAATACAGAGGTACTCTGACAGAGCCGGGAAAGAACAGTCCGTACAGGGACAGGAGTATAGAAGAAAATCTTGATTTGTTTGTAAGGATGAAAAATGGTGAATTCGAGGACGGTTCTAAAGTTCTTCGCGCAAAGATTGACATGTCCTCTCCCAATATTAACATGAGGGACCCTGTTATCTACCGTGTAGCGCATATACCGCACCACAATACGGGAGATAAATGGTGTATATATCCAATGTATGATTTTGCACATCCGATAGAGGATGCGGTTGAGGGAATATCGCACTCGATATGCACGCTTGAGTTTGAGGACCACAGGCCGCTGTATGACTGGGTTGTGAGGGAACTCGGATATGAAATACCTCCAAGACAGATAGAATTTGCAAAGATGTATGTTACGAACGTAATTACGGGAAAGAGGTATATAAAGAAGCTTGTTGACGATGGAATCGTCGACGGTTGGGACGACCCGAGACTGGTATCGCTTGCCGCCCTTAGAAGAAGGGGTTATACATCGGATTCAATTAAGATGCTTATGGATATGGTTGGAGTGAGCAAGGCGCAGAGCTCAATAGACTATGCCATGCTTGAATACTGTATACGCGAGGACCTGAAGCTTAAAAAGCAGAGGATGATGGCTGTACTCGACCCGGTCAAACTAGTTATTACCAATTATCCAAAAGGACAGATGGAGTATCTTGACGTACCGAACAATCAGGAAAACCCTGATATGGGAACAAGGAAAGTACCGTTCTCAGGAGAGCTGTATATAGAGCGCGACGATTTTATGATTGAGCCTCCAAAAAAATATTTCAGATTGTTTCCGGGAAATGAGGTAAGGCTTATGAGCGCCTACTTTGTAAAATGTGAGGAATATTTTACGGATGCGGACGGAAAAGTTACAGAGATTCACTGTACGTACGACCCTGAGACAAAGAGCGGACTCGGTTTCACGGGACGGAAGGTAAAGGGAACCATACACTGGGTATGCGCGGATACCGCGGTATGCGCGGACGTATATCTCTATGAGAATCTTGTTGACGAGGAAAAAGGCGTGTATAATGAGGACGGCAGCATAAACCTCAATCCCGATTCATGCAGAGTTCTCAGAGACTGCTTAGTTGAGCCTGCGCTCTCAGAAGCGGGGCCCGGAGACAGCTTCCAATTCCTGAGACAAGGGTATTTTTGTGTTGATACAAAGAATTATTCAAAGGACAGACTTGTATTTAACCGTATAGTTTCGCAGAAAAGCTCATATAAACCAGTATTGAATAATTAAGGAGGAGTATATATATGTCAGATATGTTTTCAGACCTTGCATCTTTGGGATTCAAAAATCTTGATAACCTTGATATTCTTGAGGAAGAAGAAAAAAAGAGCAGGGATAAAAAATCCGCAGTCAAAAAAGAGGAAGAACATGATTATGAGGCGGAGGCCCTGTTTGATAAAACAATGAATTGTCCGTGCTGTTATAAGGATTTTACTTCCAGAACCGTCCGGACCGGAAAAGTGAAGGCCGCCGAGCCTGATTTGGACCTTCGACCAAGATATGAAAAAATGGACCCGTTAAAATATGACGCGATTGTATGTCCGGAATGCGGATATGCATCTCTTAGCAGATTTTATGGAAATATTACGGACGGACAGAAGAAACTGATTCGTGAACAGATTTCCCAGTCGTTCAAAGGTATTGACACAAGTCAAGACAGGTATTCCTACGATGACGCTATAATGCGCCATAAACTGGCTCTTCTTAACACTATAGTAAAAAAAGGAAAAAACAGCGAAAGGGCTTTTACCTGTCTGAAAATTGCGTGGCTGTACAGGGGAAAAGCCGAGAGCGAGCTTTTGGCAAATAAGGATGCAGATGTGACAGAACTTCAGAAAGAGGAAATGAGCAATCTTAATTTTGCTTATGAAGGATTCTGCGATTCATTTTCAAAAGAAGCTTTTCCGATATGCGGAATGGACCAGACGACACTCATGTACCTGCTTGCCGATTTGGCTAGAAGGCTTGGCGAAAAAGATGCCGCGAGCAGATGGATATCCAATGTAATTACAACCCGCGGCATCAGCAACCGTATTAAGGATAAGGCGTTACATATTAAAGAACTGCTTAAAGATTAGAGACCGGTAAATTACTATATGTAATTTGCAGCTTATTCGACAAATGTGCTGTTCGTCTTTTGTATTGCTCTTATGAGCGCATCCTTTGCGTTTTTCCAGGGCGCGTCGGCGTTTCTGTAGTCGAACTTGTCTGTGAACCATTCGACGTCGTCGTTCACGCGCTTTAAGTTGTCAATATACGATTTTGTCAGGAGTTCAATGAACTCCTGATAGTCGTTACCTGACAGAAAGTCGGCTGCACGTTTGTATAACAGGATAAAATGGTTATTGCAGAAACCTTTTGAACGCTTGATTTTTCCGGCAAATTCAGAATCCGTCCTGTACAGATGAAAAATAGTTGCTATATACCTGTCAAACGTACCGTCTATTCTTGAACATACATAACACGAACGGTTGATATTTTCCACAAACTGTACAAGCTTGTCGGGAGTTGTGTTCTTTTTAAAAAATGACGGCGCCTTGACAGGGGATTTGGAAAGCTTTTCAAGGTTTTCTATAGTATTTTTCATGTGTGTGTGAAGCATAAGCGCAAGACCCAGCCTGTTTTGGTGCTTATAGAGCATGGCGGCGTGGCTGCTGCAAAAACCGCTTTTGTCCGTAACCATGCGTATGTCATCCTCCATATAGCTCGGACCAAGCGTAAAATTAACTGCGTCGCTCTCTATGCTCCGGTACATGCTGCACACCGGACATTCGCAGTCTTTGTCAAACGCGTCGTTTACGGGAATCATATATAGTTCTTCTTTCATAGGAACCTCCTTTATGCCTGCCTTCGCAGACAGCCGCATAATCATATGCTCTCTATAAACTGTACGTGCGAAGTTTGATTTTATAATTGATTTCATTTACGAATTTTCAGATACGCTCTAATATATAATAACATGTCTGCCCGCGCTGTGGCAATCCATATTAAAATTTTATCCCCTAAAGCCGTAGGATTGAATCTTTACAAATTTTTTTTTTTATGATACAATGCTAACTGTTTAAAAAGATGCGTTTATAATTTGCACCTGTAGCTCAGTGGATAGAGCAGTAGTTTCCGGAACTACGTGGCGGGGGTTCGAGCCCCTCCAGGTGCATTATTTATATTTTGCATTTTGCAGTTTCCCATTAACGAACGAAGACGGCTCATATATTTGTTGGAGAGTAATGATGATACATAAAACGAAAAGAAAGAAATTACTGCTGACATTGTATTCGGTAGTGATGACGCTCGGGTTTGTCGGTTTGCTGGCTGTACCGACGGGCGGGAGTGCAAAGCTACAGTACAGCGGAGAAAAGCTTGAGAGTGAACCTGAGATTCCGGATGAAGAGATTAAGGAGATTACGGATTCGTCATCTACATTTAGTTTTGAAGGAACAGATTTTCTTGTAAAAGACGCGTATCCTGAAATTAATAAGTTGGTAAACGATTATTACAACGCAATGATGAACTACGACATGGACTCTATGGAGAGCCTGGTCAGCGACATTGCGAGAGTAGATAAAAAGCTTATACTTGCGAAGCTTGAGTATATGCAGAGTATAAGTAATATTATATGTTATACGGTTGAAGGCCCGGTTGAGGGAACATTCAGGGTTTATGTATATTATGACTTGCAGCTGAAAGGAATCGATACCCTTGCACCGGCGCTGTCCGCCATGTATGTTACGATGTCTTCCGACGGCAATTACGTAATATACCTTAGTGAAATAGACGACGAGGCGCAGGACTTCATTGAGGAAGCTGACGGAAGCGTAGATGTAGAATTGCTCAGTTCGCTTGTAAGCGAGAGGCTTAACAATGTAATCAACAGCGACGCTTCCATGAAAGAGTTTTATAATATGATGGAGTCCGCAGTTAGTACGGGCGCGGGAGATACTGACAACGGCGGTCAGGACGCTGCACAGCCTCCTTCCGAAGACGCGGGAAATGCTGATGCGCCCGCCGATAATAATGTGCCGGCGGTTCCTGACGCATCGGACGTATCCGGAGCGGCAATACAGTAGAATAGGATGTTTTATACCCCGTCAGCTTGCTGCGGGGTATTTTGTCACAGTGATAGAAGTCTGGAGGTAAATATGACGGCTGCAGTCATAAAACATGTATGAGAAAAAATAATGGTGCAGAACATAATAACAGAATTAATATATATAACGTTAATAAAAATAATGGAAGTCGTGACTATGTGAATAATACTGGTATACGTATTAATAAATACCTAAGCGAGGCCGGCGTGTGTTCGAGAAGGGAGGCCGACCGTGTCATTGAAAATGGAGAGGTAACCATCAACGGCACTCCGGCGGAATGCGGATCAAAAGTCATGCCGGAAGATATAGTTGAATTCAAAGGAAAAACCGTATCCCATAAAGAGGAGCCGGTGCTTTTATTATATAACAAGCCTGCGGGCGTAGTGTGCTCGACGGCAGAAAAGGATAATATTGTTGATTATATTGGTTATCCTAAACGTATATACCCAGTAGGCAGACTTGATAAAAATTCCGAAGGGTTAATCCTTCTTACAAACCAGGGAGATATAGCAGACGCTATACTGCGTTCCGCCAACAATCATGAGAAAGAATATATTGTAAAAGTTAACAGGCAGGTGACGTGCGAATTCCTAAACGGTATGAGTATAGGAGTGCCTATTCTTGACACCGTGACAAAGCCTTGTAAGATTCGAAAAATAAGTGACCGGACGTTTTCCATAATAATTACGCAGGGCCTTAACAGGCAGATTCGGCGAATGTGCGAGTATTTTGACTATAGGGTGGTTGCGCTCAAAAGAATTCGAATTATGGATATTAGGCTCGGTAATCTTAAGAGCGGGCAGTATATAGAGATGGGCAGAAAAGAAATAGAGGCTCTCAGAAAGAGATTGGAGAAATGATATGTCCGGTAATACCGAAAAAAATGAGACAAATAAAAAGATGGAAAGAATGAAAGAGTTAGTATCCGTTCTTGGCGAAGCTTCCAGGGTATATTATCAGGGAAGCGACGAGATTATGAGCAACTACGAATACGACAGACTCTATGACGAATTGCTGGCGCTTGAAAAAGAGCTTGGGGTAACGATGGCAGGCAGCCCTACGACAAAGGTGGGTTACGAGGTCATAAGCGAACTTCCAAAAGAGAGACATGGTTACGCCGTCCTTTCGCTTGATAAAACGAAAGACGTCGGCGCTCTGAAAACATGGCTTGGAGACAGGGACGGGGTTCTTTCATGGAAACTCGACGGGCTCACCGTGGTCGCCACTTATGAATCGGGAGAGCTTTTAAAGGCCGTTACAAGGGGAAACGGTGAAGTCGGGGAGGTTATCACCCATAACGCGCGTAAATTCGTTGATTTTCCGTTAGCCATACCATATAAGGAAAGGCTCGTAGTTAGGGGAGAGGCTCTGATAAGGTATGACGATTTTGATAAAATCAATTCCTCTATACCAGATACAGAGGAAAAATATAAAAATCCGAGAAACTTATGCAGCGGAACGGTACGGCAGTTAAACAGCAGTATTACGGCGGAGAGAAGCGTTCATTTTCTTGCATACAACATACTGGATTCGGGGCATGAGTTCAAATATAACAGCGAGATGCTTGCGTGGCTTGAATCCCAGGGATTCGAGGTTGTGGGACATGACGTTGTCAATTCGGAGAATATAGAAGAAACCGTAAGGGATTATTCAGATGCAATTGGCAAAAATGTATTCCCATCCGACGGCCTTGTCCTGACATTTGACGATATAGAATATGGGCTTTCGCTCGGAAATACCGCAAAGTTCCCCAGACATTCCATTGCGTTTAAATGGGCGGACGAGACGGCGCAGACCACGCTTACCGACATAGAATGGAGCGCCTCAAGAACCGGACTGATTAATCCGGTGGCGATATTTGAACCGGTGGAGCTCGAAGGTACGACGGTGTCCAGAGCAAGCGTACACAATGTCAGTATTGTTGAAAGTCTCAGACTTGGAATCGGAGATACCATTCATGTGTACAAGGCAAATATGATTATTCCACAGATTGCGGAAAATCTCACTTGCAGCGCAAACGCCGTAATACCAAAAACATGTCCCGTTTGCGGTTCGCAGACCGTTATTAAGCAGGAAAACGGTGTAAAGACGCTTAACTGTCCGAATAAGGAATGTCTTGCAAAACAGATAAAATCATTTACGCATTTTGTGAGCCGTCAGGCGATGAATATTGACGGACTGTCGGAGGCTACAATTGAGAAGTTCATCGCATGCAGAATTCTTTGCAGTATAACCGATTTATTCCATCTTGACGGGCATAAGGACGAGATTATTACTATGCCGGGGTTTGGAGAAAAGTCGTATAATAACCTAATAAAATCGGTCGACAATGCAAGAAAAGTCGAACTGCCAAACTTTATCTATAGTCTCGGCATAAGCGGAATCGGCCTGTCAAACGCAAAAACAATATGCAGGGAGTACGGTTACGACATAGATAAAATAAGGAACCTGACAGAGGATGAACTTACCGACATAGATGGAATCGGAGAAGTGCTTGCCGGGGAATGGATAAGCTATATGTCTGATGAGAAAAATAGGGAAATGATTGAAAAACTTCTTGCAAAGCTTACTTTAATAAAACCTGAAAATGACGTTGACGGAGGAAAGCTTGAAGGAATAACGGTAGTTATAACCGGAAGACTTGAACACTTTTCCGGCAGGGATGAATTGAAGAAGTTAATCGAGGGAATGGGAGGTAAAGTTACGGGCAGCGTTACCGGAAAGACAGATTACCTTATCAATAACAATATCAATTCAGGCTCCTCAAAAAATAAAAAGGCGAAGGATTTGGGAGTGGACATCCTTACAGAGGATGATTTTATTAAGAGATTTGACATTTTACCCCGGGTATGATGTTAATAATGGCTGTATATAAGAAGTATTGAAAAACGTGTAATATTATTGATAATAAAAGGAGGGGAAGACCGATGCCGATAAATGTACGTTCAGGCCTCCCGGCACGCAAGGTAATGGAAGAGGAAAACATTTTTATGATGGAAGAAGTAAGAGCTTATTCACAGGATATCCGGCCGCTTAAAATAGTCGTTCTTAATCTTATGCCGCTTAAGGAGGATACGGAGGTCCAGCTTTTGAGATGCCTTTCAAACACTCCTTTACAGGTCGAGGTGGAGTTTTTGTCGACGGCAAGCTATATAGGCAGCAACACCTCAAAGACGCATCTTGATAAGTTTTACCTTACGTTTGATGATATTAAAAATAAACGGTACGACGGCCTTATAATAACCGGAGCGCCGGTTGAAGACCTTGTGTGGAATGAAGTACTATACTGGGACGAGCTCTGCAGTATCATGGAGTGGTCGAAGACGAACGTCACGTCTACCCTGCACATATGCTGGGGCGCGCAGGCGGGAATCTATTATCACTACGGAATTGATAAATACAAACTTGAGGATAAAATTTCCGGTATATACGAACACAGGGTGCACAACAGGAAAGAACCGATTGTAAGAGGATTCGACGATGTGTTTTATGCGCCGCATTCCAGGTATACGGGCGTAAACCCCGACGAAGTAAAGAATAATCCTGCCCTTACGGTTCTTGCTGATTCAGACGAGGCGGGTCTGTTTCTTGTAATGTCAAAAGGCGGCAAACAGATATTTGTGTTCGGTCATCCGGAGTATGACCGAATTACACTTGATAAAGAATACAGGCGGGATATTGACAGGGGACTTACCCCGTGCGTTCCGCACAATTATTATCCGGATGATAACCCTGACAATAAGCCGCTGCTTACCTGGCGTTCACACTCCAATGCGCTCTACATGAACTGGTTAAATTATTATGTATATCAAAATACGCCGTACGAATGGCATTAAATCCTTGAAAAACTTAGGTTTTACGCGGGTCTGTAATACCTTTGCAGCTTTATAGGGTTTCCCTGCGCATATTCACTGTCATATTGAACATACTAACTGCATATAGTTTGTGGCAGGAGGATATGAATATGGCGAATAATAACTCAAATGATAATCTTTCAAAGTATGGACAGGTTATTCTCGATGATAACAGGGAAGGCTGTAATATTCAGGTTATCTCGCTTATAGGGGAGATTGAAGGACACGACTGCATACAGGGCAGCACCAAATCTACAAAGTATGAGCATATACTTCCGCAGCTTGTATCCTGCGCGGATGATAATAAAACAGACGGAATACTGTTCATTATAAATACCGTCGGCGGAGACGTGTCTGCAGGACTTGCAATAGCTGAAATGATTGCGTCAATTAACAAACCGACCGTGGCGCTCGTAATAGGGGACAGTCATTCCATAGGGGTGCCGCTTGCAGTTGCGGCCGACTATTCTTTTATTGTCGCTACGGGAACTATGATTATACATCCGGTAAGACTTAGCGGAACCGTTATAGGGGCGCCTCAGACATACGATTATTTTAAGCTCATAGAGGACAGGATTGTAAGCTTTATAGCCGAACACTCAAACACTACAAAGGATGCGCTTTCGTCGATGATGATTGCAAAGGGTCTTCTCACAAAAGACCTCGGCACCATTCTTGTTGGCAGGGAGGCTGTAGAGAAAGGTCTTATAAATGAACTTGGAGGTCTTTCTGACGCTCTGACAAAATTAAAAGAGATGATTGGAAAAAAATAAGAAAAGAGTCTGGATTTAGTGAAAAGGTAAACAAATGTTTGCATTTTTAGAAAGATAAGGTTATACTGTAATCTGATAAAGAAAAAATACCCCGCGGCATTACCTGGATGTCCGTCTTGGCGGGTGGGTGCATTGCCTGCGGGAGTAAAAGGAAATATGAGGGGGAAAATACATAATGACACTGGTGAATAGTATTATACTTGGATTGATACAGGGACTTGCAGAGTTCCTTCCCATAAGCAGTTCCGGACATCTTGCAATACTGAAGGAAATACTTAACGTAGACGCCGGAATCGTGTTTGACGTTATGCTTCATCTTGGAACGCTGCTTGCCATCTTTGTTGCATTCTGGAAGGATATAACGAAGCTTTTTGTCGAAGGAATCATGATAATAAGGGATTTCTTTGTCAACATATTCAGGTTTTTTGGCAATCTTGGAAAGAAAAAAGGCGAGGGCAGCGATTATGTTAAGATAGTCGGCACGCCGTATAGAAAGTTTGTCATGCTTATAATAGTATCGACAATTCCTACCGGAATCATCGGAGTCCTGTTAAAGGATATTGTTGAGACGGCTTCTACTTCCCTTGTCGTTGTGGGTATCTGCCTTCTTGTTACGGCGGTGCTTTTACAGATTTCAGACAAATGCAGCGCCGGAAAGAAACGTCCCCGCCAGATAAAGTACAGTGAGGCGGGAATCGTGGGAGTTGTGCAGGGCCTTGCGACGCTTCCGGGAATTTCAAGGTCGGGCTCCACAATTACGGCATGCCTGTTGTGCGGATTTGACAGGAACTTTGCGATAAAATACTCATTTATCATGTCAATACCGGCAGTTCTTGGCGCGGTCGTTCTTGAGCTTGGAGAATTTGCAAAAATGTCAATCACACAAACCGAGCTTATTAATTATGGGATAGGAACGGCAATCGCTGCTATTGTCGGCTATATATGTATAAAAACAATGCTTGTCTTAGTGCGCGGCAAAAAGATGAAAGGGTTTTCATTCTACTGCTTTATAGCAGGTTTATTTGCAATCATATATTATTTCGTATAGGAGGCTTTAGGGCAGTATGGCACAGGTCAGACAGGGGAACGGCGGCCGCCCTGACAACGGGAACAAAAAAAAGGCTTCAAATACTACAAACAGCAAAAGTTCAAAAAGTATTAATACAAAAAATAGCAATACGGGAAACAAAAATACGAAAGGAAGAAACAGACCTGCGATTTCCGGAGACGGTCATTCGGCAGACGGCGTATTTGACGACACACATACATATGCCGAGACGAAGAGGGAACTTATAATATGGATTACGCTTATTGTAAGTATTGTTCTGTTGCTCTGTGTATTAAATTTGTGCGGGCCGCTCAATCATATTTTGGGAGCTTTCCTGTTCGGCATGTTCGGTATTCTGGCATATGTGTTTCCTTTCATGCTGTTTTTCTCAACAGGTATATTTTTAATTAACAGAAATAATAAGAGGGTTGTACGCAAGGTAATATGTTCATGGTTTTTATATCTTGTGCTGGCAGCCCTTGTTCAGATGCTTGTCAATGATAAGGTTTCCGGAGTGTTTGACTGTTATATGCTAGGCTGCAGGACAAAGTTCGGAGGCGGCTTCATGGGAGGATGCATAAGTCTTTCTTTGTCTGCAGTTATGGGAAAACTAGCCGCTTCCATAGTCCTTATAATTGTATGCATAATGCTTTTTGTATTCGTCACAGGAAAATTCATAGCGTCCATACTTGTTGACAAAAGCGTGGACAGATACAGCGAATACTCCGCCGAGAGGCGCGAGATACGGGAGCGGCAGCGCAGCGCGGATGGTTCGGGTGATAACGGTACAAAGAGGAAAAGGAGCAGTTACTTTTTTCCAAGGATATACAATCCCGATAAGGCGAAGGACAAGCCGCAAAGCGACGAATCCACATATACCGCAGCTGATAATAACAGTGATAACAACATGTATGGCAGTGCGGACAACAATCCTTTGGATAATGACGGGATAATGAACACAGATGATTCGAACTCCGATAATAACGGTGATACGAATGTCCATCATAAAAATGAAGATAACAGCGCTGCATACGATATTCCTATATATGAAAAAGAGCTGATAAGCAAGTTTGGGAATAACCGTGACTCCGATGACAGCGCGATAGAAAAGCTTTTGGTAAGGGCATATGAAGATGTGGAAATAAACGATATAACGGAAGATAACGAAGATTCAATCGATGATATAAGCATATCCGATATGTATAATAGTATGCCATATGGCAGCGACATATTTGAAAATCCGCCAAAGACCAAATCTTCCGATGATGTCGAATGGGATTCTGTTTTAAATAACGACTATGGACAGAGCGAATCTGGCGGTGAGAATGGGCAGTTATCTGATGATGCTCTAAATGAACATAAAGAAAATGAGGCGGGAAATGTATGGAATGATTACGGCGGACTTAACGTCACGGGAAAAAGTCCGGATTACGAACCCGATATTGATAACAGAGTGAACGATGAAACCGGATTCCATGACAGTAAGGCTATTAAAAGTGGCAATTCTTTAAAAGAAGATAAAGAAATTAAATCATCTGATGCAACTAATAGCGACGGAGAAGTTAACATAGAGATGCCTCCGGAGCCTATACCGTATATATTCCCGTCTCTTGATTTGCTGTCAAAGCCGTCTAAGAAATCACGAAGGATGACGGAATACGAGCTTAAGGAAACTGCAAGAAAGCTGCAGGAATGCTTAAAAAGCTTTAAGGTTGAAGTTACAATGAAAGAAATTATATGCGGGCCTACCGTCACAAGGTATGAGCTTCAGCCGGCGCTTGGCACAAGAGTGAAGAAGATTACGGAGCTTGAGAATGACATAAAGCTGTACCTTGCCGCAAAAGACCTGCGGATAGAAGCGCCAATACCCGGAAAATCGGCCGTCGGAATAGAAGTACCGAACAGTGAAAATGTAACTATTACGATAAGAGAAATGCTTGATACGAAAGAATTCAAAGACCACAAATCTAACATATCGTTTGCGGTAGGAAAAGATATAGGCGGGCGTAACATTGTTGCAGACATACAGAAGATGCCGCATCTTCTGATTGCGGGTTCGACGGGCTCGGGAAA
>JAAVXK010000131.1 GCA_022790615.1 Lachnospiraceae bacterium
TCCACAACTGAGCATCCGACGGCGGATACGGTTTACGCCAATGTTCGTGAAATATTTCCCAATATTAGTCTTGGCACAGTGTATCGCAACCTAAACCTTCTTGTAAAGGAGGGGAAAGCTGTTAAGATTGACTGTGGGGATGTTTCCGACAGGTTTGATGGAAGGACGGATAATCATTATCATTTTATATGCGTTGATTGTAACAGGGTGAGCGATTTGTGTCTTGAATCAATAGAGCATATTAATACGCTCGCGGCTAACGGATTTGGCGGGGATATACTTGGGCACAGGACGTATTTTTACGGAAGATGTGCGGAATGTAAGTCAAATAACTTGCCGAAAAAGTTTGATTGACGTTTTTTAGCGTCTGAAAAGCGTTGAAAAGGCAGACTGTTAATATGGTATAAAAATATTTTTGAAAAATTATAAAAAAAGGTTGACAAACACAGAGAGGCATATTATTATAAAACAGTAATCATTACTGATTTGCTTTCAGATAGATTTTCGAATACAATAAATAAGCTGTTAAAGAAACTATTATAGGATAATGAAAAGAAACCTGAGTATTTCCTATATATGTCTATTCGAAATATTATTTCAGTAATGAAACATTAGTAAAAATGATTAATTATTATTTTTCAGGTAAAAATAATGTACAAGGTTATATATTTTAACAGTTAATTAATACTAATAATATTAAATAATATAAAAGAAAAGGAGACTATTATTATGGCAAAATTTGTATGTTCAGTATGTGGATACGTTCATGAGGGAGATTCAGCGCCGGACAAATGTCCGCAGTGTAATGCGCCAAAGGAGAAGTTTGTTGAGCAGAAAGGTGAGATGACTTGGGCTGCAGAGCACATTGTAGGAGTTGCACAGGGCGTATCGGAAGATATTCTTGAGGACCTTAGGGCTAACTTTAACGGTGAGTGTACGGAGGTAGGAATGTACCTTGCAATGTCAAGAGTTGCTTACAGAGAAGGTTATCCTGAGATTGGCGCTTACTGGGAAAAGGCTGCATGGGAAGAGGCAGAGCATGCCGCTAAGTTTGCAGAGCTTTTAGGAGAAGTCGTTACTGATTCAACCAAGAAGAATCTTGAGATGAGAATTGAGGCTGAGAACGGAGCAACTGCAGGAAAGACCGACCTTGCGAAGCGTGCGAAAGCAGCTAATCTTGACGCAATTCATGACACCGTTCATGAGATGGCAAGGGACGAGGCAAGACATGGAAAAGCGTTTGCAGGACTTCACAAGAGGTATTTCGGGTAAATAATATGCAATATCACTTTGCTGAATTTTACCAGGGGTCTTGCTCTTTACAGAGCGCTGTCTGTCGGGCCGGTTACTGCTTGTTTACAAAAATAAAAGAAAGGATATAATGCAGACACATATGATTTGAATACTATGTCTGCATCTCGAATGAAAGTGGTCATTATCATTTGAGGTTCGGTGAGGATTATGGATATGAATGAAACAGTATGCCATTGCATGGGAGTAACGGCAGGAGAAATCAAGGAAGCAATCGAGGCGGGCGCAACTACAGTTGAGGCCGTACAGGAAGCAACGTCTGCAGGTACCGGATGCGGCGGATGCGTTGATACCATTGCAGAGTTAATTGAGGAATATAAGTAAATTTGATAATATCAAATATTATTTCTGATGGCGCCGGTGAAAACGGCATATCAGTTCGATTGGTGTAAGCCGGATGTGCGTAATTTAACAAATCAGAACGAGCGCCGGCGCTATATCAGGAATCAGGCGATACGGCTCTGTTACGCCATTCGGCAGGACTTACACCGAAATAATTTTTAAATGCTTTGGAAAAAGTCAGCGAGTTAGTATAACCGACGGCTTCGGCGGTTTCCGTGATGTTCATGTTGGTTGTTTTGAGGAATTCGCAGGCTTTTTCCATTCTGTATTTTATGATATATTGCTTAGGAGACATATTGACTGTATTGTTGAAACATTTTGCGAGATAGGAGCGCGTTATGCCTATCTGTTTTGCAATGTCAACTACGGATATATCATACATATATTCTTTTTCTATATATCGGATAGCCTGTTCTGTGTACACCGCATGCGGATAACAGTAGGAGTCTGACTCGTTTCCCGAATCCTGTTTGTAGGAAATAAGCGTTGACAAAAGCTCAAGAAGAAGAGCTTGTCTAAGCAGTTCGTTCGAATAAGTCAGAACATTAGCTTTCAGCATACGCTTTATGATATCCGGAATAGACGAATCTTCGGGGATATCAATTACATCTGTTTTTTCGGTAATACCGGCACTGTTCAGGTAAGAATTCACGAGCGTGCCGTGGAATCCGACCCAGATATAAGTCCATGGGTCAAGACTGTCGGCCTTATACATTACTTCCCGGTCCGGATATATTATAAACGCCTGATTTTTCTGAAGGTTATATACCTGGCCGTTTGAACGGAATTCGCCCTTTCCCGACAAAACAAAATGTATGAGAAACTTATCACGTGCGCCGGGACCGAATGAATGGTCCGGCGCGCATGCTTCTTGTCCGCAAGATATAAGGTAGAGCTCTATGTTTTTATGATTCAGGCATCTTAATGCCTGAAAGTCGGCATATTCAATGTATACAGATTCGTTCTTCAAGTCAGTCATCTCCCTGCGCAGTCGTTTTAGTTGGAACAATACATAATTAATAATTGATTTTGAATTTTGTTAATTCTTTTATATACTTTCTCCAATACTACCATATATTTATTCAATAAAACATGATTATTATGGAATAATTATTAACTTTAAAGTAAAAAGCAAATGCTGCAGGAAAAATAACTTGACAAGTAAACTATGCGTTACCGCGGGACGCTCACAATTGTTGACGCAGCAGCCGCTTTGCTTCCGGCGCTGGATTTGTATGTTGCGGTATACGTTACCTTATACTGTTTATACTGTTCGGTTCCTCCAAGTTTTTTGCGTTTAATTTTCAATTTGCAGTTCACTTTTTTGCCCGTAGCGTCTGATACTACTTTTATGTTATTTTTAAGCGCCTTGGTATTGCTAATATCATTAACGATAAGATTATTGTTAATAATCTGTATGGAGGCGGTCTCATATTTGATAACCTCTGATATGGATTCCCTGTTGCCGGCGTCATCCGATACGGAATAGGTGATCGTAAGTCCCCATCCGTTTTTCTTGATTTTAATGGCAACGTCTTTTGCGCTTAATTTTTTAATATTGTCCGATACGCGTTTAATTCTTTTTCTTGCAGTATTCTCGTTAATTTTGAAAGAAACCGGGTATTCCGTTTTAAGTCCTTTCTTTAGCGTTATTTCAGGCTTTTTGTTGTCCTCGACAATTTCACACCGAAATGTAGAACTATGGTTATAGTCGTCATGTGCTGTTATAACTGCCTTTTTTCCGGACATCTCGACAGATACATGTTCTTTTTTTGACAATGAAAAACCATTGTCCGTTACTGATAGTTTGTTTAAAATATATGTTTCTGTTATTTTTGACGCGTCTTTTACGTAGTATGTGGACGGAAGGCCGCTGATTTTAGGAGCCTGTGTATCTACTACGGTAAATACCGCTTTCTCTTTAATTTTTTCGCCTTTTGACGGCTTAAAACTGTAGATGACTTCATACTGTCCGGGCTTCGATGTGTCAGGAGTCTTTGACGCCTTTATGCCGTTCGAGGTCATATTGCCTGCATGTTTGTCAAATGCCATTACTCCGTCATATACGTTGATTCTTGTTCCCCGTTCTATCGTTTTGTTTTTGACGCCTATAATCGCGGTTTTATCGCTTTTCCATGGATTGCGGTCATCCGGGTCAGTCGGGTCCCATCTGCAGTTTGCCGGAATACGTATAGGCGTTGGTTTTCCAAGAGGTCCGGGGTCGGATGAATTATATATCTCTACGGTTGTACCCGCCGGGCAGTTTTCTATAAGCCACTTTGCGTCCTCGACGGAAAGGCGGATGCATCCGGCGGAAGCTATACCTCCAAGCTGGTTATAATATGACGTTACAAGCGTATCTTTTTCATGGGTATCGTACGGGACGGAATGAAAAAGGATTTTTCCGGTTATTCGCGTCGCATACTGCGCCCATACATCGTGTATCATCGCTTTCCAGTAATATTTATCGCTTGTCTTATATGTGCCGAGCGGCGTGTCTCTGCCGGCCGAGCATACCATTGCTTTCACGGCTTTTTTGTAGCTGCCTTTTTTGCCGGCTTCATATATTGTTACGGTGTTCATCTGCTTATTGACCTTTATATGGTAAGGCATTATGTCGGGCGTATCTTCCTTATCAGAGTACAGCATGTTATAGTCTCCGCCCTCTTTGTAATCCCAGGTGTCGGCGTCCATGTCGGGGTCGGCTGTGACCTCGGGAAGGACCGGTTCTTCCTCGTCGTCAGAAGTCTGTGCAGGGACTTCAGGCGAAGCGGCGGGCTGCTGCGTGCTGTCATCTAAGGGAACATCTGAAGGTTCGGCGGGTTCTGCAGACGTCTGGGCTTCTTCATCGGAAGCAGGCCTTTTTGTAACGGATGTTTCCGAGGATGAAGACACGGGTGTTTTGCCGTATGTAATGAATCCTATATTATAAAAAATAAATATGAGAACAAGGATAGCGGATAATGACGTCGCCGATATAATAAGTATTCTTTTTTTCATAAAACTTGTAATCCTCCATATATTAGTGCATGTACATATATATATGTACTAATATAAGATATTATACAAACAATAACTAGTCAAATGTTTTTTAATGGAATAAACAAATTCATAAATGTAATTTTATATAGAAATGTGTGCACATTACAAATTAATATGGTAAAATGTATTAGCGGAGTTATTCTGTGGAAGACTAAATCAAAGGCTTTGGTTTTGATGTGAAGGATGTGAGAATATATGGAGCGGTATGATGTTATTATAATAGGAACGGGTCCTGCCGGAATATCGGCTGCAATTACTCTGAAGATGCGCAGAAAGAATATTCTTCTTCTCGGTCCCCGAAGTCTGAGCCATAAAATTGAAAAGGCACAAAAGATAGACAATTATCCGGGACTTCCAGGTATATCAGGTGAGGATATGCAGAAAAAGTTTCTTGCGCATATTCGGTCAATGGATATAGAGATTACCGAGGACAAGGTTAACGCCGTATATTCTATGGGAGAATATTTTGCGGTTCAGGGCCATAAATCATCTTATGAGGCCGACGCAGTAATTCTTGCGGCAGGAATGTATGTTGCGAAGCCGTATGACGGGGAACAGGAAAACCTCGGACGCGGGGTAAGTTACTGTGCAACATGCGACGCGGCCTTATATAAGGGTAAGTCGGCAATTGTTATCGCTCATTCACAAGAGGATGAAAGCGAGGCTGAATTTCTTGCACAGAGGGCAGAGAACGTGTATTATATTCCAATGTATGAGGAGACTGGCATATCGGGAGACAATATCGAGGTAGTCAAAGGACTTGTGGCTGAACGTATAGAAAAGCGGGATGCCGGCATATGTCTCATAACCGATAATAGGGAGATAACTGCAGACGGAATATTTATCCTGCGCGAACAGGTGGCGCCGTCCCGGCTGGTACCCGGTATGGAGGTCTCCGACGGACATGTAAATGTAGACAGGCAGGCGGCGACGAATATAAAAGGCCTGTTTGCCTGCGGCGATATTACCGGACCTCCGTATCAATACGTGAAAGCGGCGGGCGAGGGCAATGTGGCGGCCCTGTCGGCAGTAAGGTTTCTTGCACAGAGAATGTGCAATGTAAAAAGGTAAACAAGGCTTAAGTAAGCTTAGAATTCGAATATGAAAAAGGAGATTAGAAAGAATGGTTAAAAAGATTACAGAAAAAGAATATGGGCAGATGGATAAAAAGGGTGTTGTAATAATTGATTTTTCGGCGGAGTGGTGCGGCCCTTGCCGTATGCTGGCGCCGGTGCTTGACGAGATATCCGAGGAGTATGAGGGAAAGGCGTCGTTTTATAATGTGGACGTAGACGCGAACCCCGGTCTTGCGGGAGAATTTTTTGTACAGAGTATTCCGGCCCTTGCCGTTATTAAAGACGGAAAGACCGAAGATATGCAGGTTGGTTTCCAGCCGAAAGAGAACCTGAAAGCATTTATTGACAGATTTGTATGATAAAAGATATCGCAGGATACCTATTTTAGAACAGTGGAGAGAAATTTCGGGACATTGAAAAGACAATTAAATAAAATAAAAGTAAGGATTTTGCCAGCGCTTTTATGCGCTCTGACATTTGCCGGGTGCGGTTTTGGCCATGCCGCGTCCGGCGAGGACGGGGTGACCAAGGAAATATTTGCGATGGATACATATATGTCCCTGACCGCATATGGGGATACTGCCGGCGAGGCTGTCGGGAAAGCGGCAGATAAGATACATGAGCTTGATAGAATGTTATCCACCGGAAATGAAAAGAGCGAGGTATCTGTCTTGAACCGGGAGGGGACCGTCCGGTTTTCGGATGAGGCAATGAAAATACTGCTGAAGAGTCTTGATATAAGCGATATGACGGGCGGCGCGTTTAATCCGGCGGTATATCCCGTTATGGAGCTGTGGGGATTTCCATCAGGCAGTTACAGGGTTCCGGACCGGGATGAGATAACGGCCGCGCTTGACAATATTAATATTCAGGGAATCGTCATATCAGGTTCAAAGGTTACTGCTGCCGAAGGCATGAAGCTTGATTTTGGCGGGATTGCAAAGGGATATGCGTCGTCTGCCATTATGCAGGTATTCGAACAGTACGGCGTGACAAGCGGAATTGTAAGCCTTGGGGGTAATGTTCAGACGCTTGGTACAAAGCCGGACGGCTCGCTTTGGAGGACCGCCGTAAGACATCCTGAAGATGAAGGTTATATAGGTGTGGTAAATGTTCAGGATAAAGCCGTTATAACCTCGGGCGGATATGAGAGATTTTTTGAAGAGGATGGAATAAGGTATCATCACATAATAGACCCGTCCACGGGAGCTCCCGCGCGCAGCGGCTTAGTATCCGTTACAATTATAAGTACGGACGGCGCTCTGGCCGACGGCCTTTCCACGGCGTTATTTATTATGGGGGAAGACGGGGCCGTAAGCTTTTGGAGGGAACATACCGGGCTTTTTGATTTTATTATCATGGATGAAACCGGTAAGATTATGGTGTCTGAAGGTATAGCGGATGCGTTTGAATCCGAATACGATTATGAGATAGTCCGCAGATAGGATATTTATTATTTCCATAGTATTTATATAATAATGTACTGCCTTGTAACATTCGGGGTTGCATTATATAGTATTATTTGATAATTTGTTATAATAAAACATAGTTTGTTAAGGAGGATTAAGATGAAACTAAGAAAGTATATTGCTACATGTGCTGTTGTTACGATGTTTGGTGCTATCCTGCTGGCAGGATGCGGGGGAAATAATGATAAGCCGGAGTCCACGCCCGAGGCAGCGGTCGAAAAAACGGAGGAACCTGCTAAGGCTACGGAGGCGCCGGAAGATAATAAACCGAAAGACGCGTCGCAGATGAGCCTTAAAGATGAATATAAAGATTTGTTTTCAATAGGAGTTGCGGTAAACAGCTGGCAGCTTGCGGACCAGGAAACGCTTGATGTCATAACAAAGGATTTCTCAAGCTTTACATGTGAAAATGAGATGAAGCCGGATTACGTGCTTGATTATGATAAAACAATCGAGTCAGAAGACGGTATGCCTGAGATTAACACTGAGAATATGGATAAAATTATGACAATGGCCGAGGAGGCCGGACTTAAGATGCGCGGTCATACTCTTGTATGGCACAGCCAGACGCCGGAATGGCTATTCCATGAAGACTATGACGAGGATAAGGATTACGTGGACAAGGACACGATGCTTGAGAGAATGGAAGCATATATTAAGAAGGTGCTTACTTTCTGCAATGAGAAGCATCCGGGAACCGTATATGCATGGGACGTAGTAAATGAACCGGCAAGCGACGATAAGGGCCTCAGGGAGGACAGCCCGTGGTTTAAAACGATAGGTAAGGATTATATTGAAAAGGCATTTGAGTATGCAAGGAAATATGCCGGCGAGGGCGTAAAACTATTCCTGAATGATTACAATACGGAAGTTAATGATAAGAGGAATGTACTTTACAATGTAGTAAGGAATCTGCACGAAAAAGGGCTTATTGACGGTTTTGGCATGCAGTCGCATCATGACCGCGAGTATTATAATGCCGATGAAGTTAAGGCTACCATTACGAGGTTTGCGCAGCTTGAAGGTCTTGAGATACAGCTTACCGAGCTTGACATGCATTATAACGATAACTCTGAGGAGGCCATGACTGAGCAGGCTGAAGCATACAGGGCTATGTTTGACATACTGGTAGAGCTTGACAAGGAGGGCCTCGCTGATATTACGAACGTTACATTCTGGGGACTGAACGACGGCTCAACATGGCTTACGGCCCATAAGCAGGAAGATAGCTATCCGTTACTGTTTGACAAGGACAATGTGGCAAAGCCGTGCTATTACAGTATATTTGATGCTGTAGCGGCTTCTGACAAATAACCGGTACGAAGAAAGATTCGGAATAACGAATCGGAATGTCATACAAGCCAAAAAATAAACAGTACTATTGAAAGAGGTATTTATATATGAAAATAAGGACGAGATATGCTCCAAGTCCGACGGGCAAGATGCACGTTGGAAATCTCCGTACTGCGCTGTATGAGTTTCTTATAGCGCGGCATGAGGGAGGAGAGTTCCTTCTGCGTATAGAGGATACGGATATGGAAAGGTATCAGGAGGGAGCTATAGATATAATTAACAATACGCTGAAAAAGGCGGGTCTTGATTATGACGAGGGGCCTGACAAAGACGGCGGATACGGGCCATACGTCCAAAGTGAGCGTGTAAAGTCCGGACTTTATCTTGCGTATGCAAAGCAGCTTGTTGAAAAAGGCGAGGCATATTACTGCTTCTGTTCCAAGGAAAGGCTCGAGAAACTGCGTGCCGATTCCGTTAATGAGAACGGAAAAGAAACGGCCAAGTATGATAAGCACTGTCTGTCCCTTAGCAGGGAAGAGGTTGAGGCGAAGCTTGCGGCGGGAGAGCCCTATGTTATAAGACAGAATAATCCTCAGGAGGGTTCCACTGTATTTTCAGATATCATTTACGGAGATATAAGCGTTGAAAACTGTGAGCTTGACGACATGGTGCTTATAAAGGCGGACGGCTATCCGACATACAACTTTGCAAATGTAATAGACGACCATCTTATGAAAATAACGCATGTTGTGCGGGGTAATGAATATCTGTCGTCATCCCCGAAATATAACCGTCTTTATGAGGCGTTTGGATGGGATGTCCCGGTGTATATACACTGTCCCACAATCACCGATGAGAACCATAAAAAGCTTTCAAAGAGGAGGGGCGACGCCTCGTTCGAGGACCTTTTGGAACTTGGTTTCCTTCCGGAGGCCATAGTCAATTATGTTGCGCTGCTAGGGTGGAGTCCGTCTGACGACAGGGAAATATTTTCACTAAAAGAGCTTATCGAAGCGTTTGATTATAACAGGATAAGCAAATCCCCGGCCGTTTTTGACATACAGAAGCTTCGTTGGATGAACAGCGAGTATATTAAGGCTATGGACGATGGGGAGTATTTTGAAAAAGCGCTGCCCGAGGTCCAGAAAGTGATTAAAAAGAATCTTGACCTTAAAGAGATTGCGCTTATGTGCAAAACCAGGATCGAGGTATTCCCGGATATTCCGGAGAAGATTGACTTTTTTGAGAAGCTGCCTGAATATGAGGCTTCTATGTATACGCATAAGAAGATGAAGACGAATGCTGAGAATTCTCTTGCGGTCCTTAGGGAGCTTCTAACCCGCATAGAACAGCTTGAAGATTTTGACGTTGCATCTATAGAAAAACTTGCAATGGATTATGTAGCGGAAAAGGGAATAAAGAACGGACAGGCTCTTTGGCCGCTGCGTACGGCTGTATCCGGAAAACAGATGACGCCTGCGGGCGCATATGAGATTATGGCGATTCTCGGAAAAGACGAGTCTGTTGCCAGAATTAAAACGGGAATTAAAATACTTGAGGAGGACGTTAATGCTGCTAAGTGAAGCCCAGAATAAGGCTGTCTGCCATGACGCCGGCCCAATGCTGGTGCTGGCAGGCCCGGGTTCCGGAAAGACGAGGGTGATAACTGAACGCATTAAGTATCTTGTCAGTGTGAAACTGGTGAATCCTGCAGATATAATGGTTGTGACATTTACAAAGGCCGCCGCCCTTGAGATGCGCAGCCGTTATCAGGCGGGTGGAGGAAAAGCCGGAATATTATTCGGAACATTTCACAGCATATTTTTTTCCATTCTGAAAAACGCATACAAGTATACTGCTGCCGATGTTGTCGGAGCAGATGAGCAGAAAAAATATGTTTCCTATATTCTAAAAAATAAAGGCTCTGAGACAGACAGTGAAAAAGACACTGTCGATGCTGTCTTATCTGAAATCAGCAAAGTGAAATCGGAACAATATAATATTGAGGACTATTATCCGCTGTCATGTTCAGCCGACGTGTTCCGGATTCTATATAAGGAATATGACAAATGGCTTAGAAAAAGGCGCAAGATAGATTTTGACGATATGATAACGTTTACATACGAGCTGTTTCAGTCAAGAAACGATATTCTGTCCATGTATCAGAAGCGGTACAGATACATACTTGTGGATGAATTCCAAGACATTAACATTGCACAGTACAGAATTTTAAAAATGCTTGCGGCGCCCCAAAATAATCTTTTTATAGTTGGGGACGACGACCAGTCTATATACAGCTTCCGGGGCTCGAAGCCTGAGATAATGATAAGGTTTGAAAAAGAATACGAGAATGTGCGGAAAGTGGTTCTTGGCACAAACTACAGGTGCAGCGGCGCTATTGTGAAAGCGGCGTCAAGGCTAATCGCCAATAACAAGGTGAGGTTTCAGAAAGACGCACATGCAGCGGGAGATGAAGGGATGCCGGTTGATATCAGGGGATTTGACGGTCTTTCCGCGCAGAATGGGTGCGTTGTCGATATTATAAATGATTATATTGAAAAAGGCGTGAAATACTCGGAGATAGCGGTTCTCTACCGTACAAACATACAGCCCCGCGCGCTTGTTAACAAACTTCTGGAATATAATATTCCGATAAGGCTTAAAGACGGTATTCCAAACCTATACGAGCACTGGATAGCAAAAGACGTCATAGCGTATATAAGGCTTGGTATGGGTTTTAGGGACAGCGCTACGTTTATCCGCATTATGAATAAACCCGTGCGTTACATTTCTAAGGCGGCTGTCGATGTAAAAGAGGTAAGTTTTCAAAAACTTGCGGCCCTGTATGACGATAAATATTGGATTAGTGACAGGATATTTCGGATGGAGGATGACGTGCAGTCTATATACAAAATGAAACCGCAGCGTGGACTCAGATACATTGACAAGGTTATAGGTTATGGGGATTATCTTGGTGAATATGCGGATGAACACGGTATAGACGGGGATAATCTGCGCGATATATTTGAGCAGCTTTATTACGAGGCGTCGCAGTTCGATAACTACGAGGACTGGTTTGGGCATATCGAAGAGTATGGAAAATGGTCTGATGAAAAAGAGACGCAGGAAGAAGCGGTGTCTCTGATGACTATGCACGGCTCGAAAGGACTCGAATTTCAAAATGTAATTATCGTAGACGTTAATGAGACGATAATTCCGCATAAGATGTCTGTCAAGCCTGAGGAAATTGAGGAGGAGAGAAGGATGTTTTATGTTGGAATGACAAGGGCAAAAAAACGGCTGCATCTGTTTTATGTAAAGCACAGATACAACCGTGAGCTTGAACCGTCAAGATTCCTTTACGAACTTAGTCGTCATCTTCCATGAGGTCGTTCCACTCGTCCTCCTCCATAATGGCGTCAAATGTTTCCGAGACAAGATTGAATTCATCTTCGTCGTCGATTTCCTCAATTTCCATCTCCATCCCGCCGTCATAATCGCAGCGCATAAGATAAATCTCGTCAGGCTCCCCGCTCGACGGGTAAAGCGCCACATAATCCCTGTCATATTCCTCAAGTTCAAATATAAGGATAACATCACACTCAAGAACTGTATCGTCTTCAAGTTCAAGCGATACGGTAAGTTCCATGTCATCTCCAAGGTCAAAATCGTACATTGCCATACTCCTCCAATAATATATTGATACAAAATATATATGATACCAGGGTCAAAATGCTTTTGACTTAGGCGTCATTCTATAAGTAACATAGCAGAATATGCATAAAAAGGCAAGGGATATTTGAATAAATCGAATTTACTTGCCAGAATGAGACTTATTATCTGAAATTCATTGCCTGCGCGTGATTTATCCGGCTGCAAAATATATAAGTATTACATAGCATACATAGTATTACGTAAGCGTTTTATATCAGATTTGTTTTGACATATTTAAAATATGATATATAATAGACTTGTTACGCATAGTTTTAAAAAGACTATAGATTAAATGAAAGGAGAAGTGTATATTACGTTTGACATATTTTAAGTATACACGGGTATTTTTATGAAAAAAATGTACAGGTTCATTACGGCTGCCATGCTTATAACGGCGTTTGCGGCGTGCACGCTGTTTGCCGGCTGCGGTAAAGACGACAAAAAGGAAGGTGCGGATGACGCAGGAACGCTTTCGGGCAAATATAATATTGAGATTGATATAAGGGATTACGGTGTGATTAAGGCCGAACTTGATGCCGACGCTGCTCCTATAACGGTTACTAATTTTGTTAACCTTGTGAAGGATGGTTTTTATGACGGTCTTACGTTCCACAGGATAATAAAGGGTTTTATGATTCAGGGCGGAGACCCTAAGGGTGACGGAACGGGAGGTTCGGATAAGAATATAAAGGGAGAATTCTCATCTAACGGAGTCGAAAACAACATATCCCACAAGAGGGGAGTTCTTTCAATGGCAAGGTCAATGGAGAATGACAGCGCTTCGTCGCAGTTTTTTATAGTGCATGCTGACAGCGCGTTCCTTGACGGCGAGTATGCCGCTTTCGGTACCGTAACCGAGGGAATGGAAGTAGTCGACGCCATATGTGATAAGGTCAAAGTAGAAGATGATAACGGAACGACCCTTGCGGAGAATCAGCCTGTTATCAATTCTATTAAACTGATGGAGTAGCAGGGCAATCCCCTAAAATTATTTTTGACGCTTGCGTATTATCAATATGGTGGCGATTAAAAATAGAACGACAGTGGCCGCGCATAAGGCCAGAATAACATTAAGGGTTCCGTTGTCGGCAGGAATGACCTGCCTTAACGGGGCCTCTGTGGTTGTAAAACTATTCATGAATAATCTGACGTCATCGGTATCAAGTAATTCTTTGTTATCTGCGGAGAACACGATTGTATATTTATAGCTGACGGTAGTAATTATGTATTCTTCCATATATACGCTGTCATCTAGTTCGGTACTGCCGGCAAATGAGATATACAGAGCCGGATATTCCCTGTCAGAAAATGTTGTGATGGAATGTTCTTTTATGTTAATTCCCTCGCCGGCCTGCGCCATAAGCGCCGACAGTGTTTCTGTAGCAATATTCCTTATTTCCGTTTCTGTAAAGGTTGTTATATTTTCTCCGGTCGTGTTGTCGGTAACTCGGACGCCAATCGTAACCGAGTCTCCATAAAATGAAGTGTAATCCTGAAGAGTCTCGGCGTCGACAGTGAAGCTTTCAGGAATGTTTGCCGAGTATTCTCCGCATGTGTATAAATCAGAGTTATTATTTGCATGTATGATACGGCCGGGGAGTACAGATAATATACATGCAATTAGAATTATTGATGAAAATACAGCAAGTTTTTTATATTTTACAAGAATTGTGAATTTAAAACTATTTGTATTTGATGACGATAATGTGTTCATAATAGTATACCTCTTTTTATATTTTTTATTACCGCGAGCAACGGTCCTATGCATGCCGTATTTAAAAACGTTATTTTTGTCTGAACCAGTATGAATATTGGGCGTTATATCCGAGGCTTTCATACAAGTGAATGGCGGGAGGGTTGTTTTTTAATACCTGAAGGTAAGAGTGTGCGGCTCCCAGACTCTTTCCTTTGTTGAGAATGGTATTGCATATTGCGCGTGCATATCCGCGTCCCCTATAACTGACATGCGTATAGATTGCATACAGTCCCAGGTCATTGCGGTCGAGAATTCCAAGGCCCGATGCCGCCATTTGTCCGTCATGCATGATTTTTGCGACAATGGTTTTTTTCGGAATTGCCTTGAACATGTTGGGAACAATCTCATGGTGAATCGGGTTTGTGACATTATTCAGCCTGAATACTCCGAAAATCCAGTCATTTGTTATGGTGTCGGATAGTTCAACATGAATTCCTGACCCGGCATGAAAAGACCGGCCTTTCAGCGGCATTGTCATTACGTTCGTTTCATTTAAGCGGCTATATCCCCTTTCAGCAAGCAGGCTGTCAAAATTCCCGGTTATGAGAGGGGTTATTTTAAATGTGCAGGGTGAATTATAATCAGTGTATATGCTCTCGCAATAATCTATCTTTTCTGAGAGCGCAATTGTGGAAGGGCCGAGCTGCTCGACACAGTTAGTCCGAAGCGTATACTGGTGCGAAAACCGGATAAGCCAGTTGTCATACAGTTCAATTTTGAATGACGGCCATGCATTGATTGACAAGTCCTCTATTTTAGAAATAAGATTTTTTTTCATTTTGTTAATTCCTGCCATGTTTTTATTATAATTTGATGTTAGCCTGTACAAAGGTTTTAGTTCCATGCAAGCAGTGCTTATTTGAAAGCCAATGGCTTTCGTGGACATTATACCATGTCTTTCGGACATGGCGGCCACCGCCGGATGCACACGGTTCGCCATTGAATTTGTCCTCCCTTTGGTCGGACGCGAACCGGTGCAGGTATAATATCTTTCGATATTATACCATATTTTAAAAAAAATATCTGATGTTATGGAACATTCGTGAAATTTATGTTATGTGTTTTGCGATGACTTGAATTTTCTGTAAGTAAGGAGACATAAGATGACGTACGATGTATTAAGAAAAAGTGTAAGGACTGTAGGTGTGATTGTATTTTTTATGATTGCTTTTTCGTTGGCTGGCTTTCATTCCGTGACGGTTTATGCGGATGAGACGGAAGGCGGAAATGAAAGCGGGGACGATGTTGACGCCCTGTTGTTTCAGAATGAGAGGGTAATGAACCTGAAATGTGAAAGCTTTAGTAATAAAGAGATTACTATAAAGTGGGATGAGGTTAAGAAGGCTGAAAAGTATGAGATTTGGAAGTTTAATAATGTGACAAACGGTTATGACAAGGTGGATGAGACTGAAAAAACAACATTCAGATTTGAGGATATGAAAAGCGGACAGAAGCTTTCCGTACTTGTCAGGGCGTATATCACGGTGGAAGATGAAAAGATATATTCGATGTTTTCGGATATGCTGCCATGTGCGACTGTTCCGGATAATGTTACCGGATTTGCAGTAACCAAAACGACGGCGAATTCGGTTAATCTTACATGGAATCTGCTTTCGCCTGACTGTTCCTATAAGATTACAAGATGCGCCGAGGGTAGTACGTTGTATGAAAATGTCGCCACTGTTACAGGCAATTCATATACCGATGCCAAGGCATCCCCGGCAACGCCGTATACTTACAAAATATATGCGGTTGTTCCCGATACCGAGGCAAAGTCAGCTGAGGAGACTTCCCTGGTAACCTGTACGCCGCCGACCGCCGCATATATAAAGCAGTTTAAGGGAGGAGCTTACAGGGCAAGGATAAGATGGAATAAGGTAGACGCGGGAGATGGATATATTCTCTATATAAGGGATGCTTTTGGCCAGCTTGTTGAAGTTGCAAGAATTAATAATATAGAGACTACCGAATACACACACACCGGGCTTGTGAATGACGCAGTATACCGCTATATGATAATTCCGTATAAAACATATAATGGAGTTGAGTATAAGGCTGAGGAATCAAATGAGATAGCGGTGACGGTTGTCGGAACTATAGCGACGCAGTCGAAAGCCGCTGTTTACAGTAAAATTTCAAAGCTTAAAAAGTCCAATGTCTATAAAAAATATACGGATTTTTCAAAATGTCTGAATCTTGGAAAAAGTTATGTAATACCCGGTATCAAGATGACAAATAATATTGGATTTGGCTCAACATATATGGTTTCACAGGCAATATGTTTTGCAGGCGATTATATGCTTGTATCGGCATACGATGCAATTTCGGAAGAAACCTCGGTCGTGTATGTTATGGATAAGGATACCAGAAAATATATATGTACACTGTCGCTTCCTGATTATTATCATGCCGGTGGAATGGCTTATGACGGAGTCAATATATGGATATCGACCGGAAAGTCGGTAAGCTGTTTTACAATTATGGATGTTGAGGCCGCGGTAAAATCAGGAGAGGATTCTTCGCCGGTACTATATAAAACAACATGTCCGGTTAAAACCCAGGCGTCATTTGTGACATATTATAAAAAGAAGCTTTGGATAGGAGAACACAAGGAAACGTCTTCATCCAAGATGTACAGTTATACAATATCCGGTAAGAAAAGCGCGGCCCCTGTTCTCAAAAAAGACGGCAGTATGAAAATACCTTCAAGAACGCAGGACGTACTGTTTTTAAAAAATGGTAGGATGATTGTTTCCTGCTCCAATCAGGTTAGCGCAAAAAAGAGTAAGTATTATGTTTCGCAGCTTATGTTGTATAAGCCGGATTGGAAAGGTTCGGGCAGTTATATTAAAGCTAAGAAATGCGCCGGGATATTAACAATGCCTCCTATGATTGAAGGCATTGCGTATAAGGGCGGTCATTTGTATGTATCGTTTGAATCTGCGGCAATATCGGGCTGTTCACGTAAGATGGACAGGATATGCGCCATGAAATATTCAAAAATTAAATGGAAGTGATATATTCTTTTATATTGTTGTATACTTCCCTGACACAGCGGGTTCTTGCCTCTATTGTCCCCCACGCCATATGCGGGGTTATGAGGAGCCTGTCTGTGTCTTTTATTTTTAGAAGCGGGTTATCATTTTCTATTGGTTCGGTGCATAATACATCAAGGCCGGCGGCGGCGATTATCCCATCGTCAAGAGAATCGGCAAGTTCTGATTCGTTTACAAGCGGTCCACGGCCCAAGTTTAACAGTACGGCGTCCGGCTTCATTTTATGCAGCGTTGAATAATTGATTATATTGGCGGTAGATTCGGTCAGCGCACAGTGCAGTGAAATAATGTCGGAGTTCTCAAGAAGGGTATCCAGACTGACCCTGTTGTAACCGGAAGTGTTATTATTGCCGGAAGTGGAATAGTATATAACGTTACAGCCAAAAGCCTTTGCCACGTCTGCTACTCCGCGTCCGATAGCGCCAAGACCGATAACTCCCCATGTCTTACCTGATAATTCGTGAAAATAGGGAGTAAAGCATGAGAACATATGATATCTGCCGTAATGCCCGTTTTTTACAAAACTATCGTACTTCGGAAGTTTTTCGTAAAGATAAAACAGCATTGCGAAAGTATGCTGTACAACGGATTGTGTGGAGTAGCCCTTTACATTTTTTACTATGATACCCCGGCTTTTTGTGTATTCAAAATTAACATTGTTCGTGCCTGTTGCTGATAACGCTATCATCTTTAAATGTTTTGCGCCATCGAGAATATCTTTATCCATCGGAAGTTTGTTCACAACTATTATATCCGCGTCGTGTATTCTTTCAGCATTTTCAGCAGCGGTCTGTCCCCTGGTATAGAGTTCGACTTCGCCAAGTTCGCTGAAATGGGATAAATCAACATCTTCACCGAGTGTTTCGGCTTCCATAAAAACTATCTTCATACCTTTTACCTTTCTTATATACAACAATAACGGAGCAGGACGCCCCGTTATTGTAAATAAACATAATAATTCAAATGTTTTACGGCATTAACAGATGCCTTTCAAAATTAGTAAGTGATTGAGAAGTTCTTGAAGTGGAACGTATTGTCTCCCCTGTATGCAAGAACGCCGTCCGGCCTGTTAGGGAAGTAGAGGTAAATACCATAGTTCTCACCTGTAGCCTCGTCTTTATCTCCGTTTATTGCATCTTTAGGAATCGTAAAGTTAATATCTAACTTACCTGTTTCGCCAGGCTTAAGTGATTCTGCTCCGTATTTGCCATATCCGGAAGCCTTAATGTTGTTCTTAACATTGTTGCGTTCTGCCTGAGGCGCTTTGTCAAGCTTGGAAGAACCATCCTCCCACTTGTACAGGATTGGATAGTCAAGCGGTTTTGTATAGTTAATCTGGAAGAGAATCGTTTTCTGATTCGTACCTTCATAACTGAAATCACCCTTAACCCTGAGTTCTTCACCTCTGAAGTCATGACCGTCTTTATACTGTGCATTTGACGCATTCTTCAGGTCAGGACCATATGCCCTGTAAGCTTCCTCGTCTGTTGAGTACTGGTTATCAAAGAAACCTACCATCCAGATAGCAAAGTTGTTGTTCTTGTATCCGTCATGTGAATGTTTTGTAGGAGACTGTGCTGCTGTTGCAGGATTGTACCATCTAGTTACGTTATATTTCTGCTTGTATAAAGTTCCTGCAGGAAGAAGCGGTGCAGGCGTAGGAGTTGCTTTAGGATCATCTTTTTTGTCATCTTTCTTTGGATCCTCTTTTTCCTTGGATACCGTAATCTTACACGTTACTTCCTTGCTCTCTGTCTTTGACTTAGGCGCAACCTTTGCCGTAATTGTAGCGGTTCCTGCCGAAACACCGGTAACTGTAGCAGAATTGCTGTTCTTCTTGGTTACCTTTGCAATCTTTGTGTCGCTTGACGTCCATTTTACTGTCTGGTTTGTTGTGCTTCCAGACTTGTTGTTGTTAATAGCTCCCTTGAGTTCGAACTTCTCGCCCGTTTTGATAGTCTGTGATGTACATGCTTTGCTGTCCTTGTTCTGCATTGCGAATGACGTAATCTTCTGGCGAACTTTAATTGTAAGTCCGCTTACAGTAGATTTCTTCTTACCTTTCTTAACTACGCAGGTAATTTTTGCAGTACCGGCAGCTTTTGCTGTGATAGTAGCTTTGCTTTTCTTACCTTTTTTGATAGTAGCAACCTTTTTGTTGCTGGATTTCCAAGAAAATGTTGATTTCTTGGCAGCGCCCTTAACTGAAACGCTTTTTTTCTGTCCTGTTGCAAGTAATGCGCTGCTTGCGCTGAATTTTGCTTTCGCGTCTGCCGTAGCAGGTGAAACAGCTATAGCAGGAACAACCATTGCTGCAACCAAAGCAAAAGAAGTTATTGCTTTAAACATTTTGCCTGATCTCATTTTTTATTCCTCCTTGCATATAAATGAATAATAGTAATCGCCATCTTTTAGATAGGCACATATATTATATCATTATTAGCTCTTGTATGCAATAGAAAATGACAATAAAAATGTGATTAATATTGGTAAAAATTGTAACAAAAAGATGGCGCTATTTTTTGTGTGAAAATAATTTCTTTTTTCCCGGCTTTTTGTTTTTTGATGAGGCAATTTCATTTTTTGCCCCCAGCGCCGCGGTGATTGCGGCCTCAATTTGCTTAAAGCGTGTCTCCTCATCCTCGTCAAGAGTCCGTATAAGATAATTCATTTCTTTCATCAAACGCTCGGACGTCGTATCGGATATGGACTGGACAAGCTGTTCGTTGTTGGCAGATATGGCGCTGTTGATTATTGAGTTCATAATCTCACGGAAACGGTCAAGCTTGTCCTCTCTGCCTGCCTGTTCGATACGGCTGAAAGATATGGCGCTTTTTGCAAGTTCTTTTTTGTTCCCGGAGTATGATTTTGATGATTTGCCGGAGGACGGCTCCGGTGTGTTGTAACCTCTGTCTGAAAGTTTCTGTCTTATCTCCTGAAGTGAGAGTCCGTTATCCTTTAGTTCCTTTATGTACAGGAATGTATTGATGTCAGTTTCACGGTAATACCTGTGTCCGTGTTCATTTCGCGGGATTGAAAGATCGAGTTCTTCCTCCCAATAACGCAGAACGTGTGATTCAACCTGAAGCAGTTTCGATGCGTCAGATATGGAATATGCATGTTTCATAGAAAAAACCTCCTAAATGCTAAAAATTTCCAAGGCATTTTCAGTGTAACATACCTACTATTATATGCAATATATATACCGGATTATTAACAATAATTCATTTACATAATGATATATTTTATGACAGAAAGCAACATCGGATATATGCTTTTTACTCATTCGGGGAATGGGATGGGGCTGACGAGCTGTATTCAGCATTGGCATATTTTGTATATTTGCCAATCCATGCAAGATTGATTGTGCCAATCTCACCGTTTCGGTGTTTGCCTATAATAAGTTCCGCCTTACCTTTATTGTCCTCACCCTCGTTATATACCTCGTCGCGGTACAGAAACATAACGATATCGGCGTCCTGTTCAATCGCGCCGGATTCCCTTAAATCTGAAAGCTTAGGGCGTTTGTCATCGCGGCTCTCTACCCCGCGGTTCAGCTGGGAGAGGGCAATTACCGGAATGTTTAGTTCCCTTGCAAGCGCCTTGAGGGTTCGCGATATGGTGGATATTTCCTGCTGCCTGGACTCCTGACGTGAATTACCCTGTATAAGCTGAAGGTAATCGATTATCACAAGTCCGAGGTTTTGTTCAAGCTTTAATTTACGGCATTTTGAGCATATGTCGTTCAGAGTGATTCCGGACACGTTATCGACGAGAAACAGCTTCGAGTCGGCAATGTTCTGCATGCTGTCTACCAGGGAAACGAGCTCGGTATCGGTTAAGTCGCCGACCATAATGGAGTGAAGGTCAACGTTGGCGTCTATGGCCATAATACGTTTTACAAGCTGCACATCCGACATCTCAAGACTGAATATGGCTGTGGGAACCTTTGATTTTACGGCTACATATTCTGCAAGGCTTAACGCAAACGCGGTTTTGCCCATGGCGGGGCGCGCGGCGACAAGGATAAGGTCTGACTGCTGCAGACCGGCTGTTTTGAAATCAAGGTCTGTGAAGCCGGTCCGTATGCCTGTTACATTTCCTTTTGATTTCGAGGCGGCCTGAATGCTCTCAAACGTCCTTGCGACGGCGTCGGATATTTTTACAAAATCTCCTGTGCGCCTGGATTCCTGCGATATCTTAAAGATGCTTTTTTCAGAATAGTCGATAATGTCCTCAACCGGTTCAGAGTCCTGATAACATTTGGCGGCGATGGATTCGCCCGCCTTAATTGTTTTTCTGAGAATTGACTTTTCATATACTATGTTGGCGTATGAACGTATGTTGGCCGAGGTTGGAACGGAAGCCACTATATTGCTTATAAATTCAATGCTGTACAGTTCGGGCGATACGTTGCTTTCCTTTAATCTGTTCTGTACGGTAATAATATCGGCCGACATGTCAGAGTTGTGCAGCGAGACAATCGCATCAAAAATAAGCCCATACTGGTGCTGGTAAAAATCCTCGGATGTAAGTATTTCCGAAGCTGCCGTTATAGTGTCGTTATCTATAAGCATGGCTCCTATCACGGATTGTTCGGCAATTAAGCTGTGTGGGAGCGTTCGTTTTATTACGGCCTCGTCCATCGTATATGTTAATCCTTTCCTTCGATAATTACTTTAATGGAACCCGTTACTTTTGAGTGTAACTTGATTGGTACGTCAAATGTACCCTCATGTTTTAACGGTGCGTCCATTATTAACTTTTTCTTATCGATTTCGATACCTAACTGGGTCTTCATCTCGGCCGCTATTTCCTTACCGGAGACTGCGCCAAACGCTTTTCCGCTGCCGCCTGTCTTTATGGAAATACGTATTGACTTGTCCTTTAACGATTCTGCCATAGCGCTGGCTTCCTTAAATAGTTCCTGCCGGCGTTTTTCATCATGTGCGTTTTTTAACTTAAGGTCGTTGAGGTTTTTGGGGGTTGCCTCGATGCCGAGTTTCTTTTTAAATAAAAAATTGCGCGCGTAACCGTCGTTTGCGTCAATTATTTCCCCTTTTTTACCAAGAGATTTTACATCTTCCAATAATATTACTTTCATTATATGTCACCATCCTTTAACATTGTTTTCAAAGTTTCCTTTATTTTATGCACGGCGTCTTCAACAGAGCAGTCAAGCTGTGCGGCGGCGGCGGAAAGATGTCCGCCACCTCCGAGTTTTTCCATAATAATCTGTACGTTGACGTCATCTATAGAGCGGGCGTTAACATATATCTGCGACTTGTATGGAAAGCATACGAACGACGCTTTTATATTGTCCATTTCCAAAAGCGAATTAGCGACTTTTGCTCCCGTTGCCGGTGTGATAAGCGACGTGTTATCCGCCTGGAGGGTTGTTATAGCATACGAATATTCAAATATTTCTGCCCGGCTTATGGCCTGGGCCCGCAAAAGATATTCCGCGGGATTGCTTCGGAACATTTTTCTGATTCGGGTAATGTCCGCGCCGTTACGCTTGAGGTATGCAACCGCCTCAAATGTCCTTACATTTGTTTGTACCGAGAAGTTGTTTGTGTCAACCATAATACCTGAATATAATGTGTCGGCCTCAATAGGACGAGGTTTGATTCCGTCGTTAATATACTGGAAGAATTCGGTAACCATCTCGGACGCTGAGGAAGAAAACGGCTCAATATAGGAAAGCGTCTGATTCTCAATGCGCTGTCCGTTCTGTCTGTGATGGTCGATAACGACAATATTGTCAGTTCTCGTAAGGAGCTCGGGACACTGTGTAAGATGGGCAAGGTTCACGTCGACTATTACAAGCAGTGAGTTCCTTGTTACGGTTCTCAGCGCCTCGTCGCCGCTTATAAGGAAATTGTCATAATATGAGTTGGACGTGAATCTGTCAATCGCTGCGTCAATGGACTGGCAGTCCTCGCGGTTTATGACAATTTGTGCGTGATGTTCAAGCGCCCTTGCGATGCGGTATATTCCAACAGACGCGCCGAAACAGTCTATGTCTGCGTTTTTGTGACCCATTATGAATACCTGATCGCTTGTAAGTATAAGTTCATTAAGCGCATGTGCCTTGACGCGTGCCCGAACCCTGGTATTGCTTTCTTTCTGGACGCTTTTGCCCCCATAGTAGAAGATGTCCTCGCCGTCCTTTACTACAGCCTGATTACCGCCGCGTCCCAGTGCGAGGTCAATCGCGGTGTGGGCATATTCGTAGCGTTTTGAGTAGGATTCCGCGTGGAGTCCTATACCGATGCTTATTGTTACATGGGTATTGTCATTTCCAACTTTTACGTTCCGTACTTCTTCTAATATTGAAAACTTGTTGCTTTCAGCTATATTCAGGTATTTTTTCTGAAAAATGAAGAAATATCTGTCCTTCTCCATTTTGCGGTATATGCCGTCAAGCAGCTGGAGCTGTTTGGCAATCTGTCTTTCGACAAGCGCCATTAAGAGCGAGCGCTGCATCTCGTCGCAGTTTGAGAGGGACTCCTCGTAATTGTCAATATACAAAAGTCCCATGACAATGTCTTCGTCCTCTATCTTTGAGATGTATTCCTTTAATTCGGTTTCATCATACAGATAAAGCGCAATATACGTGTCGCTGCCTTCAAACAGCGAAATATTATCCTCGTCGTTGGCAAAGTCAAAGTCGTGTATGCATATTCGCTTTAGCAGCGCCCTGTAATATCGTCCGTTCAGCTTAATTTCCGTTTCGCTGCATGGTATATCATTGTGCGTATCGTCGGTATTCATGGTGGGAAAGGCATCTTTGGTAAGCTCAGGTATTACCGACGATATTGAGCGCGATGCGGCTAATTTGTAATCTGTAGCACAGGTAAAGGCGTCGTTTGCCCACAGGATATTGCCGGACGTATCCAGATTGGCATACGGAACGTCAAGCTCTTTGAGCATATGTTTCTGTGTAAGATTGTAATCAAGCGCGTAGTTTATCATGTTCGACATAACCGCGGACCGTTTGAAGTTATACAAAAATAATGAAATTACCGCATATATTGAAAGGTATATGGCGGCAAGATGTCCGGAGTTTATGCTGACTGAATACATCTGGATAGTCATTGCTGCTAACAATGGCAGAAGAATTAAAGGCCATATGAGATGGGTCTTTAAAACTCCCGTAACTTTCTTTTTTTTCATATCCCATACCTTTCCTAAGCTTTGTATTGTAAAGTGTTAATTTTGTTTAAAACACTAGAATTATAGCACATCTCATAGTGTTTAGCAAGACACGGAAATGCAGGCTTTAAGGTATGGCGTGCAATATTAGGCCGTCGTCATTCACATGTCGATGGAGTCATATATTACATCCCTGAAATGTCGGGAGTTTGACAGTTGAATAAGGGAAAAATACCTTGCAGGCCTTGTAATGCCTGTATTTTTTTTGTCAAATTTTTTGTTTTTGTATGTACTTGTTTGTAATAGTGTGGTATACTAAAAGAA
>JAAVXK010000093.1 GCA_022790615.1 Lachnospiraceae bacterium
CATTCTGTTCCTGTACGGTCGGCAGTTTCTTTGACACAATGTACATATCGTCATATATTGAAGATACGTCCTCCGCGTCGTAGAGTTTTCCGCCAATACTAACCTTCATCTTACTGCCCTGCTTTGTAACAAAATCTACAACGCCGGTAACAGTGCGCTCCCTGCCGTCTGAATCCTCCCATTTTACAGTAGCGGTCTTTCCTACCATATTAAGGGCGCCGGTATCTGAAAACGACTGGTTAAGGTTCTGAAGCTGCTCTAACGACGAGAACTGTGCAAGCTGTGCAATAAAATCGGTATCATCCGCCGGATTCAACGGGTCCTGATACTTCATCTGTGTGACAAGCAGCTGCAAAAACGCCTCTTTTCCAAGCGTGTTGTCTTTACTTTTTTTTGCTTCCGTCTCCTGTGAAGACGCGTCAACATATTTTCCATTTACAATGGAGTTGACATCTGATGCTGAAAACGCCATAATACATCCTCCTTTCTATGCAGTTATATTAATACCATGTTCCATCTGTCCCGGCTGCGCTTCTTTGGTTTCTTCAACTTGCGCCGCGTCTTCTTCGACTGAATCCAACGTGTTAACAACCGAACGCCTCTTACCGGTTCTGCCGCCTCGTTCTTCTTCCTTTTCCGAAAAGGTCTGTCTTCTCTGTTCAAACGAGAAATCAGATACAGTTACCGAAACAGCCTCAACTTTTAGCCCCTGTTCCTCGAATGTGTCTTTAAGCGTCTGAAGCTGGCTTTCCACCGCAATTCTCGCCATTTCGTTCCTGACAATAAAATTAGCGGTTGCAATTCCATCCTTAAGTTCAAGCGCAACATGAACCTTACCTAAAGCTTCAGGATTAAGCTGAATTTCAAGCGACGAAGTATCCGCCTTAACATTCGCCTTAACGCCCTCGACTATCTGGAAAGCAATATCTCTTATCTGGCGTATCTGGCTTTGGTCAAACTTATCCGAATCGGCAACGCTCTCCTGTATATTGTTAATAAATGTTTCAAACAGGCTTTCGTTAAAAGCAGCGGACTGCCCGCGGTTATCACTTTCTACTCCCGCACCAAGTTCAGAGTCGCCGAATCCGCTGTCAGCCGCATTCATCTGCACATTACCGTCAATCATGGAGCCCTGCAGAGCCTCCTCAGTTACATTGACATTTTCGGAAATCTGCGAGTCCCCGGTGTTCGACATTTGTGCAAGATATTTGCGGACTGCCTCAAAAACATTGCCATTCTCAGACAATTTACCAATAACCGAAGCATCAGCCGTAACACCTTCGCCAAGCATAAGCCTTAGCTTGGACATGTCGTTGACAAGACTGTTCCATGCATCCGACAATGTACTGTCAGTCAACACTTCAGAAAAGTCTTCCATTCCGTTAAGTTTGACAAAAAACTGCTGCAGGTTATTCATCTGCAGTAACGAAAACGCATTGAGCCCGCACTCATAAAATGCTCTCTCAATCTCTTTTTCAGATATGTCCATCCTGCCGCCAAGATACTCTTTAATCTGCCTGAGCAGCTCGTCAATATCCACAGCGTATGGATTCAACTCTTCGCCGTCAGCCTCCGTGACAATGGAAACCGTAAGCTTTCCATCCATGAATGCAACCTGAATCACATTCACATCTTCATTCATGGCGTTTAATTCATCTGGCGTAAAAGAATCCTTCTGAGCCGGAACTTTATCCGTGGCGACAAACTTATTAATTCCGCCGCGGTTTCCAGGCGCCGCATCCGACTTTGTATTACTGTCCACGCCATTCTTTCCGCTCATATACTTGTCAAAAGATTTCGCGCTGCCCGAACGCTCAATCCGTGAAGAACCCGAAGTTCCCGATTCTGCAAAACTGACAAAACCTTTTCCCGTAACAACTCCCTGAGCCGTCATTCTCCCCCCTCCTTTCATACATATATATTAAAATATACTTAATACATGCATTATATCGGCAAGTCTTATATAAAACTTTAGCCAAAAACTTATTTTTAACAAACATTTAACACATTTATGATTTTGTGAATAACAACTAAATCAGTTTGTATATGTCATTTTTTTCGTTATCTGCGCGGCTGTTTCCGCCTCCATTTCGGCGAGAATGAGCGAACTCTTTGACGAACTCATACCGCTCAGTATCCCGGCCACGAGGTCTAAGTCACCCGCAGTCATGCCGGAAAGAATTCGCGCCGCGTCCGCAGGCTCCATCTTGCCGTATGTGTCGGCCTGCGCTTTTACCCTTGCGTCATACTGGTACTGTTCAACAACCTGGGCATATATCTTTTCGGCATTCTCAGGGGATATCTCTTCATAATACTTCTTATATTCCTCTATATCCGGCGAGTTATTGCCAAATACAACTTCATTGTCAAATGCAAGCACTCTCTGTTCGAACGCCTCCTGACTGTCGCGGTACACCTTCAGGTTGCTCACTTCCTGTTCAAGCTGTTCTATGTAATCCGCATTGGCCGCCGTGTTACTTCCCTGGGAGGCCAGTATGTTTTCTAGTTCGTTAATACGCGCAATAGCCTGTGCAAGGGTTGTATATTTCCCATTATTGTTCACACCCTGCGAATCGTCTTCCTGTACATCCGGCAAAATCTTATTAACGATAGGAACATCCTTAAGGACAGGGTATAGTATATCGCTTCCAAACCCTCCCACGTCAAACTTAATAAGAGCCGCAAATATAGCAAGCCACACAAACACTATTACAAGTACAATAACAGCTGATACAATTCCGCCGCCTTCTTTTTTCTCTTTATCTTCTTTTGCCAATTATCTCACCTCTGATATTGTATTTGGAGAATATTTATAACTAACAAGCTCGTCAATCTCCAGACTTTCTTTTTTCTGCATTTCCTGCTTGTATCTTTCAAATTCATTTTCTTTTAGTTTCTCATACGTCTTACGCTCTGTCATTGCCTCTTCAAGTTTAATTCTGGCCTCTTCAACGTTTCGTTCCTCCTGCCTGACTTTCATTAGCTGTGTACGGCAATACATCTTTATTATGCTGACGGCGCTTTCCGCCTGCCTTATGTCAAGCACTGAGCCGCACTCTTTCAGCATGTTCCTGAGATTATCCTCTGCTCCGTCCCTTCTCTCAAGAAGCTCCTCATATATATCTATAGCTTCGTCGAGAGCGGCCTGGGCATTGCCAAAATTAATTTTTTCCTGTTCTTCCACTTTTTCTTTCAGGCTCAGTATATTATCGAGCCTGAACACAAACTTTGACATCTAACCATCTCCCATAACCGGTCACTCGGCAAATATCGCATTCATCTGGCTTACAGATTCGTCAAAACCGACTTTTTCGTATGTCTGCTGGCACAAAAATGCATTGACTTCGTCAATTTTGCTTATTGCGTAATCTATTTTGGGATTCGAACCCGCCTTGTATGCGCCTATGTTAATCAAATCCTCAGCGTCATTATAGGAAGCCAGAACCTCCCTCATAATGCCCGCGTTTTTCTTGTGGTTGTCGGAAGCTATCGAGGACATGACACGTGATATGCTCTGAAGCACGTCGATTGCGGGATAATGGTTCTTCTGCGCCATCTTTCTTGACAAAACAATATGTCCGTCAAGAATACCCCTTGCCGTATCGGAAATCGGCTCGTTGAAGTCATCGCCGTCAACCAGCACCGCATATATGCCCGTAATGGAACCTTTTTTTCCATTGCCGGCCCTCTCAAGCAGTTTCGGCATCTCCGCATACACGCTCGGCGGATACCCCCTCGTAACGGGCGGTTCACCGGATGCAAGGCCTATTTCCCTCTGCGCCATCGAAAATCTTGTAAGATTATCCATCATAAGCAGGACGTCCTTACCCTTGTCCCTGAAATATTCCGCAATCGCGGTTGCAGTTTTCGCGGCCTTATTCCTTATAAGGGCAGGCTTATCCGATGTTGCCACAACTACAACAGAGCGGGACATTCCCTCGGGTCCAAGGTCGCGCTCTATAAACTCGCGCACCTCCCTGCCACGCTCCCCAATCAGGGCTATGACATTAATGTCTGCCTTAGTATTTCTGGCAAACATTCCCATAAGCGTGCTTTTTCCAACTCCGCTTCCCGCAAATATCCCTATACGCTGGCCTTTTCCAATTGTAATAAGGCCGTCCACGGCTTTAACGCCAAGCGCTAATTCCTTTTCTATAAGTTGTCTGCTCATTGGGTCCGGAGGCGACTCTTCCACCGAATAATATTCCGAAGTATTGATGACCGTACCGTCAATGGGATTACCCAGCCCGTCAAGCGTCTTGCCAAGAAGCTCGTCACTTACGGACACCTTGAGAGGCTCACCCGTATTCTCTACGCGGCTTCCCGGTCCTACTCCCGTCGTATGTCCAAAAGGCATCAGCAGTACCCTGTCATCACGAAAGCCGATAACCTCGGCCTCTACCGTCTGGCTTCCGTCTAAAGATATAATATGACACAAATCATTAAGTTTTGCAGCAGGGCCAATCGACTCTACCGTGAGCCCGACAACCTTGACTACCTTGCCGAGCCGCGTCCCATATGTACGGTTAACTAACTGACGATATTTATCCATCATAATTACTTGTTGCAAACTGAATGACCACCTTTAACTAATAGATAATAAACGCAGCTCCTGTTTCAGATTCATAAGCTGCGTGTCAAGACTGCAGTCAATCATGTGCGTCGAAGTCTCGACAACACATTTGTTCCTTGTAAGGGCTGCATCTTCTACAATGTCAAATATAGCGCCCTCCGGAACGCATTCCTCCAGTTTTTCCTTATACGGGGCAAGCGCTGCAAAATCATCCGGACTAATATGCACGTAATACGCATCCGATACGGGCATATCTTTCACGGTTCTGTCAATAAGATAGTGCAGGACGTCTGTCCCTTCTATTACAACACCCGTTATCTTTTCAATCAATTCACCCATAATAACTGCAAACTGCGGCTCTATCTCATTGATAATATCATTATATTCCTGCTGCATGACAGCTTCCCTGTCCGACAGCTCCTGTTTCATAGCCGCAAGTTCTTCAGACGCCTTGGCGAGACCGTCGTTATAACCATTATTATATCCTTCTTCGCCGGCAGCGCTCTTTATCTTTTCGGCCTCGGCCCTAGCCTCCTCAAGAATTCTTTCAGCCTGACTCCTCGCATCCGCAATAATACCCGATGCATTAATCTCTACATTGTTTTTCTGTTCCTCTATAATGTCATCTATATTAATTACATTGATTCCGGGTACAAACTCAAAGCCTTCCGGCATTTCTTTCTTCTCAGAGAATTCGGGCAGTTCTTTTAATATATGGTCCGTCTCAATAACTTTTTTCGATGTTCTGTCCACATTAAAATACACGGGCTTAATGACATTAGACAACTATCTCGTCACCTCCGCCTCTGGAGATAATAATCTCACCGCTATCTTCAAGTTTTCTGATTATATTAACAATCTTCTGCTGAGCGTCCTCAACGTCCTTCATACGAACAGGACCCATGAAGTCCATATCTTCCTTAATCATAGTTGCAAGACGTTTTGAAAGGTTATTAAATATAACATCCTTAACATCGTCGTTCGAAGCCTTAAGCGCAATAGCAAGCTCGTTATTGTCAACCTCCCTGAGAACTCTCTGAATCGACCTGTCGTCAAGCGAAAGAATATCTTCGAATACGAACATCTTCTTCCTGATTTCATCAGCAAGTTCAGGTTCTTCAATTTCAAGCGTTTCCATAATATGCTTCTCTGTTCCTCTGTCCACGGTGTTAAGTATATCCACAATCGAATCTACACCGCCCACAATAGTGTAATCCTGATTAACAAGCGACGCGAGCTTCTGTTCGAGAATATTCTCCACTTCGGTAATTACATCCGGCGAGGTTCTGTCCATCTGCGCTATACGCTTTGCAACGTCTGTCTGCTTATCCGGCGCAAGACCTCCTATAATTACGGCCGCCTGCGATGCGGACAAATATGACAATATAAGTGCAATTGTCTGAGGGTGCTCCTCCTGTATGAAGTTCAAAAGCTGGCTTGCATCCGTCTTTCGCACAAACTCGAACGGGCGAACCTGCAGCGAAGCGGTAAGCTTTCCAATAACCTCATTTGCTTTCTCAGCGCCAAGCGCTTTTTCAAGAAGGTCTTTGGCATAACCAATTCCACCTTCCAATATATACTGCTGCGCCAGACATATTTCATAGAATTCGTCAACAACCTCCTCCTTAACCTGAGGAGACACGCTTCTTATATTGGCTATTTCAAGGGTAAGCATCTCTATCTCGTCTTCTTTCAGATGTTTGAATACTTCGGACGCTTTTTCCGGACCAAGCACGATAAGCAGCACTGCGGCTTTCTGCACTCCGGTCAAATCCTGTATCTTCATGCCTGCCATTCTATATTACCCCCAATCTTCAGTGAACCAGTTTCTAAGAAGCTGCGCGACAGCATCCGGTTTTTCATCCACAAATTTCTCAATAAGAGTTCTGGCCTCTGATTTCTCATTAAATTCAATATCCTCAAGCGGCTGATTTTCCTTTGTAGCCGTGAGAAGCTCCTCAACAGAGAGTTCAGGCTCAAGCTCCGTAACTTCCATTGGAGCAGTTCCCTTAATTACTACAAATACAAGCAGCGCCACAATGAGAACGGCAAGTACTATCATCAGTATATTCTGCGACGACAATACTCCGGCAGATTCTTCTTCCGCCTCGAACATAGGCATTGTGTATGCCGAGATGGCAATATTATTTGCCGCAATTCCTGTAGTCTGACTGACAAGATTAACAATATTCTCAGGCACGTCAGCCTCGGTTTTCACACTGTTGGCCTCGCAGTACTCCTCAAACGTCATATCATCAAGAAGTCCCTGTTCCCTAAGCGCCTCCTCATGCACAATATTATATGTCGTCAACACAATCGCAATTGACGATTCCGCCGGCTTCACGGCGCCAACCTCAAATTCACTGTTCGTCTGCCTCTCATTAGGAAGGTAATCCGCCTTATCAAGTGTAACCTGCGTATTGGAACCTCCCTGGTCGGTAAGCATCGTATCGGTATCGTCGTCATTAGGGTCGGTTCCAGGTATTCCCCCGCTCGACTGGTTTCCTATTGACTTATAATTATATGTATGGCCGTAATATCCCTGTTCCATTCCCTCGGCCACGGAATACTCGGTATACAGCTCAGTAATCTTATCCATATTAAACACTATGTTGCTTGAACCGATTTCAACGTCACTGAAACCACATTTTAAAAGCACGGTTTCAACGTCGTTTGCTATCTGGTTCTGAAGCTTGAGCTTGTATTCGGCAGCGCTCTCAATGTCCCCTCCAAGACCGCTGTCATCAAGACCGCTGAAAAGCTTGTTACCCGCGGTATCCGTAATCACTATATTATCCGTAGACGAGTTTCCAACCGAATTTGAAAGGAAAAGAGCCATAGCATTGGCTGTTGTAACCCCCATCTTTGCGTCACTGTCAAGCGTAAGCGTAACCGCAACCGATGTTTCTTTATCCTGTGCAAGAACAGTGTAGTCCTCCTCCGGAATGGATATCATGACAGAGGCATCCTGTACCCCTTCATACTGCATAAGCGCCTTTCTCAGAGACGTCTGCATTGCAAGCTTCGTCTTTGTCCTCTTCTCCGAAGTGGTCGTAGACATATCATTATCGAGAGCGTCTTCCCATGTCATTCCGCTGCTGAGCGCGTCGCTGCTCTCAATAAGAAGCGTCGCGTCGCTAAGACTTCCCTGTTCAACCTCGATAGTCGTAAAATTCTCATTAGCGCTGTACTTATGCTTTATATTCTGTTCCTCAAGCGCCTCAATTATCTCGCTGGCCGCCTTAGCATCATCTACTTTGGCAAGCTGCACATATACGGGCCTTGATGAAAAATAACTTATTAAAACAATGGCAAGCACTATGGCCGCAAGCAGCGAGCCTATAATAACCTTTTGCTTTAACGTGTATTTTTTCAACATGTCCAATATTTTTTCTTTTATCTGATTCACTCTATCAGTCATCAATTATTCCCCCTGCGCGTTAATCCACAATTCATTAGAACTGCATATTCATCAGTTCTTTATATGCATCAAGCACAGTATTCCTGACTGCAACCGTGTACTGGAGCGAAAGGCTTGCTTTTTTCTGGGCCGCCTGCAAATCAACAATGCTGTCTGACATTCCCATCGCAAACTTAATTTCTTCCTCCTCGGCCTTGTTAGTTAATCCGTTCGTCTCATTAACAAGTCCCATTGCCGACTGAAACAATGTTTCGAATGAAACATTTGAAGATTTATCTGTCACGCTATTAACCTTATCCGGATATCTTGAAACCTTTTCAAGTCCGTTAACAGCCATTACATTCATATTCTATCCGCTCCTTATTTTCCAAGTTCAATTGCTTTTTGAATCATTGCCTTTGTTGCATTAAACGAAGTTACGTTAGCCTCATATGACCTGCTTGCGTCGATAAGGTTCGTCATCTCTGTTACAGTATTGACATTCGGATATGTAACATAACCGTCGTCGTCCGAATCAGGGTTTGAAGGGTCATACACTTTCCTGCAGGCAGTTTCGTTGTCTTCAACAATCTTCTGTACCTTTACGCCCTTGCCGATGTTTGCGGTTGCACCGCCAAGAACATCTCCAAAACTTGTAAAATCCTTTTCGTGGAAAACAACCGTTTTCCTTTTGTATATATTGCCGTCGGCATCACGCGTCGTATTGACATTCGCTATATTCTGCGATATAACGTCTATTCTTGTCTGCTGCGCCGTCATTCCCGTAGCGCTGATATTCATTGTTCCAAATACTGACATAATAATTCCTCCTGTTATTTAAAAGAAATAAATGCAAACTCCAAATACTTTACTAAGAATTACAACTGCGTTTTATAGTATTGCATCAAGTCTTTGACATGGCCGTCTTAAGCCTTTCAAACTCCTGCGACATGGAATCAAGCAACGTATAATACCTAAGCTGGTTTTTTGCCAGTTCCGCCGATTCCGTATTGATATCAACATTATTACCGTCAAGCCTGTAACTCAAATTAGACTGGTCAACATATGTAGTAGGCTGCAGTTCATCCAAATCAGCATTGGCTATATTTGAATCAAGAGAGTCTCCGCCTGTAAGCGAAGTTATCAAATATGTTTCAAACTGAACGTCTTTCCTTTTATAATTCGGCGTATCAACATTTGCAAGATTATTTGCAAGCACGTCGTTTCGATACCACGATGCATCTGCCGCTTTCTGCAGCACATTCACATAATTAAAAGCATCTGTCTTTATCATAAATACTGACTCCCCCTTTAAATTCTAATCACAAACAAAGGACTCATGAGCTGCCTTTCCCATAAATCCTTTTATAAAACACCGAATCCATTCACTCTTTCTTTTCCAAGCTCAGCTCAGAAAACACCGCGTCGTTAATAATTTTAATATATGTACCTTTCATGCCGGAAGAGTGGGATTCTATAACACCCGCACTTTCAAACTTCCTCAGAGCGTTAACAATTACCGAACGGGTAATGCCTACCCTGTCTGCAATTTTACTGGCAACCAGAACGCCTTCCGTGTTGCCAAGCTCCTCAAAGACATGGGATATTGCTTCTATCTCAGAGTATGACAATGTGCCGATAACGGACTTTACTATCTGTTTCTTTCTTATATTTTCCGCATCCTCTTCCTTTACAGACCGCATCATCTCAAGACCTACAACAGTCGTTCCATACTCGCTGAGTATTATATCATCAATTGTAAACTCGCTGCTAACCCTGTATATAAATAACGTACCGAGTCTTTCGCCTGATATGTCGATAGGGACTATAATAGCATTGTAACCTTTTTCCCTCGCCCTTTCAAAGCCAAATGTTGCCAAATTGACATTTTCCATAGTTGAAAGCACGTTTAGAAAACGTTCATTGAGCGTCATATCAATAAGCTTGCCCACCTGATTTTGCAAAAGTTCCTGAAGACATTCTACATCTTCCCTGTTATATATTCCCAGAACTTTTCCCTTTTTGCTCAAAACGATAATATTAGACTGTAAAACATCGCCTAAAACTGCACATATGTCATCAAAAACAAACTTACCGGACGTGTTATTGTGCAACAACTTATTGATTTTTCTTGTCCTATCCAACAATTGAACACTCATATCTAATGCTCCTGTTCGTTCAAGCTATTCCTTAGTATATCATAACAGGCTTTTAAATTCAACAAAATAAACAGCTAAATTCAACAAAATGTATCAACAATTACATGTTAGCTTTGCTTTTTTTCCATATAACCGCATGTATTATCCATGCATACAAGTTTATTTCCCTTCTCAACCATCATCTTACCGCATTCAGGACAAAGTTTTCCTGATGGTTTCTGCCATGACATAAAATCACAATCCGGGTGGTTCAGGCATCCGTAATATCTCCTGCCCTTCTGCGTCTTCTTAATTACAATTTCACCGCCGCAGTCGGGACAGCTGACGCCCGTTTTTTCATAATAAGGTTTCGTATTGCGGCAGTCAGGAAATCCCGGACACGCCAGAAACTTTCCGTGCGGGCCGTATTTTATAACCATATTCCTGCCGCAGTTTTCGCATATATCTTCTGTGACTTCATCCTCAATTTTTATTTCCTGCAGTTCCTTCTCCGCCTTTTCAACGGCAACCTCCAGGTCGGGATAGAAGTTCCGGACTACCGTTTTCCACGCGACCGTACCTTCCTCAACACAGTCTAAAAGACCCTCAAGATTAGCGGTAAAATTGGCGTCCACTATCGAGGCAAACTCCCTTACCATAATAGAATTGACAATCTCGCCCAGTTCGGTCACATAAAGGTTCTTCTTCTCCTTGGCTACATATCTTCTTGCTATAATAGTAGTGATTGTGGGAGCGTAAGTACTCGGACGCCCTATACCCAGCTCCTCGAGCGTCTTTACGAGCGACGCCTCCGTAAAATGTGCCGGCGGCTGTGTAAAATGCTGCTGTTTTTCATATTCACCGGCTTTAAGCTTCATTCCCTTTTCAATTTTTGATGAAATCACATCCGATTCTTGCCTGTCTTCGTCCGTCTGATACACAGACAGATATCCTGCAAATTTCACCTTGGAAGCAACAGCCGTAAACCTGTATCCCCCGCCGTCGATTTTTATTGACGTCGTCTCATATTTTGCATATTCCATCCTGCTCGCAACAAACCTCTTCCAAATCAACTGATACAGCCTGAACTGTTCCCTTGAAAGCTGTTCCTTTATTTTTACCGGGGTCAGGTCAACGTAAGTCGGCCTGATAGCCTCATGCGCGTCCTGTATCTTTCTGCGGTTCTTCTCTTCCCCCGCGGCTTTTATTACATATTCGCCGCCATAGTTCTGTGAAATGAACTCCCTGCAAAGGCCGTCCGCTTCCTCAGATATCCTCGTCGAATCTGTACGCAGATATGTTATAAGTCCTATAGTGCCGTATCCCTTTATGTTGACTCCCTCATACAGCTGCTGCGCTATCCGCATCGTCTTTTGCGTAGAGAAGTTGAGCGTTTTCGCCGATTCCTGCTGAAGCGTGCTTGTCGTAAACGGTTTCGGCGACTTTTTAACCCTCTCCGAAACTTTTACGTCGCTTACCCCGAACTCGGCATCCTTTAATTTTTCAATAATGTCATCTACCTGTTTCTCATTGTCAAGTTCAATCCTTGCATCGGCGTCGCCATAAAAGTGTGCCTTAAACGGTTTTTTTTCTCCCGGCGCCCCAAACAGCGCGTCCAGGCTCCAGTATTCTTTCGGAATAAAGGAGTCTATCTCCTTCTCCCTGTCGCATATAAGCCGCAGCGCCACAGACTGCACTCTTCCGGCGCTCAGCCCGTTTTTTACTTTCGCCCAGAGAAGCGGGCTTATCTTATATCCAACCATCCTGTCAAGCATTCGTCTAACCTGCTGCGCGTCGACAAGGTTCATGTCAATGTCCCTTGCCTCCTTTATGGACTGCTTTACCGCATTCTTCGTAATCTCGTTAAATGTTATCCTGCTCGTTTTGCTGCCATCCAGACGCAGAGCTTCAAGAAGATGCCACGATATAGCTTCCCCCTCGCGGTCCGGGTCAGTAGCAAGATACACTTTATCTGCTTTCTTTGCAGCCTTGCGAAGCTTCGCAAGCAGCTCCCCTTTCCCGCGTATCGTAATGTATTTGGGCTCGTAATCATTATCCACATCTACACCAAGCCTGCTCTTTGGTAAATCCCTGACGTGCCCGTTGGACGCCATAACTTCATAGTTCTTTCCAAGAAATTTTTTGATTGTTTCAGCTTTAGCCGGTGATTCGACAATAACAAGGTACTTAGACATATCTACACTCCTGATTAATACTTACTTTCATAGTTATTACGTTCGCCTACAAAACAAACATAAATTAGCATACACTATTTTTTCCCTGCTTGCAAGAAAATTATTACATCATTTTATTTTCCTTTTATTTCACTCTTAGCTTCGCTTATGACTTCCTTGTCCTGATAAATATATTCACCAATTCAAAATAAAATAATTATTATCTGTATGTTTTATAAGTTTTTTTAATTCAAGCCTGCATACGATTGCCATAACCTCCTCAATTCCAAGCCCGGTCTCTCTGGCTATCACGTCAATATGCTTTGGAAGAATCCCGACCGCCGAATACACCTTTTTTTCGTTCAGCACAGTTCCGCTGGTACAATTTTCCACTGTTTTCATTTCTTCGTAATTGCCACGTTCAGTAATACGCTCCAATGCCTTATGCCTGCCGGCCGCATTTTTAGCGCAATCTACAATATCGTCCATCCCCATGAATACGCAGGCCCCCTGCGCAATAAGGCTGTTGCAGCCCCTGCTCTGCCCGTCCGTAATTCTTCCCGGGACTGCGTACACCTCCCTGCCCTGCTCAAGCGCCATATCAACCGTAATGAATGTCCCGCTTCTTTCACCCGCCTCCACAACTATCAGCACATCCCCAAGACCGGAGATTATTCTGTTCCTTTCAGGGAAAAGTCCCGGCAGCGGCGCGGTCTTTGGCGGATATTCGGACATAATAACGCCCTTTTTGCTTATATCCGTATACAGGTTAATATTAACCGGGGGATAACATACATCAACTCCGCATCCTAAGACGGCGACAGGTATTCCCCCGGCGTGTACGCAGCCCATAAGCGCGGCGGAGTCAATTCCCCTTGCCATCCCGCTTACTACCGAAACTCCCGCCGCCGCAAGCTCATAACCAATCCTGTAGGCTGACTCATAACCGTATTTTGAACATTTTCTTGAGCCCACAACAGCGGCGGACGGCATATCAAATATAGCGGAATATGTATTGTTCTGACAGACGTCCCCTTTCAAATAAAGCGAGTGCGGCATATCGGGTATATATTTAAGCTTTGATGGATAACCGGAGGACTCCTTATGAATAAAATATATTCCTGATTTAATTAGTTTCTCAAGTTCTTTTTCCTGACACTGTTTTTTTGATTCTGACAGCGCTTTTATTCTTTTTTCCCCAATAAAGTTTATGTTCGCAAGTATATCGTCGCCCGCGCTATACAGGCGTTCCGGAGATTCAAATATGTCAAGCAGCCTGTTGCGTGTTTTTCTGCCGAATCCTTCTATATTAGTGAACCAG
>JAAVXK010000031.1 GCA_022790615.1 Lachnospiraceae bacterium
AAGCCGGAATAATGATACAATACAAGATGGAAATGTATTAATATCTCTCAAATAACAGTATCCCCTGATGTCATCCGATATTAGGGGATATTTTTAAATTATTTTACAACTATATGTTATGGTAGGAAAAAAGGAGTGTGTTAAATGAACCATAAAATATTGATTGTGGATGATGAGGAACTGCTTATTGAGCTGTTAAGCGACCATCTAGGTGATGAGGGGTATGAGATATATTCTGCGAACAGCGCGGGCCGTGCGCTCGGGCTGCTCTCTAAAAATCCGGATTTAATAATACTCGATATCAATATGCCGGATATGGACGGTCTGGAATTATGCAAAATTATACGGGAACATGTATTCTGCCCGATTCTGTTTTTGACGGCCAAAATTACCGAGCAGGATAAGATTAATGGACTGCAGTACGGCGGGGATGATTATATTACGAAGCCGTTCAGCTTAAAAGAACTTTCCGCGAGGATAGCCGCACACCTGCGCCGTGATGCCCGCACCCGCGGAACAGCCTCGGTTCTGACGTCAGGGGAACTGCTTGTCAATCTGTCGCAGCGCCGTGTTTTTTACAGGGATTTGGAAATAGAAATCTCCAAAAAGGAATTTGAACTGATAGTGTTCCTGTTGACAAACGCCGGTCAGGTTTTTGACAGAGAGCGGCTCTATGAACGTATCTGGGGATGCAATGCGGAGGGAAGTGCAGACGTCATTAAAGAGCATGTGAGGAAGATTCGCGCAAAGCTTAAGGCGGCAGCCGGTTTGGAGTATATAAAAACAGTCTGGGGAGTGGGATACAAATGGGAACGGTAAAAAATAAATGGCTTAACTTATCGCTGCGTAGGTTTCTTATGGCGACGGTATTTACTTCCTTTGGGATTGTTGTAATAGTATCCGCACTGATTATCGCCGGATGCGCTTCATTCCGTCACTGGCTTCTTCCTGACTACGATATGGCTTATCTGACGATAGAAAAAACCATGTCTGACGGAAGCGCCATAAACAGCACTGTTTTATTGGAATATGGTCAGGATATGTCTTCCATTCCTTCGATTGTAGCAGAAGATGATGACGCCCCTGAACAGATGACAAGCGTTGGGGAAAGGTATTCGCTGCAAAAGATAGAAAGGAGCATGGACTCTCTTACACCCAAACGGAAACTTGCGTATAAGGTATGTGGTTTTACCATGTTTGCCGCCCCTACCATTCTGGCATTTACGGCAATTTTTTTCTGCAGCATAGTCTTTTACCGGTGTAAGCTCAAAGAACCGCTTGCCCTAATGGCTGAAGCGACGGGGCAGATTGCAGCCCGGAATCTCGACTTTGCAATAAAATACGACTCTCCGGACGAAATGGGAGATTTATGCCGTTCATTTGAAAATATGAGGGCGGCGCTATATGAGAATAACAAAGATATGTGGAATATGCTTGAGGAAAGGCGGCTTATGCAGGCTTCGGTGGCTCACGATTTGCGCAATCCGATTGCCATTATACAAGGCTATACCGAGTATATGCAAAAGGGACTGGACAGCGGCGGACTGGACAGTGAGAAAACGGCGCGTATCGTTAAAAATCTGGGCGTTGCGGCAAAAAGGCTTGAGCAGTATACGGAGTCCGTCCGGCTTTTAAACCAGTCGGAGGAGATACAGACAGAGCGAAAGGCTGTATCAGCCTTAAAGCTTGCCGAAAGTATTTCGGATGATTTGTCTTTGATGGCTGAGAATTGCGAAATCCGGCTGCAGGTAACGAATCATTTGCCGGATGAGGAAATAATGGTTGATTCCGCCCTGTTGTACAGAGTTTTGGAGAACATTGTAAATAATTCGCTTCGTTACGCGAACCGGGTAATATGCATTCATTTTACACTGGAAGAAGGTTTTCTGTCAGTTGAAGTGAAAGATGACGGAGCAGGATTTCCGCCGGATATTCTGACCGGAAAAAGTAAGAACCTCCTTGTTGCAGGGGAGGACGGACATATGGGAATAGGACTTTCAATAAGCCGGCTTCTCTGTCAGAAGCATGGGGGAAGTCTGGAGATGTCAAACACTGCGGGCGGAGCGCGTGTAAAAATATCTCTTTCGGTTTGACGGAATTTTGACTTTTATTTGATACAATCTCCTTGTAGCGATAGCAAGGAGGTTTTTTATATGAAAAAATATTTGTTTTTTTTATTGTCAGTCACTTGTATAAGTTCATTGTTGTGTTCGTGCAGCGGCAAAGTGTCACAGAACGAAGGCCCCGCAACAGGGCAGGGTGGCATACAGGGTGACAGTCAGGCCGGGGAACCGAACGATACCCGGGAACATGGACAGAGCGGCGGGCAGGACGTTGAACAGTCAGGCGGACAGGATGCCGAACAGACAGGCGGACAGGATACCGACCAGAGCAGAGGACAGGGTACTGAACCGGACGGCGTACTGTATTCATTGTGCAATCCTTACGGTGAAAGCGCCTGCAATACGGAAAACGGCTACTATTATCTGACCGGAGAGGTTAAGGAGCTTCAGGATGGAAGTTACGGCATGCATTTAATGTATATGGATTTTGCATCCGGACGCGAAATATATCTTTGCAGCACGGCGGGTTGTAAGCATGATACTGCGGACTGTCCTGCCGTGTTTCCAAGGTCTGATTTTCCGATATCGTCCACGAAACTCTTTGTCTTTCAGAACAGTCTATATATTTTAAGCCGTGAATATGATGATGACGGCTCGATGTCAACATTTACGGTTGGAGAGGAAGATGAGGAATATGTACCTGAAAGCAAACCGGCGGCGTTATATCGCGCAAAGCCGGACGGGACGGAGCGAACGAAAGTCTATACGTTTGACACGGAGCTTACGGTCGAGGATGCGATATTTGGAAACGACGAGGGAATCTATGTAATAACAAAAAAAGTTTCCGCCGAAAAGGACGAAAACCAGACCTACATGACGTCTTCGGAGCGAAAGCTGATGTTTTTGGACTTACATTCTTTTTCCCTCGAAGAAGTATGTCCCATGACTTTTGACGATAACATTTCGTGGAATGTCATCGGATGCTGTCAATATGGTTTCGTGCTCAGTGGAATTGATTATGGGAGGGAACTCTCACGCGATGAAATATGGAACGATGATGCGTACAAGGAGTTGTATCAGGATTCCTCTGTTGTATATGCATTGTTAGACAGGGAAAGCGGCAAGCTGAAAGAAATATACAGACAGTCAAACAAAAATGATAATTCTGCACAAATATCAGGAGACAGCCTGTATTTGTCCTCTAATGAAAACGAAAATATTGATGTTATCAATATAGGAACCGGCAAAAAGAAGACGCTTTGTTCATTTACGCAAAACCAAATGATGGGTGTGATGGACGATATGCTCTGCTGCAGGGATTGGGATCTTGCCGGAGACCACAAATGGTACTTTGTCAATACAAATACGGGTGAGATTACAAAGACAGACCTTGTTAATAAGTGTAACGGCTGGTCTCTTGAGTTTCGGGGCGAGACAGCGTCAGATGTGCTGTTTGTGTACGATTATGACGCGACGACAACGGACAATGAGTCATATGAAATATTCCGGAATAAGTTTGCGCTCATATCAAAAAAGGACTTATTTGCCGGAAAGGAAAACTACCGTAAAATTGATATGATTGGACCGGGTTTTTAATGGAGGGGGATTGTATATATGTTGACGTTGGATAACATAACGAAAAAATATAAGGCCCGGACTGCTTTGTGCGGCGTGTCCCTTACACTTGACTGTGGAATATACGGGTTACTCGGACCGAACGGCGCGGGTAAGTCTACGCTTATGAATATTATTACCGGTAACATAAAACCGACAGAAGGGAAAGTATTCTGGGAAGGAGCTGATATATACGGATTAGGCGGACAATTCCGCAGCCTGATAGGATATGCGCCCCAACAGCAGGGGCTCTATAACAGCTTTACGGGACGCCGGTTTCTGTCCTATATGGCGGCGCTCAAGGGAATTCCTAAAAAAGAGGTTACAAGTGAGATTGAGAGGGTTCTTTCCTTTGTAAATATGCAGGATGCGGCGGACAGAGCCATCGGCGCTTATTCGGGCGGCATGAAGCAGCGCATCCTTATAGCGCAGGCAATAGTAGGAGAGCCGCGGCTTATTGTGCTTGACGAGCCGACCGCGGGGCTTGACCCGAAAGAGCGGGTACGCATTCGGGAACAGGTCAGGGCTCTTGCAGGCAATAAAATTATACTCGTGTCTACCCATGTTGTTTCCGATATCGAGCCGATTGCAGACGAAATCATATTGATTCGCTCCGGCAGCATCATTGACAGGGATACTGTCGGCAATCTCTGTAAGAAACACGATGGCAGCAGAGATTTGGAAGACGTGTACATGCATATTTTCGGAAAGGAGGAGAGTTATGCTTCGTCTGATTCCGTTTGAACTTATTAAGATATGGAGAAAAAAAAGTTTTGCCCTGTCGGTGTGCGTCCTGCTTTGGCTGCATATTTTTCTGTTATGGTACACGTCGCTGCCGGATGGTGAAACACCTGAGCTCTCTGCTTATAAAGCTATACAGGCAGAGCTAAGCGGCATGAGCGAGGTGCAAAAGGGGCGGTATATGGAGGAGTTAAAGGAGACGATAGACGGCGTCTGCTTTGTGCAGGATATCCTTGCCATGCAGGGGTTTCAAAACGAGATGGGGGACGCTCTGGCAGAGCAGGAAATGAAAAATAATCCCGGCGTATTTGAGAAGTATTATGAGATGTACCAATCGGGAGGGTATCTGCAATTTGCCGCTACGTTAGAGCAGGAAAAGGCATTCATTGATGAAATATACGAGGAACAGAAAAAGGCGGAGGGATACGGGGAATACCTTGCCTCCATTCAGGAAAATAAAGAGAACTTAAGCGGTATTTCTATTTTCGGAGGGGAGGAGCAGGACACATACAGTTCGCGTAATCTTCAAAAGAGCGCAAAGGATTATTCACATCTTTCAGCCGAAAATATAAGATTTGTTCCGTCTAAGGGTATTACCTCCGCAATGCAGGGCATTTGGATAGATTTGCTCCTGTTTCTAAACGTTATGCTTTTTGTGGGAAACCTGATTACGGAGGAAAAGGAAAAAAAGCTGTTGTTCATCACACGCAGCACGAAACACGGTATATTACACAGCATTGTCTCACGACTGGCGGCGCTGCTGATGCACTGTATTTTGCTGTCTTCGCTGTTTTATGCGGTAAGCGTTATTTTCTTCGGATACAGTACAGGCTGGTTTGAGCCGGGGGCGAGCCTGCAGTCCGTTGCGCCTTACGCGGGGAGCAGTCTTAATATAAGCATTTTGGGGTATATCCTGCTTTCTGTATTGACGAAAGCATTTTTGTTATTTGGTCTCGGCGCTGTACTTACGGCATTCTGCATTGTATCCGGAATTGCGGCCCTGCCGTTCCTGGCCGGAGCGGCGATTATGGGAGGAAGCGCGCTTCTCTATTATTCAATACCGTCCGGTTCGATGTTTGCCGTATTCAAGTATGTCAATCCATTTGGGCTTATGAAAACAGAAAATCTGTACGGCGGGTATCTGAATTTTAACATGTTTGGATATCCAGTATCCAGACTGGAGCTCTCCGTCCTGCTTATCCTTTTTATCTGTGTTATGGGAACCGGTGCGGGCGTGTGGCTGTTCTGCCGTATGCGGAATTTTGAAGTGAGGAAGTTAAGGATGCCGTTTGCGGTTCCTTTCCATCCGCATACGAATATTATGAGACATGAGGGATATAAGATTCTTGTATCCAACCGTGCGCTTTTGATTCTTTTACTGTTTGCAGCGCTGCTGGCATACGATAGTTTGGGGCACAGCTATACCCCGTCGGTGGCGGAACAGTATTACGGGGATATTATGGCGGAACTTGAAGGTGAATTTACGGATAAAAAGGAATCGCTTCTATTGTCCGAAAAATCACGATATGAAGATGCGTTTCAATCAATAGAGCGGGCTGAAGAAATGCAGAGTGCCGGACAGATTAGCAAAGACGCCGCGGACGATATAAAAATGCAGGCTGAGATGACGCTAACCTTTTATCCGGCATTTCAACGTGTGGAGGAACAATATGAGCATATCAGGGCAAAAGGCGGAAGCTTTGTTTACGATACCGGATATCTGGAGTTGTTCGGTGTTTTTGACGACCCCTTTTCAGTTGATTTTCTTATTTTAACAATCGGCATGATTCTTACCGTATCAGGCGCGGCCGCCATGGAATATCAGAACGGGTCTTTATTTCTGCTTTGCGCTACAAAAGCCGGTAAGAGAAAAATATTTGCGCGTAAATTGTGCATTTGCGCAATATCGGCTGCGATTTTGACGTTTGTGCCTTTTGTGTGCCGGCTGTATCGTATATCTACCGTGTATTCCATGCACAGTTTGGGGGCCTCTGTCCGGAATATTTCACGTTTTAGGGATTTTGCGGTTCCGCTGCCGATTGTTATGTTCATCCTGCTTTTTGTTCTGTCGCAGGTTCTGTCGGTGATTTTAGTTTCATTTATTACAACCGCGTTTTCAATGTGGAGAAAAAATCTGGCGCAGACTGTGTTTTTTTCGCTGTTGTTTCTGGCGGTTCCGCTGATTTTGTATCTGCTCGGCTTTGGGTTTGCAAAATGGTTTTCGCTGTATCCTCTGTACAGCATGATGATGTTTTAATACGAATTGCTGTATGCGTACAGTCTGTCCATAAGATAGGGAAGCGTTGCCTCAAAATCTACGCCGTACCAGTTGTGTTTGTTGTTTTTCAGCGTTGCGCAAAGAGTTTCATTTACATAATCGACTGCCAGCTCCGCTGCATCCTCTGTTGATAATCCGTTCAGGAGGGCGCCTGTAAATGTGCTTGCAAACAGGTCGCCTGTTCCGTGGAACGGGGCGTCAATATTGCTTCTGAATACTGAGAATCTTCGGTTATTGGCAAGCCGGCACACAATACCGTTTTCATCACCTATATGGACGCTTGTAATGATTGTGTTTTTTACACCCATCTGTGTAAGGACGTCAAATATAGTTTCTATATACGCCATATCGCATACTTCCCTGTAAGGGATTCCGGTTATGTATGCCGCCTCGGTAATATTTGGAACAATATAGTCAGCCTGGCTGCACAGAGAGGCAATTGCTTTTGCATATTCCATGTCAAAACCGGGGTATATACGCCCCTTATCCGCGAATACGGGGTCAAGCACTATCAGATTTTTTTCAGTGCCGAAATCTTTGTATATACCGGATATCATCTCTATCTGTTTTACCGAGCCCAGATAGCCCGTGAGTATACCGTCGAAAGTTACTCCCTGCGAAAGCCAGTGGTTTTTTATCTTTGGTATGTCTTCTGACAAATCCCTGAAAGTGAAATCCGGGAACATCGTGTGCGCGGAAAGTATGGCCGTGGGGATAATGGAAGTTTCTATTCCCATGGCTGACAAAACGGGGAGCGCGATTGTCTGCGAGCATTTGCCGATGCATGATATGTCCTGTATACTGACGATTCTTTTCATATATTTTATCCTTTCCGGTACTATCGAATTATTAATGTACAAATGTCGTGTTCACCGTATGCAGTCTGAGCCAATTAAAATAGAATGGCCCTGTTACAACATATGTATAGATTGTGCTTATAAACTACATGTGCTATTATAATCTCATACTGGACTTAATATTATAACCATTTTATACAAAACTTATAATATCAGATTGACGAATACGGGCGGCGAAAAGGAGATTTGTTTTATGCTTACATATCCATTAGACAAGAGGGGCGATATGAGTCTGTACGACTATATTTATACATGTATAAAGGAGGATATTCTTGCAGGAATTATCAGTCCCGGTGAGAAACTTCCGTCAAAGAGAAGCTTTTCAAAGAATCTCGGGGTAAGCGTAATTACGGTCGAGAACGCTTATTCGCAGCTTCTTGCAGAAGGGTTTTTATACTCCGTTGAGAAGAAAGGATATTTTGCGGCTGAAATAAAAGATTTTCATGTATGTGAATGCCGGAGCGCGTCGCAAAGGGACTTTGAAAATGAGGATGATTTGGCGAAAAGCGCCGTGCCGGATATAATTGCGGATTTTGCCAGTAATGTTGTCAATACGGAAAAGTTCCCATTTTCCCAGTGGTCGAGGATTACGAGAAATATACTGTCTGACGCCAGGGACGAGCTTTTGATGGCGGCGCCTGTAAAAGGCGTGGCTCCGCTTCGGGAGGCAATTGCGGATTATCTGTACAAGTTCCGGGGATTAAAAGTCAGCGGGGACCGTATAGTGGTAGGGTCCGGAACGGAGTATCTTTACGGTATATTGATTCAGCTTCTTGGTCACGATAAGATATACGCAATGGAAGACCCCGGATATTCGAAGGTATCGAAAATACTTGAAGGCAACAGGGTGAAGTGTTATCATGTTCCTATTGATAAGCAGGGTATGGTTCTTGACGCGCTGCATGGGACGGACGCCAATGTCGTGCATCTGACGCCCTCGCACCATTTTCCGTCGGGTATTGTGATGCCGATTCAGAGAAGGCTTGCTTTTATCAAGTGGGCGCTTGAGACGGACGGAAGATATATTATAGAGGATGATTACGACTGTGAGTTCAGGCTTCAGGGAAGGCCTATACGGACAATGTTTGAGAGTGATCGGAATGGGCGGGTCATATATATGAATACTTTCTCGAAGACGCTTGCGCCGTCGTTCCGTATTAGTTACATGGTGCTTCCTGAGAACTTGATGCAGTTGTTCGAAAAGAAGCTTGGCTATATGGCATGCACCGTACCGAATCTTGAGCAGTATGTACTTGCATCGTTCATGTCGGAAGGATATTTTGAACGCCATATAAACAGGATGAGGGTATATTACAGAAACAGGCGCGATGAGATTTTAATGGCGATAAGGGAAAGCGGACTCCATGGGCGGTGCAGGATTCATGAGGAACATGCGGGACTGCATTTTCTGCTTGAAGTAGATACGGTTCTGAGTGATGATGAGTTGAAAAAAAGGGCGTTCTCCAAGGGAATAATCATTACATGCCTGAGCGATTATTCGTATAATGAAAGCAGGGATAATGAACATATTATATTACTGAATTATTCAGGAATTAAGGCCGGTACTATAAGGGAGTCCATACGTCTGCTTGGCGATATTCTTAATTATGACACATCCATATAATACAATAACGTCAAATTACCCTGCCGCGGGGGATTTTACAAAAAATATTGCGGAAAATTACGCATGGGGATTGGTGCTGATAATGAGACGTGTGAAAATACTGTTAACATTACTATATATAACCAGCTGTTTTATTTTGGCGGTTGTGCCGTCATATTCCATTGTCTGCAATGAGAATACGATATGTACTGATATTCTTTTTTCGGTTGACGCATCTTATGATGTGAATGAAATAACATCCGCGTATAACGACGCGTATACATTTAACAATGTAAAAGAAATATTTAGAACCGGGGAAGAGGATGAGGTATATTATAGCGCGCAGGTCGTCCACGACAGGTTATATTCGGACGATGATTTAATTATGGCTTTAAAAAGCGGCGGCATATTCGGTGTTGTGGAAAAAGACCATGAGTTTCGGGTGGATGAAAAGACAGGCTTAACCATGGATACATACATGAAGGACCAGTGGTATCTTGACAGGACAGATGCAAAGAAAGCGTGGGATATGCTTCAAGATTCTCCGGGGGATGGCGTTGTTGTAGCTGTCATTGACACCGGGGTAAACTATTCGCACCCGGATATAAAAAGCAATATGTGGATTAATGAGAAAGAATACTATGGAATTCCAGGATATGACGACGATGGAAACGGTATAGCCGACGATATATATGGAGCTGATATTATCGAAGGTACGGGAGACCCGTCAGACTGTGACGAAAGCGGGCACGGAACGCATGTCGCGGGAATTATCGCTATGACCGCAGGTAACGGAGGAGGGTGCGGAATCGCATACGGTACAAGGATTATGGCGATAAAGGCGGGAAACAGCGACGGCAAGTTTTATATGTCGGATATAGTGAATGCCGTTCATTACGCCGTCACGATGGGAGCAGACGTCATTAATATGTCGCTTGGAACATATGTGGAGTCCGATATTATACGGGATGTCATGGAGAAGGCGTCAAAGAAATGTATTCTCGTGGCGGCGGCAGGTAATGATTCGCTCTCAAATACCGAAGGCGCCGCTCAGAACGCAAAGGATGTGTACCCGGCGGCGTATCCGTTTGTGATAGGGGTAATGGCCGAAGATAAGAACGGACTGGTAACGAGCTGGTCAAACTATGATGCAGAGCCTCATTCGATGATTGAATATGAAATGTCGGCTCCGGGACTTGACATATTATCTACGTCGGTCGGAAAAAAATATGCATATATGAGCGGAACGTCTATGGCTGCTCCGATGGTTTCCGCCGCCGCCGCTATCTTATATGCGTCGGTTGATAAGGATAACACAGACGACCCGTTGAAATATGTTGTGGGACAGTTGACCCAGGCGGGTACGCAATCCTCAGTCAAAACGAATGCGGACGGCAGGACAATCCGATATAAATCCCTTAATATCGCCGACGCGCTTGATACCGAGCCGCAAGTGAATGTTGAGATCGGTAATATCCGGTTTAAGGATGCTTCCGGTAACGGCATGTTCAGAGATGAATATACATTTTACGGCGCTGGAAAAAAACAATTATACTGCGGTTTTGTCGTGGACAATGCATGGAGCAGGGCCGGGGATGTAGCTGTGAAGGTAAGTTCGGCTGACGGCGTGGTTCAGGTTAACGGAGGAGTTATTCATATCGGGAAGATGGACGCCTGTAGCAAACGGGATTTGGGATTTGGTGATGGAGGCGATAAAAATGGGGCGGTAAGTCTGACATTTGATACGGAGACGAATCGTTCATACACTTTTTTGCTCACATTTGAGATAAGCGGCAAAATGGACGGCAAAGAGGAGGTAGTATCGCAAAAGACAGTCAGCAAGACAATTACAGTTCATGTAAAAGAGGCGGAAACTAAAAATGACGCCGCCCCGCAGACGCATACGGGTCCGGCCGCTTTAAGTTCTCCGACAAGGCCCAATATAACGGCTTTTGGTTCCTATATAGATATATCATGGGATAACCTGCTTGGAGCGGACGGATATTACGTGTACAGGTCAAAGAAACCGGCAAAGGGGTATAAGCGTATTGCCGCTGTGCAATCATCAGACGGTTTCTCATACAGGGATAAGAATATAAAAAATGGAACCATGTATTATTACAAAATAAAAGCGTATTTTAGCGATGGGAATGAGAGCCCGTACAGCGGCATAGCATACGGAATCCGGTTAGGCCGTGTAAAGGGAGTTTCTTATGAACGCAGCAGCCATAAACCGGGGTATGTAAATAGTATATCGTGGAAAAAATTAGGCGGCGCTTCCAAATATGTTATTTACTGTTCTGAGAGAAAATCAGGCGGTTATAAAAAACTGGCGGTGACTTCAAAGAAAAAATATAATCACAGGTTTCCGGCCAAAAAGACATATTATTATAAAGTCAGGGCTTACGCGAGGTGTGGCGCAGGGAAAACATACGGAAAATATTCAAAGGTAATTAAAGTCAGGCGATAGGCGGACATAACAAGCAGGGAGGATATATGGCAAATAAATATTACGCGGTTAAAGCCGGAAGGAATACAGGGATATACGAGACTTGGGATGCGTGCAGGGAACAGGTAGACGGATACGCGGGATGCGCCTATAAGAGTTTCCAATCACTTGACGAGGCTTATGAATACATGGGTTATACATCATCAGGGGGTGAAGAATCCGCCCCTGTTTCCGGGCAGGACGAGATGGTTGCATATGTCGACGGAAGCTACAATAATGCTACAAAAGAGTTTTCATATGGGATGATTGCGTTTTTGGGAGGGGAGACGATTCGGGATTGTAAGGCTTTTGATGATGAGAATCTCGCTTCCATGAGAAATGTGGCAGGTGAGATTAAGGGTTCAGAGGCCGCAATGCGGCTTGCAATCGCACGGAAATGCAGAACGCTTCACATATATCATGATTATGAGGGTATAGCAAAATGGCCGCTTGGCGAGTGGAAGGCTAACAAGGAGGGAACGATTGCCTATAAGGAATTTTATGAAAGCATAAAGCCTGAGCTCACTGTCGTTTTTCATAAAGTGACAGGACACTCAGGCGATAAGTACAATGACGAGGCGGATTCCCTTGCGAAGTCAGCGTTGTCATTACGGTAGATAGCTGCATTCGCAGCACGCGCTCAGCGCGGAGAATGTCGCAAGCGACATTCTTTGTTCTTATGTCAGCAAATCAATATGTCCGGCGTTCATAACCTGCGCTCCGGATTCCTCGAGCATCTCGGTCATCTGTTCGCCGTTTTGTTTGAGCGTGTCGAGGGACATGCTAAGAAGCTTCGTGTTAACAGCGGTCATTATGCTGCTTTGCGCCGTGTCAATCGACATTTTTGGAATATCCATATTATTCACCTCCTTCCGCATTGGTCATCGGCTCAAATGTCCGCTGACTGTTTTTCTCTCTTTTTATACGTTTCACATTTTCAATCGCTTCTTTGCAGAAGTATTCCTGCGAATTCAACGGGTCTTCGGAATTTCTTAAAAATTCATAGGAACCGTCAGGTTTTTTGATTCTTGTCTTGACATTATCGCGAAGCTGTATATCAAGGATATGTTTCACCTTTTCTTTCAAATCGGGCTGTTCGACCGGGAACAGTATTTCCACACGCTTGTCAAGGTTTCGCGGCATCCAGTCGGCGCTGCCCATAAATATATCTTCATGTCCCTGGTTGTAGAAATAAAAGATTCTTGCGTGTTCCAGGTAATTGCCGACAATTGAACGTACGGTTATATTTTCACTCACGCCTTTCATGCCGACTTTGAGGGAGCAGATTCCGCGTATAATCAAATCTATCTTCACGCCTGCGGAGGATGCCTCATAGAGCGCCGCTATTATTTTGGCGTCGCACAGCGAGTTCATCTTGGCGATGATTCTTGCCTCGCCGCCCTCTTTTGCGTGCGCGGTCTCGCGCTTAATACATTCCATGAACTTTCCGCGCAGCCACAAAGGCGCGACAGCCAGTTTGTTCCAGGCGAGCGGCTCCGAGTAACCGGAAAGCATGTTGAATACCGCGGTTGCATCCTCGCCAAAAGGTCTTGAGGATGTGAAAAGTCCCGTGTCCGTGTAAAGCTTTGCGGTCGAATCGTTGTAGTTGCCGGTTCCCAGATGTACATATCGTCTGATTCCGTCCTCCTCACGGCGTACTACAAGCGTAATTTTGCTGTGTGTTTTTAGTCCTACAAGACCATATATTACATGGCATCCGGCCTGTTCAAGTTTTTTTGCCCATACTATGTTATTTTCCTCATCAAACCTTGCCTTTAATTCAACGAGTACAGAGACCTGTTTGCCGTTCTCGGCGGCAAGCGCAAGGGAGGAGATAATCGGCGAGTTGCTGCTGACACGGTATAGCGTCTGCTTGATAGCGAGAACTTTCTCATCCTTTGCGGCCTGTCTTACAAAGTCTACGACGGGGTCGAATGTCTGGTATGGGTGAAATAACAGGATATCCTTTTCCTTTATCTGAGAAAAAATACCCCGTTCCGGCGAAAGCTCTGTTACCGGCTGCGGTTTAAAAGGCTTGTTTCTAAGACTGTCATACCCTTCAAGTCCGTACATTTTCATAAGGAAAGTCAGGTCAAGCGGGCCGTTAATGTGAAAAATGTCATTGTCATTGATATTGAGGTTCTTTTTCAGATACTTTAAAAGTTTTTTCTCTATACCCGCCTCAACCTCCAGCTTAATCGCTTCTCCCCACTGCCGTTTTTTTACCTGCCTTTCAATTTCGGTAAGGAGGTCCGCAGCTTCGTCCTCCTCAATTGTCAAATCGGCATTCCGCATGACACGGTATGGGTGCGCGCATATAACGTCATAGTTGTGAAACAGTCTGTGTATATTTTTTTCTATAATCTGTTCAAGCATCATAAAGGACACAGTTTTCTTATTATCGGAAGGAATACGTATCAGTCTTGGGAGTACGGAAGGAACCTGTACAGTCGCAAATTCGTATTCTTCTTCCGTCTTATCGTTGTGCAAAAGAGCCGCTATATTGAGCGACTTGTTACGAATAAGAGGAAACGGCCGGGACGAATCCACTGCCATGGGCGTCAGCACGGGATATATATCCTGTATAAAATATCGGTCAATATACTCGTTTTGTTCAGCGGTCAGATGCTCATGGGAAGTAATTAATTCAATTTTATTATCTCTTAGCATTGGTATGAACGACTCGTTGAACAATTCGTATTGTCTGTCCACAAGTTTGTGGCATTCCGCATTGATTTTTTCGAGCTGTACCTCGGGCGTCATGCCCGCTATGTCGGTCTTTTTGTAACCTGCATGAACCATGTCCTTTAGCGAGGCAATTCTTATCATTACAAATTCATCAAGGTTTGAAGAAGTTATGCTAAGAAATTTCAGGCGCTCTAAGAGCGGTAACGAATCGTCGCAGGCTTCGCTTAGAACACGCTTGTTGAATTCTATCCAGCTAAGCTCCCTGTTATCATAATATTCAGGTTTTTTATATATGTTTTTATACATGGGCAATCCTCCTTTGTTTCAGCGCCGGCGCTATACCATATGTGATTTTGAAAAAGGATGCCTCATCTTCAAAAAATGTTGTCTCAAGTGACAGGTCCATAAATGATTCTCCCGTAATCGTAAGCATGTCATTATGGAAATTCACTTTTACGTGCGACAGCTTCTGGCGTTTGCTTGCATCCAGGGCATTGGCAAGCCTGTATATTGCGGTAAGTTTTGCAATCTTAATGTAGTCTTCCTCTGTATCAGTTACCTCCATATCGCTGAGCGACGGAAAACTGTCAGTATGGTATTTTACAACGCCTGCAATAATATGTTTTTCTTTGTCCGACAATCCTATTATCTCGGATGAAAGTATTATGTCCGACGAGTTTTTTTCAATGTTGTTAAAATTGACGAACGTTCCGATATCATGCATCTGTACAGCCGCCTGCAAAAGCAGCCTGTCCCTGCAGCCAAGCCCGCTTATGTTATCTATTCCGTCAAATATTTTTAACGCTATCTTTTCTACGTATGAAGTGTGGTCGCTGTTTGACAAATATTTTTCGGCAATTTTTTTACATGCGAAGAGGATATCCAGGTCAAAGTTTCTTGCGGGTGTAATCCGGTTGTTTGACGCCGCGTACTCATATGCGATACCGTCGCACAAATCGGTCATATTAAACATTATTTTTTCGGCGTTGTTTATATTCATAATCTGCTCATATATCATAGCCGTTGGAAGGATTAGCTTAGCCTGTTCCTCAGAGTTTTCCACAATTCCGGCGAGCTCGGATATCGAAAGGCTGAACAGCGAGTCATATACCCGGTTCAATTCCTTTGCGGTAAGCGTATCCCTCTCCGGATAACAGTAGTTGATGTATTGTCTGAGCGAGCGTAACCCCTCGCCGACCGCAAGTATGGTTTTTATGTTAAATTTATTAAAATACTTTCTGTATGATGTATATATGTCGGCGGCGATATATTCTTTTAAGAGGTCCGTATAGCTGTCCGCGGTTCTCTCCGGATCCCTTAGAATCTCATTGATTCTTATTGAGCCGAGGCGCATATTTTGTGAATTAATGAGTTTTCCATCAGAGAAGCAGGTTGCCTGTGAGCTTCCTGAACCGACCTCGACTATAATTAAGCCGTTTTTAATGACCGAGTTGAAATCAGGCTCATTGAGCGCGAGCGCCTGAAGAAGTAGGAAACGCTGTTCGGAGTTGCTGAGAATTGTTACCTCAATTCCCGTGCGTACGCGTACCCTGTCAAGAAGGAAGTGCCTGTTCGTCGCCTCCCTGATGGAGCTTGTACAGTATGCCTTGTACGCCTTTACCCCGTAATCTTTCATTATCATCGTAAACCCTTTCAGGACGTCACACAGTTCATCTATCATATGTGCGGAAATGTACCCGTTTGCATAGGTATCGCTTCCGAGTTCCATGATATGGCGCACATGTGTGAGTATACGAATTTGATTTTTTTTGGCAAACTCAAATATCTTGATACATATTTCATTCGAGCCCACGTCTATAGCTGCAAATGTTGTGACTGCCATACGCAACCCTCCAATCGGATTATATTGTAACCACAATGTCGTATTATTATAAAAATGATAGCAACGGACGCTGTTTCTTTGATATTATTTTATAATATTTTTAGAAAAAAAACAAGTTATTCATGCGCCAAAGATATATTTTACGCACGCGCATAAATATGATATATTTAGAATGTACAGAAATAATATTGGTAATAGTATTATAGAAGCGGCCGGAGGATAAAAATGAAAACGAGTGATTTTTACTATGAACTGCCGGAAAGACTGATTGCGCAGAGCCCATTGCAAAAAAGGTCTGATTCAAGGCTTATGATTCTTAATAAAGATACGGGTGAGATTAACCATTCCGTATTTAACAGGATAACGGATTATCTTAGAACAGGAGACTGCCTTGTAATTAATAATACCAAAGTCATACCCGCAAGGCTTATCGGACACCGCGGGGGCGGGGGAGAAGCGGAAATCCTTTTGCTTAAGCGTAAGGATAATAATGTGTGGGAGACAATCGTAAGGCCCGGAAAGAGACTTCGGGCCGGGGCCAGGGTTACGTTTGGGGACGGCAGGCTTGAGGCCGTTATCGAGGATGTGCTTGCGGATGGGAACAGGCTTGTAAGGTTTGAATACGATGGTATATTTGAGGAGGTGCTTGAGGCGCTCGGAGAGATGCCGCTGCCTCCTTATATTACGGAAAAACTAAAGGATAAAAACAGATACCAGACCGTATATGCAAAATATGAAGGTTCCGCCGCCGCGCCGACTGCGGGACTGCATTTTACGGATGAACTTCTTGGAGAGGTTAGAAACATGGGTGTGGATATTGCGGAGGTAACCCTGCATGTGGGGCTTGGAACGTTCAGGCCCGTAAAGGTGGATAATGTTGCGGAGCATCATATGCACACGGAATTTTATAGTGTTAATGAAGAAGCGGCGCATATAATTAATAGTACGAAGGAAAACGGCGGAAGGGTAATATGTGTAGGAACTACAAGCTGCAGGACGGTTGAATCATGCGCCGGCGATAACGGTGTCGTCGTTCCGGGCGAGGGTAACACCGATATATTTATATATCCGGGATATAAGTTTAAGACTATGGACGCACTTATAACTAATTTTCACCTGCCTGAATCTACATTGCTGATGCTGGTTTCGGCTCTTGCGGGCAGGGAAAATATTATTCGGGCGTATGAAACCGCCGTATCCGGGGAGTATCGTTTCTTTTCGTTTGGGGACGCGATGTTTATAACGGATTAATATACTGCCTGCGCAAACCCACAAACAAAAGATGGAAAAAGTTTTTGCTCGTGCGTATAATATTTTATTAGGGGAGGATTCTATATGGATAGACTGCTTCTGATATACAATCCAAATGCCGGACGCGGCGTAATCCGCAATAATCTTTCGGCGATAATAGAGTTGTTCTGCCGGCACGGATATGAAGTGACTGTCCGGCCTACGGAAAAAAAAGGAGACGGGGCGCGTATTGTTGAAGATAACGCCGGGCGATTTGACAGGATAGTCTGTAGTGGCGGCGACGGAACGCTGAACGACGTGACCGACGGGCTTATGAGGCTTGAAAAAAAGGTTCCGTGCGGGTATATTCCGGCCGGAACCGTCAACGATTTTGCGCACTCGTTTAATCTACCGTCTAATATGACCGAGGCCGCCAAGATTGCCGTGACAGGCTCGCCGTTTCTGTGCGATATAGGCGAAATGAATGGCGATTACTTTGATTATATTGCCGCATTCGGGGCGTTTACCGAGGTATCGTATGAGACGTCGCAGTTTTTTAAGAATATCCTTGGAAAGCTTGCGTATTTTCTTGAGGGTGTTAAAAGGCTGCCAACCATCCGGAAGTATAAAGTGAATATTGAGTTTGAAGATGTTCGGATAGAGGATGAATTTATATACGGCATGGTTACGAACTCATTTTCCGTAGGAGGGTTTCTTTCTCTGTTTGATGATAATGTCGCATTGGATGACGGGAAGCTGGAGGCGTTTTTTATCAAATCGCCCAAAAATGTGGTTGAACTGCAGTCTATTGTAAACGCTCTTCTTGGAAGCGACGTCAAATGTAAGTACTTCAGATACTTTCATGTCGAAGAGATAAAGATTACGTTTGACAAACCGGTATCGTGGACCGTTGACGGAGAATTCGGTGGGGAGTTTTCCGAGGTGTATGTTAAGAATCATATGCGGGCCGTACCGTTTATCAGGGGATAAAAGTACCGGTTAATTAATATATATTTTTGTTGTTAAATAATACCATATATGTTATGCTTATTACACAGGCTTTTGTGATGTGTCAATAGCAATTCAAGTAGAAAATCAGAGAAAAAGAAGAGTAGAAAGAATTAGGAGGTATTGTATGACAAAATGGGTTTATTTGTTTACGGAAGGTGATGCCGGCATGCGTAATCTTCTTGGTGGAAAAGGCGCTAATCTTGCTGAGATGACGAAAATAGGGCTTCCGGTTCCACAGGGGTTTACGATTACGACAGAAGCGTGTACACAGTATTATAAAGACGGTGAGACTATAAATGATGAGATTCAAGAACAGATTATGGAATACATCGCCAAGATGGAGGAGATAACCGGCAAAAAGTTTGGCGACAGGGAAAATCCGCTGCTTGTGTCCGTACGCTCGGGTGCGAGGGCTTCTATGCCCGGTATGATGGATACAATCCTCAATCTCGGACTGAATGACGAGGTAGTCGAAGTACTTGCAAAAAAATCAGGCAATCCCAGATGGGCGTGGGACTGTTACAGAAGATTTATCCAGATGTTCTCTGACGTTGTAATGGAGGTAGGAAAAAAATATTTTGAGGAACTGATAGACGAGCTTAAGAGTAAAAAAGGCATTACGCAGGACGTTGACCTTACGGCGGATGACTTAAAAGAGCTTGCTAACCGTTTTAAGGACGAATACAAAAAGAAGATAGGACAGGACTTCCCTGACGACCCAAAAGAGCAGCTTATGGCTGCAATCAAGGCGGTTTTCCGCTCATGGGACAACGAGAGGGCCAATGTATACAGACGTGACAATGATATTCCGTATTCATGGGGAACCGCCGTTAACGTGCAGATGATGGCATTCGGCAATATGGGCGATACGTCGGGAACGGGTGTGGCGTTTACGCGTAATCCTTCGACGGGTGAGAAGAAGCTTGACGGAGAGTTCTTAATGAATGCGCAGGGAGAGGACGTAGTTGCCGGAGTCCGCACGCCTAAGAAGATAGAAGAGATGGCTGAAACTATGCCGGAGGTATTCAGGCAGTTTACGGAAATATGCGATATACTTGAGAACCATTACCGCGATATGCAGGATATGGAGTTTACAATAGAGGACAAAAAGTTGTACATGCTCCAGACCCGTAACGGTAAGAGAACGCCGCAGGCGGCGCTGAAGATTGCGTGCGACCTTGTTGACGAGGGAATGATTACGAAAGAGAAAGCAGTATCCATGATAGAGCCGCGTAATCTTGACGCTCTGCTTCATCCGCAGTTTGACGCGTCGGCGTTAAAGGATGCGAAGGTGATGGGGAATGCAATCGGCGCTTCGCCGGGTTCGGCATGCGGTAAGATTGTATTTACGGCTGAGGACGCCATAGAGTGGAATGCGAGGGGCGAAGAAGTAATTCTTGTACGCCTTGAGACGTCGCCTGAGGATATAGAGGGAATGAAGGCCGCGCAGGGAATACTTACGGTGCGCGGAGGAAGAACCTCTCATGCCGCAGTTGTTGCAAGGGGCATGGGCAAATGCTGTGTTTCCGGATGCGGAGATATTGCAATGAACGAGGCGGCTAAAAAGTTTACGCTGGCAGGAAAAGAGTATACCGAGGGTGACGAGATATCGATCGACGGCTCAACCGGTAAAATATACGACGGAATTATTCCTACGGTTGACGCGGCTATCGCCGGAGAGTTTGAAACTATAATGAACTGGGCAGACTCGTTCAGGACATTAAAAGTAAGGACGAATGCCGACACGCCGGCCGACGCTAAAAAGGCGAGGGAGCTTGGAGCCGAAGGTATCGGTCTGTGCCGTACGGAGCATATGTTCTTCGAGGGCGACAGAATCGA
>JAAVXK010000026.1 GCA_022790615.1 Lachnospiraceae bacterium
AGCCCTTCAATTGTAGAAATCCTGCCGGCATACGGGGTAAGGTTTATAGGACCCTCGTAAGCCTTCAATTCGCCGAATGTAAAGCTGGTTTTGCTGTATTTCGAATACTTGTCTGACAGCAGGTCTTCATTGCCTGTAAGGTCCGGAAGACTTGGGTCATCGGACTTAGCGTTCGTATAACCTGCAATTACACGGAGAACGGATAGCAGAGTTGTATCTTTTATTTCTTTTTCCGTCAGATATGTACCTTCGTCAATTGTGGTGCCTGCAGAGAAAGCCTCCGCTTTTCTTAAATATGCCGAATACGGATTCATAATGGCGGCCGACAGCGACAGACACAGCATAATGCTTAGCGCGCGCATTTTCCTTTTTTCTAATATCAATATATTCGCCTCCTGAAATTTAATTTTATTCTTTTAATATTATATTTCATGACACAAAATTTTACAAGTAATATGTAATGATTAATTATGTTGACGTATGGCGTCCGTTAGGATAATATACATATCATAATGAAAAGGAAGGACTCGGTACACATACAATGGACGACATAAGACAGTGCGTTAAAGATAAAAAAAGAGTTGTCGTAAAGATTGGAACCACGACAATTACACATAAAGATACGGGAGAGCTTGACCTGCTCAAGATGGAAAAACTCGTAAGGGTGCTTACGAATATAAGGAATCAGGGCCGTGAGGTAGTACTTGTCTCATCCGGCGCAATCGCAGTCGGCAGGCAGGCATTAGGACTCGGATACAGACCGAAAATAAGGTCGGTTAAGCAGGCGTGCGCCGCAATCGGACAGTCAAGGCTCATGATGGTATACCAGAAAATATTTTCCGAATATAACCAGATGACCGCACAGGTTCTTATGACAAAATACACAATTGAAAATGAGGACAGCAGAAACAACGCTCACGCCACATTCATGGAACTGCTCAATATGGGCGTCATACCAATAGTCAATGAAAATGACACGGTTGCAACGGACGAGCTGGATTTTGGCGATAACGATACGTTATCGGCGCTCGTACTGCAGCTCATTGAGGGAGACCTTCTGATTCTGCTTTCGGACATAGACGGTCTGTATACCGACGACCCTCATAATAATCCCGACGCGGGATTTATAAACTATGTGGACAGGCTTGACGATACGTTGTTTGGAATGGCGAAAGGGCCGAGTACAATATCCGGCACAGGCGGAATGGAGAGCAAGCTTTCGGCGGCGCGTATTTGTTCGGATGCGGGAGCCGACATGATAATTGCAAACGGAAAAGACATATATATACTTGAGGATATTATGTCGGGAAAAAATGTCGGGACATATTTTAATCTTGACGGCAGGTGAGAGAAAAATCAACAATGACCGGGAGTAGATATAATGAATGAAAATGATATTAAACGGATAAACGAGCTGTATCATAAGTCGAAAAGGGAAGGGCTTACCGAAGACGAAAAGAAAGAACAGACGGCGCTCAGGAAACAATATGTCGAGAGCATAAGAAAAAATATACGGGCGTCGCTTGACAACGTATCAATAGTCGAGCCTGACGGAACTGTGACCGACCTTAAAGAAATCAAGAGTAAAAAAGACAGCTCAAAAAATAAAAATAGTAGAACAAAGAAATTATAATAAAAAAATTATAATAGAAGAATAACAGTAAAAGGACCGGCGTACGTATCATTTATATTTCCGGTAAATGCACTCGTACACCGGCTGTGTGGTTTTGTATGGATGAGGAAAAAAAATATATCAGAAAAAAAATGCTCGGGATTAGAAGTTCGCTTACCGCAGGACAGGTTTATGAAAAATCGCTTGCGATATGTGAAAACATATTCAAATCGTTTATCATGAACGATATCGGAGTTGTGCTTTTATATGCACCTGTAAGAAACGAACCCGATATGTTTCTTGCACATGAAATATTAAAAAAGGACTATCCCGGCGTACCGGCCGCATATCCGAAAGTTTCCGGCGATAATCACAGTATGGACTTTTACAAAGTGTATGATTACAAAAAGGAACTTGCGCCCGGATATATGAAAATAATGGAACCGCGTGCGGACGACAGAGCAAAAAATTCCCGAAAGGTTGACTTATCACTGTACAGGGAAAAAAAAGCGCTTGTAATTGTTCCCGGGCTTGCGTTTGATATACATGGGAACAGGACGGGCTACGGAGGTGGATTTTACGACAGGTACCTGCATCCTTACAGGAAGGACGGCAATATTATTAAAGCGGCGGTATGCTATGACTTCCAGCTGCAGAGAAAGGGTATAAACTGCAATGCGCATGATGTCAGAATGGATTGCATATTCACTGATAACGACGCGTTATTCATGAAATGACCAAACTTGGCAGTCGTGAATGAAAATGGAATTTTGAAACCTGAAACTTATAGTAACGAAAGAGTATGTATTCTGCGTTTGTGAACATAAAAAGGAGATGATATTATATGGAACTTGAAATGATTGGAAAAAGAGCGAAGGAGGCGTCGTATATTATGGGATGCCTAGGCGTCTCAAAAAAAAATGAAGGGCTTACTATGGTATGCGAGGAGCTTTTAAAACAAGATAATATGGATTCCATGCTAAAAGCCAACTGCATTGATATTGAAAATGCGGAAAAAAACAATATGAAACCTTCGCTTATCGACAGGCTGCGCCTGACAAAGGAGCGGATTGAGGCAATGGCGGAGGGTATAATGCAGATAGTTTCGCTTGACGACCCTGTTGGAAAGATTGAGGAAATGAAGATAAGGCCTAACGGGCTGCAGGTCGGAAAAAGAAGAGTGCCGCTTGGCGTAATAGGAATCATATACGAGTCAAGGCCGAATGTAACGGCGGATGCATTCGGGCTGTGCTTTAAAACCGGTAATGCCGTAATACTAAGGGGAGGGAGCGACGCGGTTCACTCCAATATTGAAATTGTTCGTATTATAAGGGGCGCCCTCGAAAAATGCGGACTGCCAGCGGATGCGATACAGCTCCTTGAAGATACCAGCCGGGAAACGGCGGCCAGATTCATGAAATTAAACGATTATATAGACGTACTGATACCGAGGGGAGGCGCGGGTCTTATAAAGACCGTCGTACTGAATGCAACTATCCCTGTTATTGAGACGGGTACCGGAAACTGTCACATATATGTTGACGAGAGCGCCGACAGGGATATGGCTGTCGACATAATTGACAATGCCAAGACACAGCGGCTTGGCGTGTGCAACGCCTGCGAATCGCTTGTAATACACGGCGCCGTCCTCGAAAAAATACTGCCTTCCATTGTTGAGAGGCTGAAATCCAAGGGCGTTGAGGTAAGAACTGACGAGCGTGCCATGAAAGTATGCCCTGATACGGTTCCTGCGAGCGAGGAAGACTGGGGAACGGAATACCTTGACGCGATTATTTCCGTAAAGACGGTAGACAGCATAGATGAGGCGATAACGCATATTAACCGATACAATACCGGACATTCGGAAAGTATAATAACAAATGATTATAATAACTCCCGGATGTTTTTGTCAGCAGTGGATGCGGCGGCGGTATATGTCAATGCGTCGACACGATTTACCGACGGCTTTGAGTTCGGATTTGGGGCGGAGATAGGAATCAGTACCCAGAAGCTTCACGCAAGGGGACCGATGGGGCTTGACGCCCTGACTACTACAAAATATGTCATATACGGCAGCGGACAGATAAGATAATTATTAATATTGGCTTCGACAACTGTCCGGTACACTGACTTGCTGATGAATATAATATTTTGATGCTAAATATATATTACCATGGGAGGGTGATATATGTATAGCTATGAACAATTTATCGAGGATGCAGAACGGATTAAAAAGGAATATTGTGACGTTATAAAATGTGAAACTATCGGTTATTCCGTACGTGGCAGAAAGATTATTCTTTTCAAGCTTGGCTGCGGGCAGCAGTCGTTTTTTATAACCGCGGGAGTCCACGGCAGAGAAAGTGCGAACACGCCCGCCCTGATGAGAATGATTGAGAGGTACGCGTATTCTTCCGGGGACAATTCAATTATAAACAACTCTTCATTTTATATTGTCCCGCTTCTCAATCCTGACGGATATGTTATGGCAACGACCGACAGGGTCATGCGCGAATACAAGCGCAATGCAAACGGCGTTGATATAAACCGTAATTTTCCGTCGGTTCATTACAGGGACGGCGGTACAGGAGGGGAATATGCAGGCAGCGAACCGGAGACAAAGGCGCTGATTACGGCTCTATATAATCATCCGTCCCGTATTTATATAGATATACATTCAAGGGGCGAAGTAATATATTATCATAGGGCGGCTATGTCTGAACAATACAACGAAAGACAGTTAGCAATCGCAGACAGAATCTCACAAGTCACAGGCTATGAGCTTGTCCCGCCGAATGACGAGATTGCGGCGGACGACAGCGGGGGCAATACGGTCCATTATGTGTCGGAAACATACGGTATACCCGCAATTACAATAGAGACGCTTCCGGACGACGTTGAATTTCCGATTGATTCATTATATTCGTATGATATAATGAATCATCTCGAGTTTCTGTTTGAAACGCTTGCCTCATGTCTTTCTGACACGTAAAAGTCGTCATTCAGATTTTTACTTTTTTGCTTAGATTTTATGAAATATCGTCTTTTGTATTGCGGTTTTTTGGTAATATGGTATAATATCGAAAGATATTATACCTGCACCGGTTCGCGTCCGACCAAAGGGAGGACAGATTCAATGGCGAACCGTGTGCATTCGGTGGGTTCTGCCATGTCCGAAGGACATGGTATAATGTCCACGAAAGCAATGAGCAGTGCCGGTACAGCAATAGGCAGACAGGCTGTTTACAGCCATGTCTGTATATTGCTGCACCGATAGGGCGAATGCCCGTGAATGAGAAAGCCGTAGGCTTTCGAGTGGGCACTGCGTAGGCCGCCTTGCGGCGCATATTAATATTTTTATGGGGAGATTATTATGACAAGAAGCGCTGAAATTACCCGTAAGACGAATGAGACCGATATCAGGGCCTCAATTGTTGTAGATGGAAACGGCGAATATGATATAAAGACAGGAATCGGTTTCTTTGACCATATGTTGAGCGGTTTTGCAAGACATGGTTTCTTTGATATCGAGCTTTTTGCAAAAGGCGATTTGGAAGTAGACGGGCATCATACGGTTGAAGACACGGGAATTGTTCTCGGACAGGCATTTGCCGAGGCTCTCAGTGATAAAAGGGGCATTAAAAGGTTTGGCGACTGCATTCTTCCGATGGACGACGCGCTTGTCCTTGCAGCCGTTGATATTTCGGGAAGACATTACCTTTCATTTGACCTTGATATGGACGCGCCTATGGTCGGAGATTTCGATACAGAGCTTGTGCGGGAGTTTTTCTATGCTTTTGCAGATGCGGCAAAGATAAACGTACATATCAAAAAGATTAACGGAACGAACGCGCACCATATAATAGAAGCGGCTTTCAAGGCGTTTGCAAGAGCGCTTGACAATGCGTCCGCAAAAGATGAGCGGGGCAAAGGCATTCCGTCCACAAAGGGAGTTTTGTAAGCGAAAGAGAGAAAAACATGGTTGAAATAATGGAAAAGATACCGTTTGGCGGGCTCAAAAAAAATTCTGACAACATGATACCGGTTATTGTACAGGATGTAGAAAACAATGATGTTTTAATGATGGCCTACATGAATGAGGAGGCATATAACCTCACTTTCAAAACCGGGCTTATGCACTATTACAGCAGAAGCCGTAATGAATTGTGGTGCAAGGGGTCGACATCCGGACATTACCAACATCTGAAAAAGATGTATATAGACTGCGATAACGACACAATTCTTGTTAAAGTGATTCAGGACGGGGCAGCATGCCATACGGGAAACAGGAGCTGTTTTTACAGAGAATACAAACTTATACCAGAATAATGTTATTTTGGAACATCAATATTGGGAGGAAAAATAAATGATTTTACTTACAGAAGTTACAGGAAGTATATTTACCGGATTTATGACGTATCTCATGAAGCTCGTAATGTTTGCGGCTGTTGCGGCGATAGGTGTTGCCGTGGGAATTCGCATACGAAAGAAGAAAAATATAAGTGAGAGTGAAGCGTCCGATGACAAATAAAGAAGACCTGCCTGAAAAAGAGATTCTTCGCCTTGACACAATGATGGAATATGAGCGTTCTTACGCTGACTGCAAATATATATGCGGGGTAGACGAAGTTGGCAGGGGGCCGCTTGCCGGACCGGTTGTGGCATGCGCGGTCATACTTCCAAAGGAGACCTATTACCGTTACCTGAACGACTCAAAAAAAGTGACGGAAAAACGGCGGGAGATATTGTATGGCGAGATAACAGAGGAAGCTGTGTCTTATTCATTCGGAGTTGTGTCTGCGCAGGTTATAGATGAAATCAATATACTTCAGGCAACGTACAGGGCTATGCGGGAGGCAGTTGAAGGACTTGCGGTCAGGCCTGACAAAATATTGGTTGACGCCGTACATATACCGGGAATTGACATTCCGCAGGTTGAAATAATAAAGGGCGATGCTAAGAGCGTGTCGATTGCGGCGGCAAGCATTGTCGCCAAGGTATACCGTGATAGAATGATGACCGATTACGATAAGCTATATCCTGAATATATGTTTGCAAAAAACAAGGGGTATGGCACAAAAGCGCATATGGAAGCGTTACGGACAGCCGGGATGTCGCCTATACACAGAAAGACATTTGTTCACATATCATAAGAAGACGCGAAAATATTTTACGCTTCTATTAAGTCTATTTATCTATAATAATAATTTTTTATACTTTTATTTTGACTTGGTAATATAAGTACAATAATAATAGTTTAGGAGGCGGTGCAATGGAGTGGAAATTTAGAAAAAAGAAAGCTATAGCGCTTCAATATGAACCCGAGCTTGACGACGCTCCGAAAGTTGTGGCAACGGGAGAGGGGTATCTTGCCGAAAAGATCATTGAGAAAGCTACGGAAGCAAATGTTCCGCTGCATAAGGATGAAAAGCTTGCGGATTCCCTGTCGTCGCTTGACATTGGAGAATCCATACCGCCCGAACTGTATTCCATAGTAGCTGAGATTCTTATTTTTGTCGACCATATGGACAGGATCAAAGGAAAAGTTCTCAAAAAACAATAGCGGGAGTGGTTATTTATTAACAAACGTATATGCGGCGCGGAAAATGAAGAAAAAGCCGCGCGGTATCTTGCCGCCAATGGGTATGATATTCTTGAGAGAAATTTTTCGTCCCGGTACGGTGAGATCGATATAATTGCGTCTGACGACAAGACTCTTGTTTTTGTCGAGGTCAAATACAGGAGCAGCGCGGCATACGGATATCCGCAGGAGGCCGTCGGATACTATAAACAGCAGAAACTGATTAAAACTGCGAGATACTATATGTACAGAAGGAACATTCCTGACGAATGTTCCTGCAGATTTGACGTAGTATTTATATGCGGCGATGATATAACCTGTATAAAAAATGCATTTTGGACTTAGAAAAGTTTCTTTTTATCTTTTTTCCTTTAACAGCTGTTTGATTAACGTCGCCTGGTCTGTAAGTACGCTGAATGAATCGTCATAATTAATAGTGTCAAAAAGATTTGCTAACGGAGAGCTCATATCGACCATTTTGTAATACGGTTTGTTTTTGAGCTCGTCCGTACAGTATGTAAGATTAGTAGTATACAATCTGTCAATTAACCCTTCGTTATATGCCATATCGAACGCGCACATCCCCTGTGAAAACAAGCCGAACGTAGCCGCCATTATAATTTTACGGGCGCCTCTTTTCTTAAGCTCAAGGGCGGTATTAATCATACTCTTTCCGGTATCAATCATGTCGTCCACAATAATGATATCCTTGCCGTTAATATCTCCTCCGAGGAATTCAATTGCAACAACGGGATGTTCCCCATTTTCATTGGTCACAGAGTAGTCTTTTCTTCTGTAGAACATACCCATATTCACTTCCATAATATTAGAGTAGAAAACCACCCTGCTCATTCCGCCTACATCCGGGCTGACAATATTGAGCGAATCCTTGTCAAAACTGATATCCGGCTCATTATTAATGATAGCTTTTATGAACTGGTATGACGTAGGAAAATTATCAATACCCTGAATTGGGATTGCATTCTGAACCCGGGGTTCATGTGCGTCAAAAGTAATAATATTGCTTATTCCCATCCGAATCATATCCTGAAGGGTAAGCGCGCAGTCGAGCGATTCAAGATTTTTGCGGTTATTGTACCTTCCTGCATATAGATAGGGCATGATTACATTTATTCTGTGGGGCGTTCCGTGGCATGCCGAAATAACGCGCTTAAGATCCATAATATGTTCGTCGGGCGTCATATAACCGTGTTTTGCATTAATATGATGCGTTGAATTACGGTTCACTACATCCGTGAGGATGAACAGATCCGTCCCGCGTACCGACTCGTCAATAACGGCGTGTCTTTCGCCGGTATGATGCGTCTCAATATGGTAACTTACAAGGTAGTTATCCTGTATATACCCGTCTATATTGTTGGTTATGTTAACAGTCCTCTTAGAAGAACTTCTGATTTCCCGAATATGGTCTGAGATTTCCTGTCCAATCTCAATACAATTTTCCATTGCAAGTATTTTCAGGGGAGCAACGGGAATCATATCTGTGTCCGGATGAATTGTCATTGCTTAAACCTCCAAAGGTATTTTGGGAAAACGCTGCATATAACGTTTATGGAAAAAGTATACCATAATAAAATTCCGGAGTCAAAGATTATGCTTTATTTTTTCCAGATGATGTGATACACTGAAATTTAGCAATGCAGTTTTATACATTTGGAGGTAAAAATGAAAAAAAAGTTTGTAGTGTTTGGAATGTTAGCGGCCGTTATGGCATTAACCGGGTGCAGTAATAACGCAGGGAAAGACTCAACCGGAAACAGCGAACTTGACAAGGCGCTGGCAGCGGTAGAGGAATATAATCCCCTTGATTATGTCACACTTGGGGAATATAAGGGCATTGAAGTGAATACTTATGTTTCAGACGAGGAGATTCAGGAGAAGATAAACGAGGAACTCGAAAATAATGCAACTTATGACGAGATAACCGACAGAGCTGTCGCCAGCGGCGATACCGTCAACATAGATTTTGTCGGAAAACACAACGGAGAAGAATTTCAGGGCGGTTCGTATTCGGGTTTTGACTTAAAGATTGGCAGCAAATCATTCATTGAAGGTTTTGAAGACGGGCTTATCGGAGTAATGCCGGGAGAGACAAAAGAACTTAACCTGAAATTTCCGGAAGAATACAAAAATGCTCCGGAGCTTGCCGGGGAACCTGTCGTATTTACCGTTACGGTGAATTATATAAGGGGTGAAAAGAACGAAGCTGCGTTTGACGACGCGTTTGTAACAAGAGTAACAAACGGTGAATACAATACGACCGCGGAATACTATGACGATATAAAAAATGATTTGTACAAGTCAAAAGTGTCGGGAATGGCTGACACTGCATTCATTAAAGTCCTTGAAACGTCCAAAGTATCGGAAACGCCGCAGTTTTTGGTTGACCTGATGAAACTTCGAATAGACGCAAGCTATAAGGCAATGGCAAAACAGGGGAATTATGATAATTTCGAGGAGTTTGTTACAGAATATTACAAGATGGATATGGATAGCTATAACGTGGAACTTGATAAAAGGGCAAAATCATATGTTGAACAGCAGCTTATTACCGAGGCTATTGCAAAGACCGAGGGAATCACCATATCGGACGAAGAATATCAGGAGCATTTACAAATGTATCTGAGCAGCAATAATATTGAGTCTGAAGAAGAAATGGCAAAATATACGGCTGAAAATTTCGCGTCAAAGCTTGAGGACCTTATACAGGACGCCGCCGTACTTGAAAAAGTTCTCGGCGTAATAGGAGATACCATTGTTGAGGTAAGCGACGCTCCGGAAACTTCAAAAGAAAACGATGATAGCGCCGAACCGGACAGCGGCAGCGCCGAGTAGTATAATGGAGGGTAAGATATGAGCAGACCTATTGTAGCCATAGTAGGGCGCCCAAACGTAGGTAAGTCTACTTTGTTCAATGCTCTTGCAGGACAAAAGATTGCAATTGTACAAGATACGCCGGGAGTTACGAGAGATCGTCTATATGCCGAAATCACATGGTTAGACAAACAATTCTCGCTGATTGACACCGGCGGTATCGAGATGAACACAGACGACGTTATTATGTCGCATATGCGCGCGCAGGCGGAAATCGCCATAGATACCGCCAATGTGATATTATTTATGACGGATGTAAAACAGGGAGTCACAGACGCGGATTATCATGTAGCGGACATGCTGCGAAAATCAGGAAAGCCGGTAATCCTTGTTGTAAACAAGGTTGATAACAAAGATAAGTTTTCGGCGGATGTATATGAGTTTTACAACCTGGGAATCGGAGACCCTATACCTATATCAGCTTCGGCAAAACTGGGAATCGGTGATATGCTTGACTGTGTGCTGGGCGAGCTTGAGAAATATGACCTTGAAGAGGAGGAAGACGAGAGGCCGAAAGTTGCCATCATTGGAAAACCGAACGTCGGCAAATCTTCCCTTATTAACAAAATTGTCGGGGAAAACAGAGTTATTGTTTCTGATGTTGCCGGTACTACAAGAGACGCCATTGACACGGACGTTGTATGGAATGGAAAAGAATTTGTATTTATTGACACTGCCGGACTTAGACGAAAGAACAAAATAAAAGAAGAGATAGAGCGTTACAGTATAATAAGAACCGTCGCGGCGATTGAGCGCGCCGATATTGTAATACTTATGATTGACGCGGTGGAGGGCGTTACGGAAC
>JAAVXK010000081.1 GCA_022790615.1 Lachnospiraceae bacterium
CCTTTGGTCGGACGCGAACCAGTGCGGGTATAATATCTGTCGATATTATAACATGTCCTCCGGACATGCCATGTTATGCAAACGGTTCGCTATTGAATCTGTCCTCCCTTTGGTCGGACGCGAACCAGTGCGGGTATAATATCTGTCGATATTATACCATACCTTTAACAAACCTTTAACAAAAAAATAAAGTTCCGCATGCCTATCACTAATTTCTTACTAATAAAACATGCAGAACTCTATGAAGTCAATATAAACATAAATGTTTGATAATCGTTTTCCTGGCTTTGTGTTAGTGAAGATAAACGGATATAAAACTATTTTTCCTTTTGAATTCCTACCAATCCTTCGCCATCAAGGACTACCGTATTACCTATTATGTTTATACGGATTAATCCTATGTCAAATCCTATAGTAACCTTATCATCTAACGCTATTTCTTTTTGAAGAATATTGCTTGACAGGGTGTCAAACTGAATATATTTTACTCCATTTTGGAATTTTTCTTCACTGATAATTCCCGAAACAGGCTTTTCGCAAACTGCGCATACTGTTGAAAGTCTGTCATCCTTTTGTTCAATCTTATCCACAGCCATACCTGTAAAGAGCATGTATCCTACCGGCGGCCTTTTTGTTGGCGATGCAGTGTTTTGCGGCTGATTATCGGGCGTAATGGTTGGCGCCGGAGATTGTACAGACTTACGTCGAGCGTTCTTAACGCTGATACAATATTTTTTAACTTTCTTACCTTTTATAACCTTAATAGTACACTTTCCTTTTTTCAATGCCTTTATCTTTCCTTTTTTAGAAACCTTTGCAATCTTTTTATTGCTGCATTTCACTTTACTGCCTATCTTTAATTTAAGCTGATATGTCTGGCCCTTTTCAATTTCTATTGTCTTTGCAGACGCCTGTTTTCCAAACGTATACACACATGACATACATAGTGTTATACATAATAATAGCTCTGCAGTAATTGCTGACCTGCTTATTAATTTCTTTTTGTTCTTCATTATTCTACCTCGTAATCTACTTTAATATATGATATACAATAAATATTTACATAAATCATCATTTTCTGACATTTATATATTGCAGTTTAACATAACTGTATACAATTGTATAGCATTATTTATATTATGTTTTTTTCCTGTGTAAAGAATTTTTATGCTATATTCTCTCTTTTAAAACGCGTTTCCTAATTTTGTATAGAATATTCTTATATTTTTTTATATTCTATTCAATAATTCTCTTTGCTTTTTCGACAATTATCTGATATTCTGTTTAATAAGCTTAATTTTATATTTGTTATTTTTGATATATCTTTTATATTTTTATTAAGATACTTGTATCAATTTTATGTTTTACGGAGGAAATATATATGCCGATAGCAAATATCATTTCATTACTCGGGGGCGTTGCGCTGTTTCTGTTCGGTATGTCGCTCATGGGCGACGGCCTGAAACGCGTCGCCGGCAACAAGCTCGAACTTATACTTTGGAAGCTTACCAACAATCCGATAAAAGGTATTCTTCTGGGAACGGCCGTTACCGCCGTTATACAGAGTTCGTCCGCAACCACGGTAATGGTCGTGGGTTTTGTCAACTCCGCCATGATGAAAGTTTCGCAGGCAATCGGAATCATTATGGGCGCTAATATAGGCACCAGCGTCACCGGATGGATACTCTGTCTTTCGTATCTGGACTCTAATCCAAACAGCGTATCAACATTGCTCTCAACCTCAACATTATCTGCGATAATTGCGCTTGTGGGAATTATATTCAGGATGTTCTGTAAAAAAGTAACGCTTAAGCATCTCGGCAACATTATGCTCGGCTTTTCCGTGCTGATGTTTGGAATGCAGCAGATGAGCGGAGCCGTCTCACCGCTTAGTAAAATCGACTCATTTACGAATACGCTTACGGCATTCTCAAACCCATTGCTCGGAATCCTGATTGGTATAGTTATCACCGCATTACTGCAGAGCGCATCGGCTTCCGTCGGTATACTGCAGGCTCTTACAATGACAGGCGCAATCAGTTTTCAGACCGCATTCCCGATAATAATGGGTATGGGAATAGGAGCGGCGGCTCCGGTACTTTTGTCAGCCATAGGCGCAAACACGAATGGAAAAAGGACGGCATTTATATATCTGTTCAACGACCTTTTCGGAACGATTGTAATTGCCCTGCTGTTCTACACGCTTAACGCGTTCCTCCATTTTGACTTTATGACATATAAAATGAGTCCGATATCAGTTGCATTTGTTAATACTATGTTCCGGTTCTCTACAATGCTGTTTTTGCTGCCGTTCATAGGGCAGCTTGAAAAGCTTGTATGCTTTATATTCAAGGATAACCCCGAGGACCTTGAAGACACCAAAGATATTGAACAGCTTGAGGAGAGATTTCTTTCCCATCCGGCTCTTGCCATCGAACAGAGCCGCCTGACGACTATATCCATGGCTAAAAAGGCAAGAAAGAATCTGTTCCGGGCAATTTCACTGATGTACGAATTTGACAACAAGCGATATGACAAAGTCCAGCGTAAGGAAGACGTAATTGACAAATACGAAGATAAACTTGGAACATACCTTGTCAAACTTACTGCGGCCGAACTGCGGCGTTCGCAGACAGCTGAAGTTTCGCTTCTGCTTCATACAATCGGAGATTTTGAAAGAATCGGAGACCACGCCGTCAATATTGCCGAGACAGCAAAGGAAATTAACGATAAAAAAGCAAAATTTTCGAATAACGCAACCAACGAACTAGGTGTTCTGCGTCAGGCGATCACCGATATAGTTGATTTGACAATTAACGCATACATAGAAAACGACATACAAAAAGCGCTTGAAGTAGAGCCCCTTGAGGAAGTAATAGACAGCATATGTTACGACTTAAAAACACGCCACATAAACCGTGTGAAAGCTGGAAAATGTACTTTATCCCAAGGCTTTATATTTAACGACATCCTTGCCGACTATGAGCGGGTGGCTGATTATTGTTCCAACATAGCGGTCGCAATGATTGAACTTGAATCAAACTCCTTCGACACCCATGAATACCTCAACTCAATCAAAACCGCGGAAAACAATCAATTCAAAAACTCTTACGAAAAATACAGAAAAATGTACAGCATATGATACCCCAGGGTCAAAATACAGGATGTCGTCCGTGCTTGCACGGAAACGGCATCCTGTATTATTGACCCGCCCAAACATGAGGAAGCAGCGATTTACGTAGTAAATCTGCGGATTCCGAATGTTTGCAGGATTGCGCAAGTTGCGCAGCAACGCAGCAATCCGTGGGTATTGTTTTTTTACTCCTCCGGAGCCTCAATCCCATCGAATGTTATAATAAACGTACTTCCCTCGCCCGGTTTGCTCTTGACCTCTATACTTCCGTCATGCTTGAGAGTAATCTGTTTCGCTATTACCAGTCCAAGCCCCGAACCCTTCTCATTCATTCTAAGCTTTGAGCGGTAGAATTTCTCAAATATATTGTCAATCATATCCTGCTCAATACCTATGCCATAATCCCTTATACTTATAGTGAGTCTGTCCGACTTCCGTACGCATATATCAACAGACGAATTCTCCCCGGAAAACTTAACCGCATTGTCAAGTATTATAAGAAAGAGCTGCCGCAGCCGGTCATAATCTCCCATCATAAAACAATACTCGTCGTTATATTCAAAATGAATCTTAATATTTTTCTTTTCACTTAGAACTTTCGCGCTCCTAACAACTTCCTCTAAAATTTGAACGACGCTCACCGGCTCTTTTTCAAGTACAAAATCCGGATTCTGCATCTTCGAAAGGGTCAGCAGGTCACCCACAAGCCTTTCCATTCCGCTGCATTCCTTTAGCATCCTGTCAAGGGTATGCTGAACTCTTTCCGGTTCCGTGACAATACCGTCCGCAAGCGTTTCCGTATATCCTCTCATAACAGTAATCGGCGTTCTGAGCTCGTGCGAAACATTTGCAAAGAAATCTCTTCTTCCCTGTTCTATCTCCTCACGGACTTTTTCATTTTCAGATAATCTGTTGGATAAAATATCAACAGTCTCTGCAAGCTCCCCAATCTCTCCTCTTTTATGCAGTCCCGTCTTGGCATTATAATCACCCTCGGCAAGAGCTCTTGCGGTTTTTCTAATCCGGGAAATTGGTCCTGTCAGTCCCGTTGATAGAAGGAGAGATATAATTATAGATACAATCCACGAAAATATGAGAGAGTATACAATAATTTCTTTTCCCCTATTAATAACTTCCATCCTTCCTGATACCATACCATTGAGGAGAACGCCTCCTATTACGTTTCCTCCCGCGTCGTATAACGGCGCACCCGCCCGTATCATTTCCTCGTCATATATCTCATCATAGCCGCTGTTACCCGTAACCGTCCCCTCGGAATAAACTTTCTTCATAACTTTCTTCATGCCCGAAGAAAGCTTTTTGTACCGTATCTTTGTGTTGGCATACTTGTCCTTAAGCCTGTTGTCCGCCTTATAGTAGGGCATTATCCACACATCAACCTTCTGGCTTTCCAGTATTGCCTGCACGGCCTCAACATAATCAAGAAAACCGTTATATTCATCCTGCAGCACATATTCATCTACACTGTATGCAATCTCCTTTGCATCCGTCTGGAGCTGAATTTTAAAACTATCAAGAACATTGTTCGTATACAGGCGAAAAAACACCACCCCTATCAATAATACCAATACGGATGATGTTATGCCATATACACAGAAAAATCTAAAATATAATTTGTCTGTTATACGCTTTCTCTTCATGAAACTAATTTTGCTCCTCCAACTCAAACTTATATCCCAGACCCCATATAGTTTTGATTTTCCACTCAGGATGTTCTACCTTGTCAAGCTTGGCGCGCAGCCTCTTAATATGTGAATCAACCGTCCTGCTGTCGCCAAAATAATCAATTCCCCATAAACTGTCTAGCAGGTTGTCCCTCGTAAATACCTTGTTCGGATTACCTGCGAGTACCCACATTGTTTCTATCTCCTTCTTTGTCAAAGGAATTTTCTTTCCGGAAATGCTTAAACTGTATTCTTCAATATTAATATTAAGCGTACTTATAGATAACACATTCTTGTCCGTGTCGCTTACCGTTTTGTTAGTTCTTCTCAGTATAGCGCGAACTCTTGCCATGACCTCGCTTGGGCTGAACGGCTTCACAATATAATCGTCGGCTCCTATATCAAGTCCCATAATTCTCTCAAAATCCTCGCCCCGGGCGGTAATGAGCATTATAGGCACGTCCGATTTCTCCCGAATCTCCCTGCACACCTGATAACCGTCTTTATAAGGCATCATAACGTCAAGCAGGATAAGCGACGGATTAAATCTGTCAAACATAGATACCGCCTCCTTGCCGTCTACGGCGACAAGCGGCTCATATCCTTCCTTTTTCACATACGATGATAAAATATCCGTTATATCCTGGTTATCGTCAGCTATTAAAATGTATTCCATAGACTTCCTCCAAATGAAACAATTATTCTACATACATATGACATACATGTTCATTAAAATACTTATTATTGGTATTTTATATTAATTATACCCTTTTATGCAATACTTTTGCATCAAATCAGTGTCAAAATTGTTATATGCTATTTTTAGAATGACACTATTGTGACAAAACAAATTTATAAAGTATTATTATGTTGGTACCGCAATTAAATGTATCACATGTTTTGCCTCATATTCTGCATTACGTATTTTGGGGTTACATATTATAATACGGAGGAAACATATATGCAAGAACAGTACTCGGTTTTCAAGCGCATTTACTTGATTCTATTTGCGCTATCCATTATATGCTCTCTGTCACTAAGCAATATAAGTTATGCGGCGGTCTCAAAGTCACCGCGTCTCAACATTAAAAATCTTTCTTTGGCTAAAGGCTCTACATATAAATTAAGACTGTACAATATCAGTTCAGATAACACAGTCACGTTCCAAAGCAGCGATACTGATACGGCCGTAATAAAATCAGCCAAAGGTAATTCATGTACCATAAAAGCCAAGTCGTCAGGCCAGACCGTTATTACCGCTGTTGTGAGCGATGAAAACAGCGACACAATATCAGAATTAAAATGCAGGGTGACTGTTACGCCGCCTGCCGTCAGCGTCAAATTTTGCAAAAAAAAGCTAAAACTGGCAGTCGGACAGAGCCGCAAAGTCAAGGTTTCCAAAAAACCGCTCAGCTCATTTGAACAGCCCCGGTTTATATCGGACGACCCATCCGTTGCGTCTGTCAGCAGCAATGGTACTATAACCGCCCACTCGGCAGGGAAAACCATCATACGGGTTTCCATTGCCAACGGAAAGGGCGGCGTGTGCAAAGTAACAGTGACAAATGCAAAATCGAATGATAAACCGAGCGAAAAACTAGATGATAATCCTGATATTAATATACCGCAGGTTACGGATTCCCCTGAACCGTCTGCCTCACCTTCAGACGACCCCAGACATTCGCAGCAGAATCCGTCGACAGGTTCGGACAGTAAAACAGCAGGCAGTAAGTTTTCAAATGCAGCCGGAATTCCAATACAATATATTGAAGATATTCAAACTATCGATTAGTGGTTATATGTCGTAACTTGCGACGGATTTTGATTGAAAAAACAAGCATGAATAATTACACTGTATATAGGAGATGATTATTCATGCTTAAAGTTTATATATGCCCAAAATGCGGCAGGTACAGATTTGTAACTAGTCAGAACTACACATGTTACAAATGCAACTGTGATATGACGCTTACTGACGTGGACTATGAGAACTACATAGAACTTGACCAGGAAAAACGAACTGAATTGACACATAAATATACTGTCAATTAAGCTTTTTTAAATCCATTCATAACCACCGTCGCAACAAGATTACCGAGGTCATCTGTCAGTTCAATCATGTAACAGCAGGTTGACCTTCCGTCTTTCACACATTTTGCAATTGCAATAACCTTATTTCCTTTAGCAACGCCGTTATACGAAATATTACTGCTGAGTGAAACCGTACCGGGACTTTCCCAGTTTGCAGCAACAGCAAACGTAAAATCTGCAAGTGTGAACAACGCGCCGCCCATAACATTACCCATAGCATTCCTGTGAACGGTTTTTATTTCAAAACTGCACTTCGCAAAATGATGTCCATATTCTTCAATTACCATTCCATTTTCTGTGGCAAATTTATCATTGTTAAAAAAATTCCTTACTTCTTCTAAAGAATTACACTTAGACATAGCTTTCTACTCTTTTCTCTTTTTTATTATTTCTTCATATCTTCTCTGCGACGCCGACATTTCTTCGTTGTCCGCAACCGTATTATCATTTTTATGTTTGTCAATTTCCTCGTTTAATTCGGCAAACACATCCTCAAGCTCATTTTCATCAAAAAATTTTTTCATCATCAATACCCCCTTTACCTCCCAATTGTATCACGTTATAATTAATGTGTAAATAACCCTACAGGAGGAGCCGCTATGACAGACGACAACTCATATGAAATTGAACGAAAATATCTGGTAAGTCAGCTGCCTGATAATCTTAATTCACATGAACAGAGCGAATTAGAACAGGGATATCTCTCAACTTCGCCCGTAGTACGTGTAAGACGTAAAGATGATGATTATATCCTGACATACAAATCCGCTGGTCTTATGATAAGAAAAGAGGTTGAACTGCCGCTTGACAAGAACAGTTACGAGCATCTTATTGCAAAATCAGATGGCATTATTATATCCAAAACCCGCTACATTATACCGGACGGCCCCCACAATATTGAGCTCGACGTATTTCACGGAAGACTTGAGGGCTTTGTAATGGCGGAAGTGGAATTCAAATCAAAAGAAGCGGCTGACTCATATCAGCCGCCGCACTGGTTTGCAAAAGAAGTAACAGACAATCCGTCGTTTCATAACAGCCGTATGAGCTGCATGAGCGAAAGCGAGTGTGATACATTAATTGCCGAAGGTAACTTGTACCGAAAAAAGAGGTAGTTACGTTAATGGGAGCGTCGCAGGATGCACACGCAGGAAACCAAACGGCTGCGAAGCAGACATTTGGTTTCCAAAGCCACCGCTCATGCTATGTGCTGCTTAATCTCCTCGTGCATCTCTTTCACTTTATTAACCTTTTCTACGACGCCTTCCATACTTCCTTTTCTGGTAATCTCACATATTCCGGAAATAAGCGTGTCAATCTCGCAAAGGCCGACAGTTCCGACAGTTCCCTTCAGGGAGTGCGATATTTCAAATATCACGCCGGCGTCATTCTTTCTGACAGAACGGTATAAATCATCAAACTTGTCGTCCATCACCACAAGCTTTAAAAATTTTACAAACATAGCCTCGTTGCCCATATGAGACTTAATACCATGCTCAACGTCAATGCCGCATTCCTCGAGCTCTTTTCTATACGTAACTTCCATGATTACCCTCCGTCTAATCATGATGTATTCCGATTATTTTACCGAATGTTAGCATATACAGGTTCTTTTATTTTACTGCGCCTACAGGACATTTCTCAACACATTTGCCGCATTCCGTGCATTTTGACAAATCAATAACCGGGAGATTGTTAACGAGCGCAATCGCATCAGACTCGCACACCTTTGCGCAGAGACCGCAGCCAAGACAGCCCGATTTACATACGTCTTTGACCGTTTTTCCTCTGTCCTTATTATTACACTGCACTTTACGCGCTGCCTTGTACGGAATCCTCTCAATAACACCGTTAGGACATTCCTTCATACATTTTCCACAGTTGACGCATTTTTCTTCATCAATAACGGCAACGCCGTTTACTATGCTTATGGCGTCAAAATCACACACCTTGACACAGGAGCCGAAACCCAGACACCCGTGTGGACATGCCTTAGGTCCCCTGCCCGGCGTAACTGCTGCCTGACGGCAGTCAATCTCTCCGTAATAATTGTATTTTTCTTCCGCAACACCGCATCTTCCGTCGCACTTTACGAACATAACCTGTTTCTCACCGGCTTCAACCTCAATTCCCATAATCTCGCCAATCTTCGCAAGGTTATCAGGACCGCATCCCGCAGGACAGGCGTCAGGCGGCGCGCTTCCCTCAACAATAGCCTTTGCAAGCGCATCACATCCCGCATATCCGCAGCCTCCGCAGTTATTACCCGGAAGCTCCTCACGCACCTGTGCAATTCTCTCATCTACTTCAACATAAAATATTTTACCGGCAATGCCGAGCAGTATACCAATCACCAGTCCGACTGCCCCGACTACCGCCACTGATAACAATATTGTCATTTACTATTCCTCCCCGCATCAGCCGCCAATCCCAGCAAAGCCAAAGAAAGCTATTGCCATGAGACCTGCCGTAATAAGTGTAATCGGTGTACCCTGAAATGCCTTCGGTATATCCGTGTTCGTCTCCATTTTCTCACGGATTCCCGCCATTATAATAATTGCGATAAAGAATCCGAGTGATACGCCAACCGCATAGACAATGCCCTGTCCGAACGAAAAGCCGTTGTCTATCGTTTTAATGGCCGTTCCGAGAACAGCGCAGTTGGTAGTGATAAGAGGAAGATATACTCCCAGAGCCTCATACAGAGGCGGCATTATTTTTTTGAGCACAATCTCGACAAGCTGCACTAGGGCCGCTATTACAAGAATGAATACGATTGTCTGAAGATAGCCGATATCGAGTGCATCAAGCAGCATCTGAACCGGATATGTAATGGCGTTGGCAATCACGATTACAAAAAATACCGCGCCGCTCATTCCCGCAGCAGTCGATATCTTCTTAGATACGCCAAGAAACGGGCATATTCCGAGGAACTGGCTGAGAATTACATTGTTGGCAAGCATAGCTGCTATAAGTATCGCAAACATTTTTCCCATATCTTACTTCTCTCCTTTCTTTTGTGCCGCATTGTCGCATCCGGCCGTCATGCTGCACGCAGCGCAATCGAAAGCACAGGTATCGTCACTCTGTTCTTTCGTATTCGTTGCCGACGGCATTTTAAGCTTATTCTGCAATGCGCATAGCATGGCAAGCACGAAAAATGCCCCCGGGGCAAGTACAAATATCGTAACCGGCGTATAAGCGCCGCCAAATACCGCTTCGTTAAAATTCCATCCGAATATCGTTCCGCTTCCTATTATCTCACGGAATATACCGATAAGCGTAAGGCCAACTGTGAATCCAAGTCCCATTCCAACACCGTCAAGTGCGGAAAGTACCGCGTTGTTCTTTGAAGCGTAGGCCTCCGCGCGTCCGAGTATAATACAGTTTACGACTATAAGCGGTATATAGACGCCAAGCGCGTCATAAATAGACCTTACATACGCCTGCAGAAGTAACTGCACGATTGTAACGAACGAAGCCACAACAACGATAAATGCCGGTATTCTTACTTTATCGGGAATAATATTCCTAAGAAGCGATATAAATATATTAGATAAAACAAGTACAACCATCGTCGAAAGTCCCATACCGAGTCCGTTTACAGCGGATGACGTAACCGCAAGCGTTGGACACATACCAAGCATAAGGACAAATGTCGGATTTTCTTTTATAAGTCCGTTATAGACTCTCTCCATGTATTTATTCATTCGGCGTCACCTCCGAATCCCCTAAGCTTTCTGCACTTTCAGCAAAAGAAATGCATGTATTGACCGCCGTAGTAACGGCCTTTGACGTAATCGTCGCTCCCGAAAGGGCGCTTATCTCATTGTCGGCCGGCGTTTCCGACTTTGTCACTGCTATTTCTCCGGCTTTGCCCTGATACTGCGCCTTGAATTCCTCGTTTGTACAGTTGGCCCCAAGTCCGGCAGTCTCATTCATAGATACAATATCTATACCGGTAACTACGCCGTCGTTGTCAAGTCCTACTGACACCGTAACGTCGCCGCCGTAACCCTTTGCCGCCGCGATGAACGCCCTGCCTATCACATTGCCCTCGCTATCCGACACAATAACGCCCTCTGTTATTTTGGCGCCCGCGTCTTCAGGCTGATATTCCTCAATCGCTTTCGTCAGGTTGTCGTCCGTCTTTACGTCGATATTCTCATATTCTGAAAATACGCTCTGGTAAGCCGCCTTTTTTCCCTCCTCAGCAGCATTGTCAATCGGAGTTTTTGTCATGTTGTACACGACTGCGAGCAGAAGGGCAAGAATAACCGTTATCGCGCACAGTATGAGCGCATCCCTTATAAAGCTGTCATTTTTTCTCTTAATCTTGTTAGCCATTATGTACTCTCCCCCTTCCAAATGGTACAGGCATCGTGAATTTCTCGATGAGCGGCACAAGCATATTGCCGCATATGATTGCGTACGACACGCCCTCTGCCGAACCGCCGTACAGCCTGAATACCGCAGTCAGAATTCCGAGAAGAATACCGAAAACTATTTTGCCATTAGGCGTTATAGGGCTTGTAACATAATCCGTGGCCATAAAAAACGCGCCCAGCATTAGTCCGCCTCCGCACAGGTGCGCAGCCAGATAATTTATGTCAAAGCCTTTTCCCTCAGCCATGCCATATATTAAAACTATAACTGAAAATGTAGCTATATATGTAAGCGGAATACGTATTGAAATAACTTTTCTCGCCAGAAGATACAACGCTCCGCCAAGAATTGCTATAACAGAAGTCTCACCGATTGTTCCCCCCGTGACACCGAGAAACATCTTGAGAAGATTTACATTCTCGCCGGATTTTAACATGGCGAGAGGAGTCGCCCCTGACACGCCGTCAACCGCAACCATTCCATATCGCCAGTAGCCTGAAAGCGCTAGATTTTCAACTTTCTCAACCGCAAAATTAGTCATAGGACCGGCGAACGAAATTAAAAGAAAACATCTCGCCGCAAGCGCCGGATTCATGAAGTTCCGTCCAAGCCCTCCAAACAACTGTTTTACGATAATGATTGCAAATACGCCTCCGATAACCGGCATCCAGAGCGGAACCGTAACCGGAAGGTTAAGGGCAAGCAGAAGCCCCGTGAGCACCGCGCTCATATCAGAGGTTGTGACCGGAAGCTTCATACATTTCTGATAAATATATTCCGTCAGAACACAGGCCACAATACTCGTAAGAATGATAAGCAGGGCCCTATATCCAAAATTATATATTCCAAAAAGTGATGCAGGAATAAGCGCTATACATACATCACCCATGATTGACCGCGTTGTAAGTTCGCTCCTCACATGCGGAGCCGAAGATACGTTCAGTCTTTTCACCGTATTATTGTCCACTTATTTCGCCTCCTTTGCTTTTCTGCGCTCTTCCATTACACTGCGCCTTGTCTTCACAAACGCCTGCGTAAGCCTTCTTTTTGCAGGGCATATATATGTACATGAGCCGCACTCGTAACATTCCATACCGTTGATTGCCTCAAACGCGGCATTATCGTTGACATCCGCATATTCCTTCATCATCTGCGGAACAAGATTACTTGGACAGACTTCCACGCATTTTCCACATCTGATACATGCCGAAGGCGCATATTTCGCAACCTCGTCCTTCGAAAGACACAACAGCGCCGACGATGACTTGGTTACAGGCACATTCAGGTCGTATATTGCCATTCCCATCATTGCGCCTCCCGCAATTACCTTTTCAGGCTCAGTCTTATATCCGCCTGCCGCTTCAATAAGCTCCGCATAGTTTGTTCCTGTTTTTACGCTAAAGTTCTGCGGCGTCCTGACAGCGTCTCCCGTAACCGTGACTATCCTGCGCATTACGGGTGTGGATTCACATACCGCCATACATACCGCGATAACGGTATCAATATTGTTAACAACGCATCCTGCGTCTGCAGGAAGCATTGAACTGTTAATTTTACGTCCGGTCGTCGCGTATATTATTTTACGCTCCGCGCCCTGCGGATACTTAGTCTTAAGCACCCTGACTTCTATCCTGTCATATTGTTCCGAAACTTTCTTCATGACGTTAATGGCCTCAGGCTTATTATCCTCGATGGCTATAATTCCTTTTGCATTTTCAAAGAGTTTCAGAATTACTAAAAGCCCGGTCACAATTTTCTCCGGCTCCTCAAGCATCATCCTGTAATCAGACGTAAGGTACGGCTCGCACTCCGCTCCGTTTACTATTACATAGTCAATAGCCTTATCGTCCTTAGGCGTAAGCTTTACATGCGTAGGAAAACCTGCGCCTCCCATGCCAACTATTCCGGCATCCTTGACGGCGGCCCTTATCTCTTCCTTCGTCATGGCGTTATAATCCCTCTTTACGCCTACTCCCTCGGAAAGGGTATACTGCCCGTCGTTTTCCACTACTATGGATTTCACCATATTACCGTTAACAAGAAGCCTGGGTTCAATCTTCTTGACGGTTCCGGACACCGAAGAACACACATTGGCCGACACAAAGCCTGAAGCCTCTGCAATCCTTTGTCCAACACAAACGGTATCACCGACACTCACTACCGGTGTCGCCGGCGCTCCGATATGCTGTGACAGCGGGTACACCATCTCGCCTTTCGGAATGTACTCTGTTACAGGTTTATCCTGAGACAATTCCTTACCCTCATAAGGGTGTACTCCTCCTTTAAATGTATTTCGCACCCTCATTCTCCTCCTTTATGTTATCTGGTTATATGACCTATTATACCGCTAAACTGACGTAAATCAACACTTTTTTACACATGACGATATTTTTTTTGCGTAGCCATACCGCCGCGTATATGTCTCTCCGACTTATTCACATCAAGAACCTTTCTTGCCCGGTTGGCAAGCGACGGATTGATAAGAAGAAGTCTCTCTGTCACATCCTTATGTACGGTAGACTTACTGACGCCAAACGCTTTCGCGGTCTGCCTTACGGTAGCGTTAGACTCAATTATGTAGTTCGCTATCTGTATCGCCCTTTCTTCTATATATTCTTTCAAAAAATATCCCCCTGATATTCATACGTTCTTTACAATGTATGAAATCAGGGGGGGTATTATGACTTGGATTTTACCGCAAACTTTCCGTCATCCGCCTGACGCACGCCGCTGTCATAAAACGCTTTCAGCGCCCCGTACATATAACAGGCATCCTTAACGCCCGCCGTCTCGACCGCACTGTGCATGGCAAGCTGCGGAAGGCCTATGTCAATCATTGGCATACTCACCTGTCTCGACAAAAGGTTGCCGAGCGTACTGCCTCCCGCGACGTCCGCACGGTTTGCAAAATGCTGCACCGGAACGCCGGCGTCTTTACATATCTTTTCAAATACCGCGGATGTGAGCCCCGTTGTCGTATATTTGGCATTAGCGTTATGTTTAATCACAACCCCGCCGTTGAGGGCGACCGGATGCTCTTCGTCGCTTTTTCCCGGATGATTCGGATGCGTTGCGTGCGCATTGTCCACACTGACAAGAAGTCCTGAGCCGCGAAGCCTCCTTCCTCCAAATCCTTCCTCGCCGCAGCTATTCTCTATCATATACATAATATCAGGAAGAAATGTCCCCATCGCCCCCTGTCTCGTACCGCTTCCAACCTCCTCGTTGTCAAACATACACCATACGGGAATGCACTCTGGTTTCTCGCCGTCCATGTATGCCCTGAGCGAAAGATACGCCGATGCAAGGTCGTCAATTCTCGGCGACATGTATAGTTCGTCAAACGCTCCCACCGTCACGGCTTTCTGGCTGCAATAGAGCTGCAAGTCCGTCTGTATGATGTCAGAAACCCGTAACCCTGACACTTTTGCCATATACTTCATAATATCCGCGTCAATACCGTACACCGGCTGCATATCTACATGCGGGTTATATTTATACCCGTCATTAATCTCACGGTTAAAGTGTATCGCAAGATTGGGTATTACCATCACCGCTTTCCCTGAATCAAACAGCCTCGTCTCAACGCCGTCCCCTGTGTCAACGATAATCCTGCCCGCAAGTCCAAGCGGCCTGTCAAGCCACGAAGACAGTATCATTCCGCCGTACTTCTCCACGGAAGCCTTCGCATACGGACCCGTTCCTGCCGCCGCCTTCTTCAATACAAATGCCGGAGAATCACTGTGCGCCGCCGTAATATGATAGCATATAGGAACGGCGTGCGGAATTCTGAAAGAAATGATACTGGATTCACCCCGCGTAACATAGTATCTGCCTCCCGGCTCCGGACCTATATCCCCATTTTCATTAATTCTTACATACCCTTCCTTTTCAAGTATCATTGCCGCCTCAGAAACTGCATGAAACGGACTGACGCTCTTATTTAGAAAAGAAAACATATCTTTTATTAAATCTTCTATATTAATCCCCCCTATCCCACAATTTCTTATAATTAATCCTGATAATCTGATTTATTTACCTATTCCTGATATAGGCAAATGTGACCGTTCATCTGAAACTACGCATATACCGTTTTGTAACCGCAAAAATTCTCTTTCATACTCCGGGGCCCCGCTGCATATAATAATAATGAAACCACAAACATATAATCCATTGGAGGCTTATCATGGCTAAGACAAAAATTATTATAATTCAAATGAAGGAGATAGTATCCACGGCAGTTTTAGTAATACTTGGTATACTTCTTATAGTATTGCTGGTATTCATCTTCGGGCCTAAAAAAGATAAGAGTGGTGAAACCGCCTCTGCAGCCATATACAATGCAGGTACATACAGCGCGCAGATATCATTGAACAATACTGCGCTCAATCTTGAAGTAACCGTTGACCCGGACAGGGTCAAATCGGTTGACTTAGTTAATATTGACGAAAGCGTCACAACAATGTTCCCACTCCTAATGCCGTCCCTGAACGACATAGAAACACAGCTTGTTAATCAGGTAAGCATCGACGATATAGTACTATCGGAAGACAGCCGCTACACGCAAATGCTTCTGATTGAATCCCTCAAAACAATTCTTGAGAAGGCAAGGATAAAATAAAAATATTACCTGACTGATTCAAGGTCCGCAAGCCATGCCCTGCTCACGGCGTCGCTCGGCATCCTAAGGTCCCCGCGCGGAGACAGGGCGACCGAACCAACTTTCGGCCCGTCAGGAAGACAGGAGCGCTTGAACTGCTGTGAGAAAAATCTCTTATAAAACGTATTCAGCCATTTGTATATGGTTTCATCATCATATATGCCATCAAACGCGTATCTGGCAAGCCTGTATACCTTTGATGGCATAAAACCAAATCGCATCACATAGTAAAGGAAAAAGTCGTGCAGCTCATATGGTCCTACGATATCCTCTGTCTTCTGTGAAATCTCTCCTTCGGAGGGCGGAAGAAGCTCAGGGCTGACCGGAGTATTCAGTATATCCTCCAGTACATGTTTCAAATCCCTGCTCTCGCACGTCTGCGCATAATAGGAAACAAGATACCTGACAAGCGTCTTTGGCACGGAACAGTTTACGCCGTACATGGACATGTGGTCTCCGTTGTAGGTAGCCCATCCCAGCGCAAGCTCGGACATGTCTCCCGTTCCAATTACAATACCGCCCGTTTTATTTGCGATATCCATAAGCACCTGCGTGCGCTCCCTGGCCTGACAATTCTCATAAGTAACGTCGTGCACCGATTCATCCTGCCCTATATCTTCAAAATGTTTTTTTACCGATTCCTTTATATTTACTTCAATAAATGTGGCACCAAGCTCCTTTATAAGCATAACGGCATTATTGTACGTTCTGTCCGTCGTTCCAAAGCACGGCATTGTCACTGCATTTATTCGTTCCCTCGCAATACCCGCGGCATCGAATGCCCGCGCAGCAGCCAAAAGTGCAAGCGTAGAATCAAGCCCTCCCGAAATACCAATCACGGCGTTATCGCATCCCGTATGTTCAAGCCTCTTTTTAAGACCCATAGACTGCAGGCTGAGTATCTCGCTGCACCTCTTGTCTCTGTCGCTCTTAACGCCCGGAACAAACGGCGTAGTGTCAAACCTTCTTGTCAGCTTAACGTCGTCAACATTTAATTCGAAAGGAATTGTCTCATATCCGGCTTCTTCTGGTCCGGTAACATCAAATGTCCTGATTCGCCTTCTCTCGCTAATTAATTTTCCAAAGTCAATCTCGCTTATTACCGTATTATTTTCAAACCTGTCAGTCTCAACAAGTACATTTCCATTCTCGGCAATCATATTATGTCCCGAAAATACTAGATCAGTCGTTGATTCGCCCTCGCCTGCGTCGGCATATACATAGCCGGCAATCAGTCTTGCAGACTGGTTGCTGACAAGCTGTTTCCGATACAAATCCTTCCCTGTAATCTCATCACTCGCCGAAAGGTTGCATATGATAACAGCGCCCGCAAGCGCATGGGCGCATGAAGGCGGAACCGGAGTCCATACATCCTCACAAATTTCAGCGCCTATAATAAGCTCCGGAACCTGCTCACACTCGAATAATACCTTTGAGCCAAACGGTACGGTATAGTCGAATCCCTTGACGCAGACTTCCACGGTTTCCTCACATCCCGCCTCAAAGTGACGTAGTTCATAAAATTCAGAATAATTTGGTATATTCATCTTAGGCACAAGGGCAAGCAGCTCTCCATTCTGGTATACCGCCGCGACATTATAGAGCCTTCCGCACTTCATAAACGGCAGACCCGCCATACAAAGTATGTCCGTTCCCTCAGTTGCCTGCACAAGCCTTGCAAGGCCCTTTAACGCCTCGTCAAGAAGCGTATCCTGCAGGAACAAATCCTGGCATGTATATCCCGTAATACAAAGTTCAGGAAATACAATCAGTTTCACCCCGTCTTCGGCGCACTTTTTCGTTATTGTCATTATGTTATTACAGTTATATTCACAATCTGCAACTCTTATGTCCGGCGTTGCCGCCGCCACCTTGATAAATCCATCCTTCATATTCCAAATCTCCTGTCTCAATACCTGAAATTAATTACTATAAAGCGGTCAATTATTTATCACCGAATATATAGCTATTATTATTCCCATATAAAGAAGTAAAAAACCTCTAAAATACAAATTGATTATAATTCCTAATCACTATTTCATCAACACAAAATTAAAAATGAGTTTTCAAAATCCTTAGCGGAGCGCTTTTTATAATAGGAACTTTCAAAGCAGTTTCCTAATTATATAAAAAGAAGCTGTACATTGCCAGCTATGCCGACTTTGTACAGCTCCCGCATATTACAATATACATACCCAAAATGCCGTTCCCTGGTTTTTGACTCCTAGCACATGCTAGGTGGGCAACCGCAAATAGACTTCTGCCATCCGTTGTTATAAATAATACTGCAAAAGCAGCAGTGACGGCCCGGCATCCATTTATTAATATAGGAATCCCGTTTAAAGTTTTGTAGGTTCAAACGCCAAGGTTTGTCGTACATTCCAGGCTATATTGTTTTTGCTTGTAACTTACTATTCTTTTTTAATCATCCAAACCTTTTGCTTATTTTTATTCTATATCATTATAAGATATTTCGCAACCATTATTTCATAGCAAATTAATAACATTTGTGACATTTCGTTAATACACGGCTATAATCAAAATATCATCTGCTGTCTCTGCTGATTTTAAAGCTGTCTATGAAAGCATTTACTTCACAATAACAGTTTTAATCTTACTGTAGGCTCCGTATATCTTTTTGCCGTTAACCGTCCTGAACGCCCTAACCTTAAAATAGTAGGTCTTGCCTTTTGTAAGCTTGGTCTTAGTATAAGATACGGTAGAACCCTTTGTAATCTGCTTAATCTTTGAAAACTTCGAGCTGCCCGACTTCTTCATATATACCCTGTATCCGGTTGCGCCCGTAACCTTGCTCCATGTAAGGGTTGCCTTTCTTGTACCGGCCTTAGCCTTTAAGGTAACTTTTTTAGGCTTCGTATAGGTCTTAAGCTTTGTACTGTACTTACCGTACACATTCTTGTCATTAACCTTAATAAACGCTCTTACTCTGTATCTGTACTGCGTACCCTGTGTAAGTTTCTCATCCGTATAAGTGTTCGTTGCGCTTCCGTTAAGCTGCTTAAGGAACGCATATTTTTTCGTTGTAGGATTGTACTTGTATATTCTGTAGCCGGTAACGCCTGCTATCGGAGTCCAGGATAAGGTAAGCTTTTTAGCATAAAACTTTGAGACTACAAGGTTCGTTACCTGCGGAACAACAATGTTAAACGACTGAATCTTAACTCCCGCATAGTCTCCCTTTCCTGTTATAGTTACTATCGCTGTTCCAAGCGCAATATTATTCGAATAAGACAGCGTGTAGTCCACATCTTTCACAAGAACATATGAACCGTTTTTCAGTACAACGCCCGGCCTTATCTCTCCGCCGGTATACAGCTGGTCTCCAATTGCATCCGAAACCATATTCGCAATATTATAACATATATTGAACTTCTTTGATACGCTGAACGAATATCTGCCCGTTCCTCTTACTAATACATAAGCGGTTCCGACATTTACATTGTTCTGGTAAGAAACCGTATAATCCGTTCCCTTAACGAGTACTTTATCCCCGATTTTAACTACCGGTTCAGGCTTTACTTCCGCACCGGTGTAATACTGGTTATCAATTGCGCCTACGGTTACATTCTCACTCTCGCCAAGCACATTTACGGTGATACGCGCCGAATCAAAACCGTATGCCGCCGCTATTACGGTAGTCTGCCCAATTGCCTTCGGTATAATACCTCCATTTTCATTTACCGTAACGATATTACTGTCCGTAGAGGACCATTTTACATCCGCCGCACCTCCAAGCGCAATTACTGAGAGCGGATATTCAGGCTGTGTGCCATTTTTAAAAAGATATATATTAATTGTATTATTCTTTGCAAGTATCTTCTTATTCATTACAGGCACAACTTCAAAATCCGCCTGCGCTTCATTTCCAAGCTCATAAGTGTAATTCACTTTTTCAGGTACTTTGCCGTCTTTGCCAATAGTAAACGCCTGACCGGTCGCGGCGTCGGCCGTGCTTATTTTAACAATTTTTTCTATATCTATATATGTGCCTTCAAGTTCAGCCTCATTCGTCTGGTTTACATATATTTCTCTTTTGTTGCGGGACGCATTAACATTCTCTTTTTTAAGCGCCGTATTGTTAGTTATATCAAGAGCAGCCAGATGGTTGCCGGACACGTCAAGATTTTCAAGCGCCTTATTAGACTGTACATCTAGATTATAAAGACTGTTGTCCGCAACGTTAAGGCTCTTAAGACCCTCCATCGCTTTTACGTCCAAATCCGCAATATTGTTATTATTTGCAGTAATGGTAACAATTCCTGCCGGAGCTTTCACATCAATCAGACTGTTATATGAGCAATCCAGATATAACAACGCGCTGTTCGCCGACACGTCGAGAAGCACTATCTTGTTATCGCTGATATTCAATGTGCTTACAAGCGTATTTGCCGACACGTCAATTGAAGTCAGCCTGTTTCCTGCCAGATTCACCGTTGCAAGCTGGCCGTTCTTTGACATGTCAATTGAAGCAAGCTGATTGTTTGACGCGCTTAATGAAACAAGTCTTGTACATTTTGTAATGTCCATTGACATAAGTTCATTTTTTGATACATCCAACGTCTCAAGCGCGGGATTGTAATCAAGGTTAATTGACTGCATCATATTACCGTCTACTGACAATGTCCGAAGCGATTTATTAGCGCTTACATCCAGCGAAGTAAGCTTGTTATTTGACGCGTCAAGACTTTCCATCTGCGTATTTGCCTTTACGTCAATCGAAGCCAGCTCGTTACCGCCGCAGTTGAGCGTCTTAAGAGATGTAAATGTTTCAATTCCCTTCAGATTCTTAATTCCCCTTGAACGCACATTGATATATGTCGTTTTGGCAATCTCCTCAGCGGACAGTGATTTGCTACCGTCCGTATCTATAGTCTGTTCAACATATGCCCGAAAGCCGCTGTCAGGGAAATTAACCTCGTTGACCGCCACTCCCGTATCCGCTGCAGCCGCAATGCCCGCGGACATAATAATCGCCAGCGCAGCAGCTGAAACATTAGCGGCCAGCTTTCCTATAAACTTATTACTCATCACTTTCTTTTCCTCCCTTTGCCTTTTAATTTTTTCTGATAATACATCGCGGTTGTGTCATATTTGTGTATAAAATGTTTTTTTACTGTTGCATAGGGGAGTTTTTTTCCATATTTAAGAATATATGATGTACAAATGATGCATAAATGAATTATGTTTATCTTTATTTTTAATAATAATATGTTATAATAATCAGTCATAACATCAATGTGGAACCATTTGATTTGCGCACATTAATTCGAGGTGATTCAATTTATGTCTAAAAAAAATAAAAAAGAGAAAAAGCATCCGCGTCTGAGACTGGCTTTGAAGATTATATTTTTAATGATTCTTCTGACAGTAATTATTCTAACAATATTTTTATATATGAAATACGGACAAAGGATAATCAATTCCAGAAAAGAAGCGATTGCCCTTGTTGAGGCATCGTCTCTTGAAACATTCCGTGCAACCGAAACGTCTCTCGTGTATGATGATTCGGGAAAACAGATTGCGCGCCTGAAGGGCGATAAGGATATGTATTATATTACCCTGGACCAGATACCCCAGTCCGCCATAGACGCTATGCTCGTAACCGAGGATAAAAAGTTCTATTCACACAAGGGAATCGATTTGAAAGCTATTACCGCCGCATTCTTTTCCCTTATAAAAAACAGAGGCGAGATAAAGCGCGGCGCGAGTACGATAACCCAGCAGGTTGCAAAGAATATTTTCCTTACGAACGAACAGACATGGGAGCGTAAAGTTAAGGAGATATTCATCGCGCGCGAACTTGAAAAAAAATATACCAAAGATAACATTATGGAATTTTATCTGAACAACATTTATTTTTCCGACGGTTATTATGGTATTGAGGCCGCGAGCCGGGGATACTTTAACAAGAGCTGCAACGAACTAACGCTTGGACAGGTAGTTTTTCTTTGCTCGATTCCAAACAGCCCTACAAGGTATGACCCAATAGAAAACTATGACAATACCATTGAAAGGAAAAACCGTATACTTGACCAGATGCTCGCGGACGGCAAGATAAACGATGTTGAATACCTTGAGGCCTACAATGAGGAGATTACTCTCAATCCTCCTAAAAATAAGAAACGAAACTATGTTGAAACATATACAATGAACTGTACTGTCCGCGCATTAATGAAAGCCCAGGGCTTCGTATTCAGGAATATATTCAAATCCGACGAGGAACAAAACGAATACAACGAATTATACAGCGACATGTACGCGCAGTGCCAGCAGCAGCTCTTCCGCTCCGGATACAGAATCTATACGTCGCTCAACATGAAAAAACAAAAGTCCCTTCAGAAAGCGATTAATGAACAGCTTGAAAATGACAAGGAAAAAGGCGAAGACGGAATCTATTCTTTTCAGGGCGCGGGAGTATGCATAGACAATGACTCCGGAAAAGTTATAGCGGCTGTCGGCGGGCGAAGCCAGTCCGTCACGGGCTACACATTTAACCGCGCATTCCAGAGTTACAGGCAGCCCGGAAGTTCCATAAAGCCAATACTTGTATATACTCCTTCATTTGAACGCGATTATACACCCTCAAGTATTGTCAAGGATGAACCAATTGAAGATGGTCCCAAAAACTCCAACGGAAAATATATGGGAAGCATATCGGTCAAAACTGCCGTTGAACAGTCGGTAAATACTATCGCCTGGAAACTTTTCGAGGAACTGACCCCCGAAATTGCAATTAACTATCTTCTGAGAATGAACTTTTCCAGAATATCACGCAAAGATTACACACAGTCTGCCTCGCTTGGAGGCCTGACAAACGGCGTCAGCCCCGTAGAAATGGCTTCCGCATACGCGGCAATTGAAAATTCCGGTATATACAGGGAACCGACCTGTATTGTAACAATTCAGGATTCGGAAGGAAACATAATTGTCAGCGATGATGCGTTTGAAGAAAAATCAATATACGACGCGGCGGCGGCAAAGACTATGACGTCAGTGCTTGAAGGGGTCCTGAAAAACGGAACCGGACGCGGGTATGCACTGCAAAATATGCCCTCAGCCGCAAAGACCGGAACTACGAACGATAAGAAGGACGGTTGGTTTGCCGGATTTACGCCGTACTACACAACGGTGATATGGGTCGGTAATGATATTCCCGTCAGCAGAAATGATTTGTTAGGAAATACGTACCCGGCAAAAATATGGTATCAATATATGAGCGCAATTCATGAAGAACTCGAGTACCGAGATTTTGAAAAACCGGAAGAAACTGATGACACGCCTGAGACAAAAGAACCTAAGAAGACAAAAGAGCCGGACGACGAGGAAGATGAAGACGACATGATAGAGGATAACGAACCGGACGACTTCGAATCTTATATAACAGATAACCCGGACACGATTCCTGACAATCCGAATCCCGATTATCCGGAACCGGATGATATACCTCCTCAACAACAGCCTGCGGACACCCCTGCGGCAACACCGGAACCTATTCCAATTGAGACGCCGGTACCCGAAACGCCGGCTCCTGAAACACCCGAACCGGCCGAGCCCCAGGATAACAATTATAGCGAACCAAGGGATGATAACGAGGGACAGGAACCGGACGCGTTTTAACAGTCAAATACCCCGCGGCATTGCTGCGGGGTATTTGACCAGTATACAGCGCCATGTACATTTCGAAAAATCATCCGGCTGATTTTAATATGACAATCTTATTACATTCCATGACTGTTTTGGAAGTACCGAGTTTACAACCCCTCCGTCTATGGATGTGGCGCCGCTTTCTTTCGGCGTCACGTTATCCGGGTTAATCTCGGTATTTTCTGCTTTGAGGCTTTCGTGCGTAAGCACAATGTGCTCATTAACCTTGAGATTATCAAACTGCCTTAAATCGCATGTCACTGCCATATCCTCATCGAACGACTTGTTGACTGCAAATATTGTGACAGTCTTATCCTCCTCATTCCATACAACGCACGTGTCGAGGTACGGAACGTCGCAATAGTTTTTACTGTCATACTTAGGCGAATCTGTTATTGTCTTCAAAACCACGCCGCGTCCATAACGGGATGCGTGCATATACGGATAGAATATAGTCTGTTTCCACGCGCCGTTGTCAGACGTCATTATTGGCGCTATCACGTTGACAAGCTGTGCGAGACAGGCCATCTTAACCCTGTCGCAGTGATTGAGCATAGTGATAAGCATCCCGCCCACGAGCAGCGCATCCTCTAGATTATACACGTCCTCAAGCTGGTGCGGCGCTTTCGTCCACTTCTCAATCTTCTTGTCCGCCTCATTCGAGTGATACCATACGTTCCACTCGTCAAATGAAATATTAATTTGCTTTTTGCTGTGTTTTTTTCCTTTGACGTAGTCGCATGTCGCTATGACCGATTTGATAAAGTCGTCCATATTAAGCGTGTTTGCAAGAAAATCCGCCGAATCATCCGCATGGTTATTATAATATGTATGCATGGATATGTAATCGACAGTATCGTAGCAGTAGCCCAGCACCGCAGCCTCCCATTCACCGAACGTCGGCATCATGAGTCCTGAACTGCCGCACGCGACAAGTTCAATGGAAGGGTCTACAATCTTCATAGCCTTTCCTGTCTCCCATGCAAGCCTTCCGTATTCATCAGCCGACTTGTGTCCGACCTGCCACGGCCCGTCCATCTCATTTCCAAGGCACCACACCTTCACGTCATGCGGCTTTTCGTAACCATGCTTTTTCCTTAAGTCGCTATAATATGTACCACCCTTGAAATTACAATATTCAACGACACCTCGCGCCGCGTCTATTCCCCTTGTTCCAAGGTTTACAGCCATCATCGGCTCAGTTTTTGCAAGCTTGCACCAATCCATGAATTCATTCAATCCAAACTCGTTATTCTCCACAACCTGCCATGCCAGCTCTACTCTTGCAGGCCTTTCGTTAACAGGACCGACAGAGTCCTCCCAGTTGTATGCAGACACAAAGTTACCTCCGGGATATCTAACTATTGGCACGTCTATCTCATTTATGAGTCCAAGCGTATCTTTTCTGAATCCCATTTCATCTGAGAGCGGACTGTCTTTCTGATATATACCGCCGTAAACAGCCCTTCCAAGCTGCTCTATAAACGAGCCGTATATCCTCTTGTCCACCGCGGCTACCTTAAAATGTCTGTCCGTTATAATATTTACCTTAATCATATATATATGCCCTCCGTTTTTTTTGATTATAACATGTTATGTTTTTTTACAAAAGGGAAATCTAAAGATGTATGGAATACATTACCTTTTAAATGGAATAAGTTATCACGCATATTATGCTTTATAATTCCGCAAAATATTACATATAAATCAGAGGCCGTTCAGTCCAATTCGGGCCAATGCGATAAAAAATGTAAAAAGGGAGCTATTGAAATATATATGAATACTTACATTACACACGGCGATAACGCACAAAACAAACGAAAGCTTATAATTGTATCACTCGTCAAGATATTAATCGGCGGCGCCATATATTACATGCTGGAAACCATTGCGAGAGGTTACTCGCACTGGACAATGTTCTTACTCGGCGGCATATGCTTTCTGTCATGCGGCCTGATTAACAGGTGGCTGGACGATGAAGTCTCCCTTTGGAAAAAGATGGTGCTGTGTATGATTGCAATTACCATACTCGAATTCATAACCGGTATTATCGTAAATGTACTGCTTGGATGGAATATATGGAATTATTCGGGCATGCCGTTACACATACTTGGACAGATATGCGTTCCATTTATGTTTCTCTGGTATATAATAAGCTATCCGGCTCTACTTCTTAATAAGGCATTCGATTCTATTGCGACATAAATATTCTGCCGCACCACGGTAAAGAGGGCATCTGCCGGCACAAACACAAATGCACGCTCCGGAGACGCCCTCTTGAGGAATAGAGAACTATTTATATAGGTAATCGCAATCAGAACAATGCTCTAACTACGATAAAAACAAAAAAAATCAAAGGCAACCCACATTAATCACCTTTGATTATTGGTTATATGATATACCCTTTATATTTTTTTGTCAACCATTTTTTTATAAAAAAATATTGTTTTTTTGTTTATTATATGTTACCCTATTCATAAGAAAAGCACCCACTCCAAAGTGGATGCTCCCGGAAGGTTATATACCTCTCATCGAGAGGCGCCCAATCCGTGTGCTGACGGAGCGGGCGTTATTTTTTTCGCTTTCTTTCTCTCTTATCGAGAAAGGTTAGCGATGTGACAATTAAACTGCCAAACGATACTGCCAGTCCGGCAATCCCTATAAATATCAATATGATATCCGCTGCAGTCATATACATCACCCCCCTTCCTATGTATTCCGGTTTCCCGGTTTTCAAAAGATGGGAGGATGCCGCCCTGTCATGGGTACTTTTCCATAGTAAAAACAATAGCATAGTATTACAAAAAATACAAGCAGCAAATAGAAATTTTTGTTATGCAGTATATTCCGATAAAAACAGGTTAATACTCTTATCTGTAGGCCATATGTAATGCGCGATACACCGGCGCATTTGCCGCAAATATATATGAGGGAGTGTTTTTTAGTTATGAAAAATAAAAAAAATTGTATAATGAATTATCTGTGCGTTGCTATCTGTATAGTATGCGCGGCATACATGCTGTCGTTACATAATAATGAACGTGGTAATGCGTCTTATGACGGATATAAAGTTATGAGCGAAGATATTGCACGGGAAGTACTACGGCTGCATATACTTGCTAATAGTGACGCCGACTACGACCAGCAGCTTAAGCTAAAAGTAAAATCAGCCGTTGCGTCCGCCGTTGCAAATGATATGAAAAAAAGCGGCATAGATACAAAAGACAGCGCGGTAGAATACATGAAAAAAAACTCGGACAGGTATATATCGCTTGCAAAAGATGTTATAACGTCTGAGGGATATGATTACGACGTTAAGGCAACGATAGGCAGGCACTGGTTTCCCGTAAAAATATACGGCAACGCATTATACCCCGAAGGAGAATATGATGCATACCGGATGCTAATCGGAAGCGCGGAGGGAAAGAACTGGTGGTGCGTACTGTTTCCTTCTCTTTGCATGGTCGACGAGGCATGCCATGTTGAAGAAAAAAATACCGCAGACAATCCGGGTAACTTGGAAGATACGAATGATTCGGCATATTCAGCAGGCGTCATTGACAGCGATAATGTACAATTTGAGTTTGGTATTGTTGAATGGTTTAAAAATATGTGGTAGAATCTATATGAATCGTCTGGATATGTAAAATCAAGTTTCAGACTAACAATTTGAGGGGGAGCGCAAGTATGGATAAAGAGAAAATCGCCGTATTGTTCGGCGGGGAATCTTCCGAGCATGAAGTTTCATGCATATCGGTAACTACTATTATCAAAAATATAGATACTAATCTTTATGAAATAATACTAATAGGCATAACAAAGGATGGCAGGTGGCTGCTGACCGAAAACATCGAAAGTATAGAGGACGGCAGCTGGAGGGATAGCAAAAAAACAGCCGTAATACTTCCGGACAAAGCCGAACACGGCATACTTATCAAAGACGGAGATACATATGAGAGTGTACATATAGATATTGTCTTCCCCGTTCTGCACGGACTTAACGGCGAGGACGGAACCGTTCAGGGACTTTTAGAAATGTCAGGCATACCGTATGTCGGATGCGGAGTGCTCGCTTCGTCGGTGGCAATGGATAAGCTTACAACCAAAAAAATTGTGAGTCCGCTCAATATAAGACAGGCAAAATACATACCCATATTTTACGGGGACGGCTATAACTTCACAAAGACAGCTGACAGCATAGAAAAAGCCTTTCCTTATCCCGTATTCGTCAAGCCTGCCAATGCCGGTTCCTCAAGGGGAGTATCAAGGGCCAATAACAGGAATGAGCTAAAGACCGCCATAGAAGATGCGGCAAAGCATGACAAGAGAATACTTGTTGAGGAAATGATTACCGGGCGCGAAATCGAATGCGCTGTGCTGGGAAGATCTTCCGGGACAATAGAGGCCACAGGCGTCGGGGAGATTCTTGCCGCGGCAGAATTCTATGACTATGACGCCAAATATAACAGTAACGATTCAAAAACCGTCACAGACCCCGCGCTGCCGGAAGGTGTAAGAGAAAAGATAAGAGATTCAGCGAAACGCATATTTAATGAAATTAACGGGTTCGGACTTTCACGAGTCGATTTTTTTGTCGAAGCTGACACAAATGACGTTGTATTTAACGAGATAAACACTATGCCGGGATTCACCGATATCAGTATGTACCCTATATTATGGGAATCCTGCGGTCTTGACAAAAAAGCTTTGGTCGGAAAGCTTATCAGCATGGCTAAGGAGAGATAAAATATGAATAATGCACCGATAGGTATCTTCGATTCAGGAGTCGGAGGCCTTACCGTGGCAAGGGAAATTATGAGACAGCTTCCTAATGAAAGCATTGTATATTTCGGAGATATGGCCAGGGTTCCTTATGGAAGCAAAAGTAAAGAGACGGTAATATCCTTTTCAGAACAGATAGTCAGGTTCCTTCAGGAGAAAGAGGTTAAGGCAATTGTTGTCGCATGTAATACGGCAAGCGCATTTGCATTACCTGATATTGTATCGGACGTTACCATACCCGTCGTAGGAGTAATTGAGCCCGGTGCGAAAGCGGCGGATGCAATTACAAAAAATAAAAAAGTCGGCGTCATAGCAACTGAGGGCACGGTAAGAAGCGGAATGTACGCAAAAGTAATAAAAGCTATTAATCCGGAGATTCAGGTGTTTCAGAAGGCGTGCCCTTTGTTCGTACCTCTTGTAGAAGAAGGACTCCTGTACGATTCCATAACGATTGAAGTCGCGGACAGATATCTTCACGACCTGCTTTCATATGGAATTGACACGCTAGTACTCGGTTGCACGCACTATCCATTAATAAGAAGGACGATACAAAAGGTTGCGGGTGAGAATGTCTCGCTTGTCAGTCCCGCGTACGAAACTGCAAAAGAGCTTGAGAAAATAATTAATGAAAATAACATTAACAGCAGTTTGGAATCCGCCGTACATAGATTTTATGTTAGCGACAGCGCCGACAGGTTCAAAAAACTCGCCTCCTCCATACTTCCATGCGATATTGAAGAAGTCGGGCATGTCAATATCGAACAGTATGGATAATGGGTAGCCTGAACTCACATTTATAAAACAGCGATAACAGAAAGAGAACAGCCATGAAAAGAGATGTAATTGTTGAAGTATCCGGTATACAGATGCTTGCGGATTCCAAAGAGCCGTTAGAACTTGTGTCTAATGGTATATACCGCAAAAAAAATGAAAAAATATATATAAAATATAATGAAATAACGTCGGATGGATACAGGTTTGACTGTATGATAAAAGTAGAGGAAGATACTGTAGAGGTTACAAAAAAGGGACCGTATAATTCATGTCTTGTATTCAAAAAGGACAGATGCTGCATAACGCCATATGAAACGCCTTTTGGAACGCTTATGATTGGCATAACGACAAAAGACTTAATTACCCTTGAAGATGCGGATATCCTTATTGTCAAGATCAAATATTCACTGGATATAAATTATGACCACGTATCAGAGTGCAACATTGAAATCAAGGTAACATCCGTACCAATTTAACTAAACTTCTGTTTCACCGGTCTGCTTTCCCGGCCAAACAGAAAGTATTTGATTCGGGATCGTATGCACCCTCTGTAAATATGTTTGCCTTTTGTTTGATACCAGATAAGGATAAATTGAGGATGCTAACTTGAAAAAAAAATTCTAGTGTAGAAGCAATAAATTAAGGATTGCCAAAAGCATATTTACAAAAATTTTTGCATATGCTATAATGCCATTAGGCAAGAAGATATGACAGTTCCATGTGAACGTAGAATGAATCCCCAA
>JAAVXK010000118.1 GCA_022790615.1 Lachnospiraceae bacterium
ATCGTCCCCGTTCGGGTTATATATAAGCGAATACTTCGGTAACGGCTCGTTATCGGGCGTCTCAAGAAAATGCGTGCCGTCAAACCTTGGGTACTCTTTTGAAGGATATACCCATTTCAGATATGTTCCGAATTCCCCGTCGTTGCCTAACCCCTCATCCGGACTTTTCACCCATGCATTAAGCGCATCGCAGACAGTAGACTGTCCGAGTACGGGCTGGCTTAGCGTATAACCCGACTTGCTAAATGTCACGCTTTCCTTAATGCATGAAGCGTCGCAAAGATTGCTGCCGGTTATTGTACCTATAGCATACGAATAGCTTATGTTTCCGCTGCATCTCTTGTACTGCTGCTGCGTCAGTCCTTCATATAGCGTATATTTGCCATCGCTTATATTGTTAACGCCTGCAATTCCTCCGGCAGCCGCACCGGCTGTATTACCCATAACGGTACCGTCGCAATAGCTGTTCTCGACAGTTCCGCCAAAATTGTGTCCCACGATACCGCCTGCATGTGAGGACGTATACCCGGTTACCCTGCCTCTGTTGTAACAGTTTGCAATAATTCCAAACACATCAGGATACCCTTCTATACAGCTTTCACCCTCCGACATGTTCTCACCGGCAATTCCCCCGGTGTATGTACGCTCATTTCCTCCGGTCACATCACCTGTATTATATGTATTAAGTATCGTGCTTCCGTAGTTCCTTCCGGTTATTCCTCCTACAGCCGAACCGTCTCCTTTTATTAACGCATTCTCATTCGTCGAACATTCGTCAATTCTATTGCCATATCCGGAATATCCGCTTATTCCGCCAACCGTACCGTCGCCGTATACTACTCCTGCAAATTCGTTTCCGAACATAAGGCCTGAGTCCTTATAAGAACCGTCGCTGTTCGTCGGCGAATCAGCAAAATATCCGGCAATACCTCCTGTATAGTCTGTAGCCAGCGAACAAATTATTGTATCATCAACTACGCACTTGGTTATGTCTCCCGAAATAAATCCCGTTACCGAACCGACATATTTACTGCCCGAACTTATAAAACAGGAATTATATATTCCAAGATTTTTTACCGAACCGCCGCCGATATAGCCGAACAATCCCTCACATGCATAGTCACGCACATATATACCATGTATCTTGTAGCCTTTACCGTTAATATTTCCGGCAAACGGCCTGTTAGCCGTTCCAATAGGCGTCCAGGAATTCATATCGCCCGCATAGGTTCCCTGAACATATGATGAACCATCGTATATATAACATATATCCGTCCTGCTGGCGGCAGTATCAAACTGCGTACTTCCGCCGGAACCGTCTCCTGTAATACCCGTTCCGATATACGCCGTATTAACGCCGTCGGTCACCTCCACAAGTCCCGTATCAGGAACAAAGGTAAATATCTCGTCATTCAGATAAATATCCGTTGTAAGAACAAAGTTCTCTCCGCTATAGGAATTACCGCTGTTTACCTGCATTGCAAGGTACTTTAGCTGTTCTCCGTTCGTAATTCTGTATGGAGCGTCTTCCGAACCGTCTCCGCCTCCAAATGAGTTTGAACCGTCTCCGTTCCACACTTCACTCCTAATCTGACAGAACTTTGGCAGGCCGTCGTCTCCTTTTTCCCATCTTAGATACTCGAGCGAACCCTTGCCTCCCTCGTCCGACTGTGTCCAGCAGTCAAGCGCTTCGGACAGGGTGTCTTTCTTTTCTGTTTTCCCGGATATTGTAAACTCTATCTCTTTCCTTCCCGTATTGTCTACAAGATACCCCCCGGCATTATACATGCAGCTGTTCGAATCGACTTTTCCGTTCTGGCCGGTATAGCCGGCAGCCGCATTATCACAAAGAGCTCCATTTGCGGTTATATTCGTAGTCATAGCCCAGTACGAATACGATACAGAACCCGAACTATCAAATCCGGACCTCTCAAGCGCCCCGGAAACAGCGCCGGCAATTCCCTTGTTCTGCGTTATATCTATATCCGCATCATTGTATGTATTGACAGCCTTGCCGACATTCGTGCCAACAATTCCCCCGGCATAGTTGTCAGCATATATATTGCCTCTGTTGCAACAGTTTTGTATCTCTGAAGATTCCTTACTGTTACAGCCCGCAATTCCACCGGTTCCGTACTGTGAACGCACATCCTCGCCTACAATACCCTCATTGCCGCTATTAATAATCTTTCCGGCGTTAGTTCCAACAACGCCTCCGGTTACGCCTACTCCGTTTACCGTGCCCGTGTTAACCGCATAGTTGACAGTTCCGGAATTGGTACCCGCAATTCCTCCGGCGCTTCCTGCCTCTATATTATTCTCGTCAGCCCACATTGACACAATGTTCGCATTACTGCTGCAGCCATATATGACTCCCTCATTCTTACCGGCCACGGCGCCGACTCCGTATCCGCTTCCCTCTATGTAAGAATCCTTCACATTAATATCCGATACGGTTCCGGTATTATATCCGAACAAACCGTTAGTTCCCCTGTTGCACGACCATATTCCACTGATTGTATGCCCCTCGCCGTTAAATGTTCCTGCAAACGGTTTGTTGCTATCAGCCGATTCATATGTACCAATTGACTTCCATTCCTTCAGTCCCGCAGTGTCTGCCGTCCATGTAGTCCAGTCGTTGGCCCCGTCTGTCACATTCAGACGTATATCAGCGGTGACAACAAAATATTTCCCTTCATATGTCTCGCCCTCTGATACATTCTTGGCAAGATATGCCAGCTGGGAACCCCATTTAATCTGGTATGGATTATCCTTTGTACCGGTTCCCGCCTCGTAAGACGTCGCCGTATAACCGTTCCACGACGATGCCGCCCTGGCTTCCTTACCATAGCCCGGGGTTACATAGATAACACTCGTTATGAGCGATAAAACCAAGAGAAAAGATATTCCCCTCTTATACCTTTTCTTTTTTAACATCGTAACTTCCATGTGCATCTTCCTCTCCTGAATTCAAATTATCTTACTCTTCCTTTCGCAGTCTTTCTGCCAAAAAAGAGTCCGAAATAATTCTATTATTTTTATTTTATAATATACTATACATATATGTCAATCACCAGAAACTTATCTCATAATTTTGACAAACCCGGCTTTATTAATATACGCGATATTTTCTCCATTATGGGTTTGACACGTTCTTTCACATTATATATACTTGACATTAGGCGGCGCATTATACTGCGGCCGCGGCTGACAGAAACACAAAATATAATAAGGGGGCTATATATTATGCATTTATTCCAACCAATAGAATTAAGCGAACTGACACTGAATCCATTCAGCCAAATCGGAAAAGACTGGTTCGCCCTTACCGCCTCTGACGGTGAAAAAGTTAACACAATGACGGCCGGATGGGGAGGCTTCGGCGTAATGTGGGGCAAAAATGTTGTTTTCGCCGTAGTCAGGGACAGCAGGTATACAAAGGAATTCATGGATTCCGCCGACACATTCTCACTTACCTTTTTCGACATGGGCAAAAAAAGCAACCGCTCGACGCTCCAGTATCTCGGAGCCGTCTCGGGACGAGACGAGGATAAGATTGAATCCGCGCACCTGAATGTCAACTACCATGAAGGAACACCTTTCATCGACGAGGGCAGCTCGGCCTACATATGCCGCAAAATGTATGCCGGTCCTATGCCAAAGGATTTCTTCATCGATAATGAGATAGACACAAAATGGTATAGTAATAATGACTATCACAATTTATATATCGGCGAGATAACGGCTTTTCTTGCCAGGTAGCAATTGTTAAATTATTTTAAAACTGACAAATGGTTATCATACGTGTAAAAGAGTATGATAACCATTTATTTGTATAATACATTATTAACTGCCCGCTGATTGTCTATTCATTATTATTTCAAAGGCTGTTTTTTAGTTCTTTAAACTTCTTCTCTGCCTTTTCAAGCTTATTAAGGTTTGTCACGTATTTCTTCTGGTTAGAAGTAAGTCCCGCATATGCTTCCCTTATCCTGTCAAATGTTTTTTCAAGCGTCTGCATTCTGCCTTTCTCAATGCTTCCTATTCTTTCAATCGCATCCACCACAAATTCCGCTATCTCCTTGTCATCCTGCGTTGTCACGGATGTAGACTCCGTACCGTCGAGATAATAACATATAACAGGAGTTCCTTTTTCAATTATACCGTATATCTTCTGTGCGACAAAAAACGGTAAGTTGATACAGCCATGCGAGCCTCCGCCCTTATACAGGTTAGAGCCAAATTTATTTCTCCAGATTGCATCGTGAAGACCTATGCTGCCATTAAACGGCATCCAGTACGATACCGGGGTCTCGTAATCTTCCCCGACAAGAGTCGCGTCGCGCTCTTTATAAGTGATTCCATATACTCCGGGAGGCGTTTTCCTGTCTTTCGTATTCTTGCCCGAGACAAAATCGGATTCAAGTACAACATTCCCATTTTGATATACGAACAGATGCTGTGCGGTCAGGTTAACTTCAACGTAAGTATTACCATAATCCCTGCTGCCATACTGCGCCGCCTTCTGAAAATATACGGGTTCCCTGTCAGTAACCTCTCCGTTTTTTATAATGTTTATAATCTGTTTTACTTCCTCCGACCTGTTCATCCACCAGCCATAGTCGCCCTGGGAAATTTCAATCTCCCTGCCATAAGAAGTGTTAAATCTACGGCTTCTGAAAATGGTGTCATGTTTTGAACCTATACTGTCGACAAACGCCTTAACCTTTGACTCGTCTATTTTAATTTTTCCGTTATTCTTAAATATTAACCACTCGTATATCGTATCTCCGTCAAGGACAACCTGTTCCTCCCCAAACGTATAAGTAATTCTGGCTGATACAAAGCTATTGAAATAGCTGACCTTGTCAGCAAGTTCTTTTGTGTCTGAACGCACCTGCGGCTCGACATAACAGCCCTTTTCCTCAATATTGACCGTCTCCTCAATATTTTTAAGGGCGCTGTCGACAACGCTTTCAAACTTATCCCTGTCAATCTCGTTTCCCATCACTTCGGGCACTATACTATAGCCCTTGCCTTTCTCATACTCAGACATATAGGCGTCGGCCGGTTTTACTATATTTTCTTTCTGCATACATGCAAGCGAATCGACATAATCGCCAAATAGACTCTTGTCATACGTTATCTCAAAGCGGTTATCCAGCTCCGTCGAATGAAACAGATGCCCCACCCACAGTAACGAATTCTGTTCTTCAATTAAGTTATCTCCAAATCCATTGAGCTCATATTCGAGCCCGACATCCTTGCTCTGTATCTGGACGTCAAGCCCCTCACGCCCCCGGACAGACAATACATAATCATCCAATAGAGCGTTCAGTTTCTTCTCAACTGCCTCGCCGGTGCAGTTTGACAGATTCACTTCACTTAATTTTGTCCCCGGAAATATATGGCCGTTATAATATATTGCCCCTGCAATATAGAAAGCAACAAGCACTGCCATAATGCCCCCTACAGCAATTCCGGCTTTTTTTGTCCAATTTCTTTTTCCTCTCTTCATATATTTACTCCTGCCCGCTATTTTTATAACCCAGGCTTTGCATATAAGAACATGCGTTTATTTCACTCATATCCGTGAAGTCTGCGTACGTTAATTTTACTAACATTATATTCTTCAAAAGCTGAGTTATATACGCTATTCTAATCTAAATGGGTTCAAAATGCAAGTCCTGTACAAGCGGTGCCGGCGCTTAGGAGTATTACAGGCAGAAAAAAAACACCCTATGCAATCATAGGATGTTTTTTACGACCCAGAAGGGACTCGAACCCTCGACCTCCGCCGTGACAGGGCGGCGCTCTAACCAACTGAGCCACTGGGCCTTACAAGTGGACCATCAGGGACTTGAACCCCGGACCGACCGGTTATGAGCCGGTTGCTCTAACCAACTGAGCTAATGGTCCATCTTATTTTTTTCTTAGCGACGAGATATATATTACCATAACTGTGCGGGCATTGCAAGTACTTTTTTTAATTTGACTTTGCAATTTGACTTTGACTTTTATTTGACTTTTATTTTATGAGAATATAGTAACAAATCCTTTATTCGAAAATTTGTTCTGCAAAATATGTTATACACGTGATATAAAAATGTCTTTAACCTAAAAAACCAAGATTACGTATACAATAATCCTGGTTTTCTTACTATTGAATAGTTGCATATTCGGCGTACGTTTCCCTGCCTTCTTTTAAAATCTTAACATAAATAATACCTGCGTCAGTTTCATCTAAATATAGTTCACTTCCCAATGGCATTGCATTTGATGAAAATTCTTCGTCAACCATTGCTTCATTTTGCGATACAAGTTTTTGTACTGTACCTATGAAAGTTGCTTTTTCCGATATGCTTTCAAAAACTTCGCCGGTTTCTCCATATAAACTATGATTAACATAAATCATTGGTTTATAATCTGGCAGCGCATCAGAATCATTGCCTGAATTACCATATAAACGGTTTTTCTCATAATTCCCTGTTTTATAATCGGATAAGTTGTTTTCCCGTTCATCAGAACCAGTGCAGGCAGAACATAGTGCAACTGTAAATATTACAATCATCATACGAATTATTTTTTCATAATCTCTCCTTATAATAATCACCTCCGGTTATACATAATAACAGACCGCAAATAGTTTGCACAACCAGGCCTGCTTGGCTTATCTTATCAATCACAACGACTTTTAGTTCATCTTTGAAATATTTACTTATTCTACTATATACTACAGACTATTCACGGTCAATTATAAACTTTTTTAATTTCTGCCATCTTTAACATACTTATGGGTAAAACTTCTGATTACAACCATATCAACAGAAACTTTTCCGCAAAAATAGAGCGCATAGACTTGTTCCTTCTTTTATTCATGGTCTTTGCCCTCCTGTGATATGGTTTGATTGATATGATTGATTGGTTTCGGCACTGATAAAAGGTTCATAAGCTTGTACCTCCGCTGTTACTGAGATAACTGTAATGGAGGCGGCCGCTGTTTGAGACGATATCTTTACCGCTTCACGAGTCACTTTTGCTGTGTTCAGTAGACTTAACCATTGTTTTGGCTGTTTTGATTGATTTCCCTTTCAGTTCCTCCCTTTGCATTATCGCCCGAGATGCCTGTTGCCCGATTTCAGTATTCTGAATGGTTTTTATATCATAATGCCCTTTGGGACAATTTCTCAACTTTCGAAACGTCTTACTGCTCTTTTCTTCATCCGGCAATAAAAAAGAGAAACTTGTAAATCCTTTACTTCAATCAATGCTTCTCGCTTGCATTTTGGACAGTAAAGAGGATAGCTTTTCAAAATTGTATCTTCTCTAATTCTGTCACGGGTTTTGTTGCCGCAGGCAGGGCAGCGTACCCAATCTGTTTTAATTTTCTTCATGTTGATTTTCAATCCTATTTTCGATAATTAGACAACAACAAAACACTACTTCAATAATTAACATAAATACCACTACAATGGCAGCATTGTAATACAAACCCAAAATCAAAACTCCAATCGATATGATAACCGAAAGTATAAAGTATGTTTCTGCTCGTTACCGTCATATGCTGCATTGTCACTGTGCCTTTCGTGTCGCCACTCAGGGGAGTAGCAGCATGTGTATACCGGCTTTCAAGACCCTTAACTGCTAAAGGGTGCATCCATATGCAGAGGGATGCCATATCTGCCATATCTTAAAAATATGCGGTGGTTGGTTCCACACGGGATTCAATTGTGTATTCCACAAAGGGTAATATAAAAGACCTGCTCTTTGAACAGGGAAATATATTACTGCAGGCATATTCGTGTGAGGGTCAACATTGTGCCCTACCTGCGTTCTTTATTCTGGCAAACAGCCCAGCTCCTGCACCAATTGTGCCAAGCAGCCCTAGTTTATCCGTAATCCACTCAACGGCATTTCCAACGGAATTAATTCCATCCACAACATTCTGCATTTCACTGCCACCGAACAGGTTTCCTGCAATTCCCATACCTGTCTCCGACAGTCTGTTTAGTTTGTAGTCAAGGCTGTCGTAAACTTCGCCCATGCTCTGCATGGCGCTACCGGCCGAGCCTGCCATGAGGTCCATTGAATTTCTTGCCGTATTAAAGTTTGTTATTATGGAAGACAGTATTTCGCCGCTTTCACCATCTGCGAGTGAGCTTATGAGCTGTTCACGGTTTCCGGTGTCCATGTCGTTCCATACCGACGAGATGTCGTACAATATCTGATATGTAGACCTGAAAGTGTCGTTGTCTGCGTCAGTGAACAGGCTGATTCCGTCCGGTGCGGATGGGCTTTGGGTTAAATCGCGAATTAACAGGCTCTTTTCCTGTATGTTTTCCGCCAGTGCGTTTAATATGTCGCCAATAAGGCTGGTGTCTGTTGTTGCCTGTGATGCGGCCGCACTCAGCGTTATTGTCTCCTCAAGTGTGTTATTTGCTTTTGACATTGCTTCAGACGAGCTGTTAAGTATGTCTGCTATGCCCGTGTTGCTGAGGGAACCGAAGTTTCCGATTACGTTTATTTTATTAATTACTCCATCGAGCGCTTCGTTAGCATCAAGCTTGAATGATTTAAGTGTGTTTGTTAGGCTGTCCGCCGCTGTGCCCATGTCCATACCGGGGGATATTGATTCGAGAATTATAGTGTTTTTGGTAAGCGCGGACGCTTCCTTTATGCTGTAGCCCAGTCTGGCCCATTCGTTTGTCTGGGACATGACTTCTTGAGTCGACTTTCCAAGCTGCTTTGCTATGTCTGTAGAACTGTAGAAAAATCCTTTTATTCATTTGTAGTAGCATTCGTTGAAAGTTTAAGGTCTGTCATCTCGGAATCAAGCTCTTTTACGGCTTGTATGCCGGGTCCTATGGATGACAGCAGATTTCCGAGTGTGCCGTACAGCGCCTTTAAATTAAAGTCTGACATATAGTAGTTCCTCCTTTGTTCTGTGCATTTTGAAATAATCTTATGATTAATTCTGTTTATAATGTTTCTGGGTTTTTGTTCATTGTGTGTTATCATCTCCTTTTTAATACTTTGTTTTGATTATGATTTATTCTTATATGGCAGGGTATTGCGGAGGAAAGCGGCTGTCGTATTCATAAAAAACACTATCTGAACACGTCAGCACTTGATTCCACGAAGTGGAATCTTAGTACTGTTACGTGTGAAGCTAAGCGGGAGCGTGTGTTTTGTTGAATAGGACAGCCGCTTTCCCCGGAAAATATGCTACCGCATTACTTGATATTGCTGTGTTTTTTCAGTTTTCTGCATGCCACTGTAGGGCAAACCTTCCATGAGATATTATGATATATAAAAAAGGGTATTTCTTCAATCATTTACTGATTTTGAATACCCTTTTAAAGTGATTAATTAACTAAAATATCTAGTTGTCTTTTGTATGATGCTATTAAGTTTTCTTCATCCGGTATTTTTATTTTTAGAGCCTCAACAATTTTCGTATAGTAGTCTACGTCGGCTTGGGCTGCTGCCACGGCAGACTTATCAGTGGAGTAAATCCATTGTGTTCCATCCCAGACTTTTATCATAGTTGACTGAGCTTTTAAAAGTGTACGCTGGGCGGATTCAAGGTATGTTTGGTTTTTTTCCAAATCTTTTTTGTCTTTTTCCAAATTGGTTGTTGTGGTTGCTATCTTTTCTGTAAGGTCATTGACTTCCGGGTCCTGTACTGTAATATTAAATGTAAGTTCATAATTTCCTATACTGGCCTTGGCCTTTGCAGTGCCGTATTTTTTTCCTGTAACAACGCCATTTTCATCAATCTGTAAAATTCTAAGATTGTCAACGGACCATGTGATTTTTTTGGTTGTTCCTTTTACTGATAATTTGACGGTTTTATTCTTTACAACTGTAATATTATTCTTTTCGATATATGGTTTTTCAACATTTACATTACATGTCACAGTAATTCCGTTATATTTCGCTGATATAATGGCACTGCCTTCTTTTAGTCCACATACAGTACCGTTGGCCACGGATGCTACTGTAGAATCACTTGATGACCATTCAACACCTGTGTTATCAACTGCTGCAGAATTCAATGTAAGGCTCAAAGTATGCTGTTCATCTTTCAGCAGTATAATATCTGATTCGCTGATATGTAAAATTTGAGACGGAGTCGTAGTTTGTGGTATAGGTGTATTTGTTTCGGGCAAATTGGTAGTTTTATTTTTCTGTTGGTCAGGATTCACTCTAACCCTGACTGTGCATATGTATTTTTTTCCCTTACTTTTAGCAGTAATTTTGGCTATTCCCACTTTTTTGGCCTTTACTAAACCCTTGCTTGAAACAGTTGCAACATTTTTCTTATTAGAGCTCCATTTAATTTTCTTTTTGGTGCCTTTTAATTTCAGTTTAAATGTTTGCGATACAAATAAATTAAGGTTTGTCTTATTCAGTTTCACTTTAGCATTGATACTAACAGGGTTTGTTAATACCATTCCGGATATACACAGGCCCAACGATAGAATCAGGCAAAACTGTTTTAGTATTTTTTTCATGAATAGTTCCCCCATCCTTTGATTAGTAAATTAAATATAGCATTATTTATATTTTTTGTCAATGTCGCTGTATTGCTTGAGTTTCCGCAGTTTTATCCATAAGACCTTGATTTTATGAATATCATACGGAACAACTTTCAAAAATGACCAAAATATAAGGAATCTCATTCCTTTTCGATGTAAAATTAAGCTACCAAACAAAAATCTTACAAAACAAAAAAGAAAGGATTCCTTA
>JAAVXK010000053.1 GCA_022790615.1 Lachnospiraceae bacterium
CCTCTATCTGTATTGCGATACTTTCATTATTGGGGTTTATCGGTGTGTGTATATACTCGGCTATCATGAAAGGCAACGCCGGGTTCATTGTCGGAATCGTACCGTTATTTTTAATGCTATGCAACATAGTCGGGCTTATGGTAGCATACAGCGAGATAAAAAAGGACAATGTCAAAGTTAAATATGTTACAATAGGAACCCTTTCCAATGGGCTGATTCTTGTTGTATATCTTTTTATGTACATTGTTGGAAGTCTGGACATTGTTGGCTGAAATCATCTTCGTATCAGCCGGCTTCTTAACTTTTTTCGCATATTTCGGTAATTTTATTAGAAATATTAATATTTTGATATATAAAATTATAATCAGTTGATGATAATGATTCTATATAATTTTTTTCATAATGCTTCATAACCCCTTTTTCTAACAGGACGTCAACCGCTTTGTTGTAAGCTACGGCGGCCTCTGTCTCTGTCTCGTAGCGGCCTATAATATAATCGCCCCTTATGTGGATTTTTGCAACGTAATGTTCGCCCGCAGTACCCCGGCCATGAACGGCAACTCCGTTATACCGGTTAATTACGGATATATTTGAGTATCGGTAATCATGGTCGTCCCCGTTAATAAAATAGTAGTCTTTTCCCTCTATAGCGTAGTTTTTAATTCCGTATCTTGAAGCAATGTTTATCTGCATACCGAAATCCGCTACAAATAAATGTCCGCCCCGTTTCATTATTTTATGTGTGGAATAAAAAAATAAATCCTCGGCGTCGAACGTGTAAACTTCATTTTCATCCAGATAATAATAAAACATATTTTTCTTAAGATATATCGGCGTTTTAATGTACAGGCCGTTGTCACGAAAGTTAATTATTACAACCCATTTAACAAATGGCAGGCTTGTTGAATCCGTATAATCGGAAACGGAGAGAGAGGATGAACTAAGCGCGAGCGCCTCGGTGTACGCCGCGTTAGCCTCGGACGCAGATACGTAGCTTCCTAGACTTATATGTCTGCCCCGGAATGTAAATGAAGCCCGGTAATATACATCGCCATTCTTTTTTTTTGCAGTGTATACGCCTCGTGCGTCTGACATCATATCTCACCTTTCTTAAAATTTTATACAATTTTATCACAAAATTGTTACATAATTATTTCGTATGTGCATATAATATTTAATATAAATGTAAATATATGGAGGTATATATGCGAATTAAAGGTAAAAAAATAATATTGATTATATACAGCGTGTTAATCATATGCACGATAGCAAGGGCTAAAGCGGCAGTTATTGATGAACCGGAGGCCGACGAGTGCAGTGTGTATTTTGTAAATTCTATTAAAAGCCTCGGACATAATAAGGGATATGACGTAGGCGAGGCTGTAACCGCCGAAGTCGAATTAATTGACGCGGTTATGGCTCAAACGCTTATACAGCAGAACAGCGAGCGCTTAATAGAGAGCAGTGTTAAGGCGCATAAGCCAAAACCCGTTGTTGAAACTATAGACGGTCTTGTAATTAACAGACGTGACGCGATAAAATTATCGGAAAAAGATAAGAAAATATTGTACAGGATAGTTGAATCAGAAGCGGGAGGAGAGAATCTTTCCGGAAAAATGCTGGTTGCCAATGTTGTTTTAAACAGATATTTAAGTAAAAAGTTTCCCAATACAATAAAAGGCGTTGTATTTGCACACAGCGGAGGAACGTATCAGTTTTCACCAATAAGCGACGGAAGATATTACAGCGTACATGTAAGCAGTGAAACGAAAAGAGCTGTAAAGAAAGCCCTTTCAGGCATAGACAATTCAAGGGGCGCCGTTTATTTTATGTGCCGCAGGCTTGCAAAGAGCAGCAATACTACATGGTTTGATAACTGTCTCGACTATCTGTTTAAGTACGGATGCCATGAATTTTTCAAGTGATAGTATTAGAGCGTATTTGACTTTCATTAATTCTATGCTATAGTAGAAATAATTTAAAAAGGACTTGGAGAATAAAATGAGACATTTAGAAAATTTGGACATTAGAAATAAAAAAATAATTGACGCTGTTATAGAAAAGGCAAATAACATATGTCCCGGCTCGCTTGCGCTGATTGGGGTATACGGTTCATTTGCAACAGGTGATTTTCATGAAAAATCAGATTTGGATTTGCTTGTTTTGATTAATGATGATAACGGCTGGCAGCTGGGGTGTACTTTTATTCAGGATGATTTGAAAGTGGGACACGATATATACTGTACTACGTGGGAAGATTTGCAGAACGACTCCCTTTATAATAATCCGAATATTTCAAAATTAATGGATTCTAAGATTGTATACTGTGCGGATATGAAATATGCAGATAATTTGGAGTTGCTTAGGAAAAAAGTTATCGATATATTACAGGCGCCATTTTCAATGGAAGATTATATGAAAGCGGAACATATGATGAGAGAAGCGGAACATTATTATATGTTGGCTATGATATCTGATGATATGGACGATATATGGGCTCAGTCCGGAAATGTAATATATTATATTGAAAATGCAGTTGCAATGCTCAATAAAAAATATTTTCATTTTGGAACAAAACGTACTTATGAAGAACTGGAGTTAATGGAAAAAAGACCCCAAAACCTTTGCGGGATGATAGAGGATGTATTGTCAGCAAATGCCGCTGGAGATGTTAAAAATTATTTAACCATACTTATTCAGGAGACTGTTCGTGTATGCAGGGAGTCTAAGGAAGATGTTTTAATCCTTAGAAAATCTGTAACAGATGACGTCATAACTGGTACTTATGAAGAAATGTATTCAAATTGGAGAAACAAAATGTACTCCGCCGTTCAAAACGACGACAGACATCTTGCATTTATGAGTCTCATTAGTTTAAATGAGATGATTGCAGATGTGGGTAATGAGGCCGACATTGCAAAATACAACGTATTAAACGGATATGATTCACAAAATCTTTCGAAAACAGCCCTGTCATTTGATGATACCATCAATGAATATCTGAAAGAATATAAAAAAATAGGCCTGCAGGTAAAACGATATGCAGATATAGACGCGTTTGTCAGGGGATATTTGAGATCATAATAAATTTAAATACGATCAAATATTATGAAAAAATTTACGCACCTTACTTTACAAGTTCTGATAATCCTGATCGAAAGAACCTTCTATGTTTACATATATTAGAAAGAACGGGTGGGAATCGCCTGCGGCAATTCCCACCGTAAAATTATTTTGTAACCTTTATCTTAATAGTTGCGCTGTGTCCGCTCTTAAGCGCGGCGGTTATTGTAGCGGTTCCTTTTCCGACGCCCTTTATGCGTCCCTTTTTCACCGTAGCAATACTTGTATTTGATGAAGTCCACGTAATCTTTTTGGCGGAGACCTTTCTCTTGGTCTTTGCCTTTATTTTTATTGTTTTTCCAAGTTTTACTTTTTTCTTGCCTGACAGCTTGATTTTTTGCTGCGGAAGCGCTTTCTTTGCAACGAATACAGTATATACCGCTTTTTTACCCGAAGTTGTCGTTGCGGTAATATTAGCCTCGCCCGCTTTTAATCCGGTGACGCGTCCGTATGCGTCCACCTTTGCAACGGAACTGTTGGACGATGTCCATGCGACGGAGTCCGTCGACGTTTTTTTGGTAAGTTTTGCAGTCAAGTCCGTAGTACCGTTTATGTCTACATAACTTTTTCCTGAAATCTTAATGCTCTTTGCGGGTTTTGCGGATTTTGCAACCTTTACCTTTATGGAAACAGATGCTCCAGATGATGATGTTGCAATTATCTGCGCGCTGCCTTTCTTTATTGCGGTAATTGTTGCCTGTCTGTCGCTTCCCGATACTTTCACAACGGACGGATTAGAGGAACTGTATGTTATCTTGTCCGTGGAGTCAAGGGGCTCTGTATCTAGTGCGATGCGGGCGGTTGATTTTGGATACATATATAAAGTTTTCTGTGTCGTACTCGTTCTTGCTGAAAGCCTTGCGGCAGGTATCGTTACCGTTACTGTTACCGAGGCGGATTTTCCTTTTGAGCTTGTTGCCGTTACTCTGGCGTTACCTGCTGCATGTGCCGTAATTGCGCCCGAACTGTCTACAGTTATAATCTTTTCGTTTGACGAGGTCCACTTTACCGTATCGTTACTGTCTGCCGGTGTCACAACAGGGGTTAGCTGTGTAACGGAACCCTTAGTAACAGATATTGCTTTAGGGAGCGTTATGCCCGTTATACCTTTTATTATGTTAACTGTAAATGATGTGGCCGCACCAGACGACGCTGTAAGCGTTATTACGGAGCTGCCGCCCTTTAATGCCGTAAGTACATAGCTTCCGTTATTATTGTCCTTTATTGATACGACGGAACCGTCCGACGACGTACAGGTTACCAGATCTGTTGCACTATCGGGTACAAGTCTGTATCCCTTTGAAGAATCATTCGTCGTTTTTGAAAGAGATACTGTATCTCCGACATACATTTTGTATGGATTGGCAATTGCGCCTGTAACCGTAATGGATGTTGCATGCTGTAATACGTTAACAGTAACAGTTTTTACGACGCTTGTTTCACTGCCTGCCGCATCCAGCATCGTAGCTTTGACTGAGACAGCGCCCGGTGTGTTTCCGGCAGTCAGCAGTCCGTTACCGTCTATGACGGCGTCGCCTTTTGTTACGGTCCATTTGATTTTGTTAACGGCCTTTACCGGCTGCAGTATGGCGCCAAGCTGAACGGATTCGCCGGTATATATATCTTTTACTCCTGTAATTTCTTTAATGTTTTTTCCGTTGTACTGGTTATAATCGGCAGGATTCACTACCGTAATCCTATATACAACCGATTTGCCTGAGGAAAGCGCTTTTATGGTAACGGACGCGCTTCCTTCTGCAACGGCAGTAATATTTCCGGAAGTATCTACCTTTATTACATCCTCATTATCGGAAGAGTAGATAATTGTGTCTGCATATGATTTCCATTCATCTTCCGAGAAAAGTTTGTTGTCATACGAAGGTATCACGGTAATTTTATCACTTCCCCCTACGGGAAGTTCAAATTCGTCAGATGAGGATGTGATTCCGGTTGAATCTGTTTCGGCCTGCAGACCGGTCAGAGGCACCTTGACATACACGTATATGCTCTTTGTAACCGACCCGCATTTTGCCGTTATTTTCGTATTGCCGGTCTTGAGCGGTGTGACGGTAATATTTGATTTACCCTGTTCAGCGTCTGTTGACTTTAGTGATATAATGCCAAGATTATCGACAGACCATCTGCAGTTATCCGTAGTAGTCGATGGTATAAGCAGGGCCGACAAATCTACGCTGTTTTGTCCCTGGTACAAATAAAGTGAATTGACAACAGCGCCGGAAGCGTCGGTCTCTGTTATTATATCAACATTCTTTGTAGTACAGCTTATGCCCATATCCGTTGCGGGAACATAGTTCACGTCGATATTGTATGTAAATGTCTGTGCGTTGATAATAGCATAATTATCGCTGCCAAACGGATGGAAGGCGGAACTTGTCTGAACCTTTATAATGATATTTTTCTTTGGCTTTTTCATTCCGTAGAGCATGATTCTGTCGGGTTTTCCATTTTTATCATATTCAACCGATACATCCAGTATATCGTCGTAAGGGTCGCCATTAACCGGAGCGCCATTTTCATAAATGACCGTCCCGTTCGTGTCGTCATTATTGTCAAAAACCGTAATTGTATAACTGCCGTTTCTTGTTTTTTGCGATATACAGTTGATAGGCAGGCATATACTTCCCCCAATGGGAACACTTTGCCTGTAATCATTCTTGTTGTCGACTATCATCTGAAGTCCAGGTATGGAGTTCGGTACATATCCCGTAAGAATCTTTTCGGACACTTCCGAAGTTGCGGGAATGTGAAGTTTTGTAAGTGAGCGGCAGTCGGTAAATGCATTATCCGACACTTTTTTTACATTATTAGGAACCGTAACTGTTTCAAGGTAGGAACATCCCTTGAAAAGACCGGTTGGAACGGTATCAAACAGTGCGTCGGGCAGGTTAATTACCTTTACTGCATTATACGAGAAAGCCTCGCTTCCTATTGTTTTAAGGTTAGTCGCATATGTAAAATCTATTTCGGTCAATCCAAGACCGTTGGCTTTAGACGGCGGGATGACATCGGTATAAGAATACGTTACTTTGTTTCCATCCGCATTATAATACTCATATTTCGCGGACGCGTTAGTTTCAGAACACATTTTGAATGCGCCGCTTCCTATTGTTTTCAGGGCGCTGTGGAATACGACGGACGTTATACTTCTGCAGTTGTAAAATGCACTGTTTCCGATATTGACAAGATTATAGCTTATCTCGCCGCCGTCCGTGCTTTCCCTCAGTTTTAGGTTATAACAGTTATAAAAAGCATTGTTTCCAATATCGGTTACATTATTAATGTTATTTACAGAGCCAAGGCCGGTATACAAATACGGAATTGTTTTGTTCGTAATCCAGTCGGTTACTGTATCTGCGCATCCGTCAAATGTTTTTTCCGGTATAAACTTTATATTACGGGACATATTGACCGTATCAAGGCTAACATCCCCTGAAAATATATTTTGGCCAAGCGCTCTGTATTCATCAGCGACACTGCCGTCCGTTGTCGTGATATCAGTAAGGCTGTCGGGCAATGTGACGTTTGTAAGTCCCTGATAAAATACGGGGGTTATTATTTTGCCGTTGGTTCCTTTTGTGTCCGTTGAGCCGGGATAAAGAACAAACATGCCGCCGTTTTCACCAGTTATATCATCTGACAGCGCGTCTTTTGGCACATTCATTTTATGAATATCTTTTATAAAATTTTCATAGCCGTATGTAGAATCCGTGTCAAGCACTTCAAGCGTTACCATTTCTTTTGACCCGCCATTTTCCGGTGCAGACAAGTCTGAAAGATGGTTGGTCAGCATACGTTTTGCCACTATGTATACCGTATCCGAAGGGGTGCTGTCATTTAACGTATAAGAACCCGCGTCTATGTCGTCGAGCACGGTTTGGGATATATATACTTTTGAGAGCCGGATATCACCGCTATAGTATACAAGAAATTCTCTGTCTCCGGATTGTCTTTCCGTATGTATGTCCTCTTTTGCCATAGTATATTCCAAAGCTTTAATCTTTACATTTTTATTATAAAGATTACCCAGTGTCTGCTTTGATGAACATCTGGAAAACGCACTGTCCCCGATATACTCCAGAGAGTCTGCAAATACCACGTTTCCATCCGTATATGTGGGCGTACGACCGTCCGTATAACCGATAGTCCTAAGATAACCGTTATTTGAAAAAGCCATGCTCTCAATACGTGTGAGCCTGTCTGAAAGAATTACCTTTTTTAAAACCGATATATCCTTTGTTTTCACATAAAAGGCATCTTTTGGTATGACCTTTACGCCTGCGCCCAGATTGACTGTTTCAAGACTGTAATTTTCTGAAAATGCATTTTGGCCTATATCAGTTACGCTGTTTGGAAGGGTAATGTCCAAAATACCCGTGTAATACACTTTTCCATATATGTTTTTTACTCCGTCATTTTCTTTACAGCATTCCGAGAAAGCATAGCTTCCTATGGATTCCAGCCTGTCCGCACCGGAAAGGAAGTCTGTATTGCGAATACTGCAACAGCCTTTGAAAGCGTAATCGCCTATGGATGTTATACTGCATGGCGATGATGAACTGTTTCTAAGTTCAACAGACGTCAGCAATGAACAATCACGGAATGTGCCGTTCGGAATTTCACGTATATTCGGTGAAACGGATATTTCAATGATGGAGGAATTTCTGAATACATTTGTTCCGAGAAGATATACCGAATCCGGAATGTTTAATGATGGCAGTATGGCGGCATTGAAAGCGTTTGCGTTAATTTTTTCAACTCCGTCAGGAAGAAGCAGAGAAAAAATGGTTGCCTGTGCAAAAGCGTACTCGTCAATATAGGAGAGACTTCGGCATTTTGTGAAGTCCAGGCTAGAAAGTTTTGCGTCCTGAAAAGCATTCTTTCCGACATATGTAATACCGGCAGGCATATAGTTGTTTCCTGTATACTCTTTGCCGGTTATGATTACCTTTTTAATTGCCGTACTGCTGAAGGAGTTGCTTGGAATGTATGTAAGAGAGTCGTTAAATGATACTTCGGTCAGGGAAGTACACCCTGAGAATGCGCTTTCACCTATATTGTTTGCGTTGCTCATAGGGAGAATGACTGCGGCGAGGGAAGAACAGTTGGCAAATGAACTTACCCCTATTTTAAGAGACGGACTTGCATTAAACGTAATATTGTCAAGAGATTTGCAGCCGTCAAAAGCGTAGTTCCCAATCTTTGTTATATTTGACAAATCCGCTACGGCGCCTGCGTCATATGTTTTCCCTTTTACAATAATCCGTCTGAGATTGGGCGACTGCTGGAAAGCGCCGTCACCTATACCAGTAAGTCCGGGCGGCAGGATAATCTCTCTCATGGAACATTTTCCGAATTCGTAATCAGGTATAAATGTAATTTGTGAACATTCCCCAATATTAAATGAGCTGGCTCCCCTCGCATATCCG
>JAAVXK010000028.1 GCA_022790615.1 Lachnospiraceae bacterium
CGCTTCGGCTCTTTTGGCGATATTATCAAGCGGCACTTTGCCCTCACCCTGGCCAAACTCCACTTTTACGTTGATTATGCTGTCGGTTTTTTTGTGGGAAAGCATTACAACCGTCTCCACATGCACCGTCATCCCAAACATATCGCATGCCCGAACCCTCTCAACCTGATATCCGCCTTCACTTAAAAGCCTGACATCCCTTGCCAGCGTGGCCGGGTCGCAGCTTATATACACAATCTTTTCCGGTAAAACTTCAAGAATCGTATTAATTAGCCCCGCGTCGCACCCTTTTCTTGGCGGGTCGACTACAACCACATCGGGAGACGCATACGCATCATATTCCGCTGAATCATCAAGATATTCTGCAATGTCCTCCGCGGCGCAGGCAATAAATGCAGCGTTTGTTATGCCGTTTGCCTTTGCGTTAATCTTTGCATCCTCTATAGCCTGCACAACGATTTCAACTCCAAGTACACGTTTTGCATTCGCGGCAAGAAAAAGACTGATTGTGCCTATTCCACAGTAAAGGTCCCAGACCACTTCATTTCCCGTAAGACCCGCGTATTCAAGTGCGGCTGTGTACAATTTCTCAGTCTGCACGGGATTAACCTGATAAAAAGAATGCGGGGAGATTCTATACTTTACATTGCCGATATAATCTTCAATATAATTATCGCCGTATATATTTATAATTTCAGAACCTAAAATTTTATTGGTTCTGTCTTCATTAATATTAAGGCAAACGCTTCTTAGGCCTTCTATCATCTTCAGGCTGTCAATAAGGCTGTCAATGCCGCGCACGGTGCTACAAGTCGCAACAAGGCACACCATTACGTCACCCGTCCTGTAACCTATCCTCGTAAGAATATGCCTTATGAGACCGGTATGGGACTTCTCGTCATAAGGCTCAGTTTTAGTTTCAGTCATCCATGAACGCACAATGTCGGCTACACGGTTTGATACTGCAAACTGTATTTGACATTCCGGACAGTCTATTATACTGTGCGTCCTGCCCGCATAGAATCCAATTGACAATCCTCCGTCTTTTGCGCGTCCAACGGGAAATTGGGCCTTGTTGCGGTAATTGAAAGGGTTGTCCATTCTTATTATAGGCTCCATAACCGAATCAATCAGGGTTTCTTCACAGCCGCCCACTCTGATAAGACAGTCCCTTACTTTGTTCTGTTTATAAACGAGCTGCTTTTCATAGCTGTAGTGCTGAAGCTGGCAGCCGCCGCATTTTGAAGCGTTGACGCATCTTGCTCTGACACGGTCAGGCGACGGTGTTAGAACTTCAAGTAAATGCGCGTATCCATATTTCTTCTTGACCTTCGTTATCTTTGCCTTAATCCTGTCTCCCGGAAGGGCGTCTTTAACAAACAAGGCATAGCCATCAATATGTCCTATGCCTTGTCCTTCTGTTCCGATATCATCAATTGTAAGTGTCACAATATCATTTTTTGTATACATATAATCTCCAATCAAATGCTGCTTACATCTTGTTAATCTGTCAAAAATCCAATTTGCCGGTGTGCAGGGGGAGCCAGTAAACTGGAAGCCGTATGATTACTCATATTCTGTCCGAATAGTGAAATGTTCGGGCAGATCGAAAATGCCTGTTTTCAAAAATATGGGATAGAAATACTCATCCTGTAAACGTTCAAAGGCAAGCCATTCAAAATCATGTATATGGTGTCCTTCGCAAAGCGTAAACTGGTCTCCTTTTTCCAATAACCCTGTTTTAGAAATGTCCATCAAATAATAAATACAAATTTCATGGTAATTCAGTTTGTCAATATCTTCTGTGAAAAAGGCCTGATTCAGCCATAAGGGACGAATAATCTCAGGCGTGATATTCAGCTCCTCTTCTACCTCCCTAACCACTGCGTGTTCTGCGGTCTCTCCCATCTGAACTCTGCCCCCGGGCAGATAAAAGTATGGTGAACGCTCGTCATGCATTGCCAAAATTTTATTGTTAGCAATTATTACTGCACAGACTCTATAGTTAAACTTTTCCTGTTCAGCAATATAAGTAATATCCATTGATCTTTCCCCCAAAATTCCCGATTTGTTCAAGCGATTATAGCACAGAAATCCAGTCATACCAATGTGCTTTCGTGGAAAACACCGAAGTTATAATTCAGCAACACTTTTTTAACGGGATAATATTAATAGGCACGCTATTTTCTCGTTCCATACGTCTGTCTGATATTAGAGTCAAGCACCCTGTTAAAACCGAGCCATTCCATGTTATCCCCAGCCATATCAAATGCCTCTGAAAACGTCTGCATCTTAGCGTCTATATTGTCCGCCAGGTTAAGGGCGAACGCCTCAACTAAAGCCGGTTTTTTCGGCGAACCATATTCAAGCTCGCCGTGGTGGGCGAGTATGCAGTGCCTAAGCTCTGAGGCAAGCCTCGGAGGAAAATCCGGAATCTCTTTAACGGTATTTCCTATAAGTTCAGCGCCAAGGAAAATGTGTCCGAGCAGCTGTCCGTCGTCCGTATATTCGCTCGCCGGAAACTCCGCAAGCTCAGTCAGCTTCCCAATATCATGAAATAAGCCTGCCGTCATAAGTAGGTCTTTATCAAGCAGGGAATACGTATCACCAAGAAAATTGCATATCTTTACAACTCCGAGCGTATGTTCAAGAAGTCCGCCAATAAAACCGTGATGGACGCTCTTTGCAGCAGCATGGTTTTTAAATTTTCTGATAAACTCTTTATCTTCAACAAAAACCTTTTTTATAAGGCTTCTGAGATATTCGTTTTTTACGCATGAAACTATAGTCAGAAGTTCCCTGTACATCTCATCTCTGTTATACTTTGACGCCATCATGTAATCGTCTACATTATATTCGCCCTCGCTGCATTTTCGAATGCGCGTAAGTTTCCACTGTGCATTTCCCTGAAAACTTGTAACCTGACCGTATACATCTATGTAATCCATAGCGTCAAATTCATCAATGCCGCTGTTGATATCAAACACTTTTGTATCAATCGTTCCTGTTTTATCCTGCAAAATAAGCGAATAGTATGTCTTACCCGTTTTTGCAGTAAGCGCCTGCTTCGATTTGCACAGGTAGATACCCTTGCAATAATCTCCCTCGTGATACTCGTTAATATATTTCATTGTGTAATCCTCCTGCTATTTATCCAAACTTCGCATATATTGTATAATTACAGAGTAACTGGTATACCGTATCATCCGCATTTGGCCAAATCGCTTGCCTGAATTTCTATCTTCATCTTGCGCTATTTAGCTGAAAATATACGGTATACGAGTATCTTATCTCGTTGACATTTTGCAAAATCGCACAGAATCTCCGCTCATCTGCAAGGCGAATTTTCGACGGCGCAACAGTGGCTGCGGCTGGAAAAATGAACGGAGCAGATGCGCGAACAGGCAACTGAGTTTAACTAATTATCAATGGGACAAAACGCCAGTTATATTACTACCTGTATTACAACATTTATGAAAAATTTGCGTTATTTATAATAATTGATTCCATTAACCACGATAATATATTACCTTACTGCCTCTCCAATTACAATATTTACAATTCTTTCAACATTATTTTTTGCATATGGACGCCTTATAGTTATCGCCACCTTATCGCCGGAATTATATGAGGAAATAATATTTGAAAACCCAAACACATTTTCAACTGACTCGTCTCCAACCGAAACTATAATATCCCCTGTAACAAGGTTCGCCTTCTCAGCAGGCGAGCCCTGTTCGACAGACATTACATATATGCCGTTCGCCAGATTGTTTTCAAGCATATATTCTTCGCTCATATCAGTCGCGACAACGCCCATATATAACATATTACGATTGCTTATCAGAAGACTTATCAGATTTTCAAGCTCCGATATGCCAATAAATGAAGTAATGTTACTCTCCTCGTTATCAAATCTTTTCGTTATAAAACCAACAATCTTACCTTCGTAATTCATAACAACTCCGCCGCCATTGGATACGCACGGCATATCTGTGTGAAACACCGAAACTCTTCTGTCAGTTATATATTTTGTAATTGGGTTTGTTAAAAGCGCGCCGTATGACATCGAATACATGCTGCCTGCCGGATTGCCTATAGCTGTGACAAAATCTCCTGCCTTCAGCTGCGTAGAGTCGCCAAAAACTGCTTTTCTGGCGGATTCGAGCACTTCCTGGCTGAGTTCATCCAGTTTTGCCGATATTACCGCCAATCCGGTTATCTTGTCAACGCCCAGTACGTTCGCCCGGGTAACCTCCCCGTTTCTAAAATATATATCATATGCCGAGTTCTTTTCAAGGCCGTCATATTCAGTTAATATATATATACTCCTATTATCAACCCGAAATACCAGACCGCTGAATGAATCACTGCTCTCAACAGGATTCTCAAAACAGTCCACTCCCTCGGTAACTTTTGCAACTGTAACGATAGTATCATTATATGACTCTGCAAATTCGGCAACCTTCTCCCTCAAATTCGCATAATCGGCTATGGTGATATCTTTCAAATTAAGACTTGCAGATTTTTTTGATTTATTAACATTCTCATCCTTATTTTCTGATACCGTATCGACGCCCGGTGTCTGTGCAGGCACAAAAGTGGCCTCCTCCTGGACTTTATTCTCAGGATTATTTAAACCGCTGCCATTATATATAAGTATACCTGTAATAACTGCCGCACCTCCGAATACTGCTCCCGATAACGCCAGTTTGACAAACTTCACGATTCTCTCCTTAATAACTCTTTTCCTCTGCGGCATAATTTTCTCTTCTAAAAACTTATAGTTATCTTCTGTCATTACAGACCTCCAGATATATATTTGTGCCACCCCATATATACTATAACTCTTATATGTTAATACTATATGAATAATATATAAAATATTTTATTACAATTAATCGCCCGCCCCTACTTGGTCTTACTATACAAAGCCCTGCCAAGTATTAAGCCAGTGCAAACTTCTATAACTTACTAATTACCTCAATTTCATGCTGGTAATCACTAAAAAACTATTTTAAGCGATTGCATGGATTGCACGGAATTAGAGTTGCAAGCTTGAGTCTAATTTAATATAATGATATCAATTGAATGAAGCTAACACGTACTTTTTATATAGAAACGAGGAAATACGATGAACTTAAAAACATTAAACACATTAGAATATTATAAAATAACAGACATGCTTTACAATAAAGCGGACAGCACTCCGGCAAAAAAGCTGTGCAG
>JAAVXK010000078.1 GCA_022790615.1 Lachnospiraceae bacterium
CTTCCTTTTGTAAAAGGCGAGAGTAAGGCGACTACAATAGGAAACGTGGAGGCTGTGCAGATTGCAATACGAAATGATACGGGTATAGAGTTTGCACCGGTTTCGGAATCTCCGTTTTTCAATTATATAAGTGCGGAGAGGGAACATGAAGTCTGGTTTGAGGATGTGCGCAGCCTGAGGCAGAAATATGCGCTCATAGACGAGTTCGGCCTGAAAGGTATCGGGGTCTGGCAGCTTATGAGATTGTACAGGGCTATGTGGTATGAATATTTTGGATAGATTGCAATTGAGTATGGCTATTTATTTTTGGTTTTGGTATACTATATTTATCATGGATAGGGTGTACCAAAACCCTATCACATATGAAAGGCGGACGTAATATGAGTAATAAAGAGCGTGTGATGCAACTAATTGATGAGATACCGGATTATAAACTAATATATGTCATTGATATGTTAAACAGTATAAAAAGTCTGCTTGTTGAAGAAGTCGAACCTGATAAATGGGATTTGCAAATGATAAAACAGGCAAAAGAGGAGAATGACGGCGAAACGGTCTCATTTGAAGAAATGCTTGCAAAGGATGGACTCACATATGAAGACTTACAAGATTAAATTTGAAAAAGCTGCTCAAAAATTCCTTGATAAACAAGATAAAACTCAACGCTTAAGGCTGTATAAAGCAATTTATAAATTGCCAAGCGGGACGGATATAAAAAGTTAAGCGGACATAATTTGTATCGTTTACGCGTAGGCAATTATCGAATAATATATATGATTGATAATGAAATACGATTAATCAATATTAAGAATATAGATAATCGAGGCGATGTTTATAAACAATATTAGTAGATTTATACCGGTAGTCGAAAACACTGACCGTTCAGTATAAAAAATAATATGTAATATGCTATCATTGATAGTCAATATATTCAGCAAAATGCTTATGGGAGAATTATTTTATGTACGATTATCTGATTGTAGGTGCGGGCCTGTTCGGAGCAGTGTTTGCACATGAGATGACGGAACAGGGAAAGACGTGCCTTGTGATTGATAAGAGGAATCATATAGGAGGAAATATATATACGGAGGAGATGGAGGGAATCCATGTCCACCGATACGGGGCGCATATTTTCCATACCAGCAACAAGAAAGTATGGGATTATGTCAACAGGTTTGCTGAGTTCAACAGGTACACAAACTGCCCTGTCGCAAGATATAAGGATGAGCTTTACAACCTGCCGTTTAATATGAATACGTTTAACAAGCTGTGGGGCGTGGTGACGCCGGACGAGGCGAGGGCGAAGATTGCCGGACAGGTGAAGGAAGCCGGAATCACCGAGCCGTCAAATCTTGAGGAACAGGCAATTTCCCTGGTAGGGAAAGATATATACGAAAAGCTTGTCAAGGGATATACCGAAAAACAGTGGGGTAAGAGGGCGACGCAGCTGCCGTCATTTATTATTAAACGTCTTCCTGTCAGAATGATATATGACAACAATTACTTTAACGACCTGTATCAGGGAATTCCCATCGGCGGGTATACGAAGATGGTTGAGAAGATGCTTGAGGGCGTCGAGGTAAGGCTTGCATGCGATTATTTTGCCGGTAGGGATGAATATGACGCTGTTGCCCGAAAGACGGTTTTCACCGGAATGATTGACGAGTATTATGATTACTGTTATGGAGAGCTCGAATACAGGAGTTTAAGATTTGAGACCGAAACGCTTGACGTGGATAACTATCAGGGAAATGCAGTTGTCAATTATACGGAGTACGAGGTGCCGTACACAAGAATTATAGAACATAAGCATTTTGAATATGCGGATACGGAAAAGACCGTGGTGACGCGCGAATATCCCGCTGACTGGAAACGCGGCGACGAGCCGTATTATCCTATGAATGATGAGAAAAATAATGCTCTGTATGCTAAATACAGGGAGCTTGCAGATAGGGAAGATAAAGTTATATTTGGCGGAAGGCTTGGGATGTATCGGTATTTTGATATGCACAATGTAATCGACGAGGCGCTTAAGACCGTAGACAGCGAGTTGGATATATAATTGCTTATAAACTGAAATAATAAAAAAATATAGGCCGGGAAATTCCAAAACATTTGGGGTTTCCCGGCTGCTTTTGTCTTGTAAACCGGATTAGTAAAAAAAATTGATTCAACTGTAATATTTATTGATAAATTCGTAGAGTATTAATAAGGAGGTGAAAAATGGAGGACCGAATAATAATAAAGCTATTTTTTGAACGTTCCGAGGAGGCGGTTAAGGCTTTGGAAGAAAAATATGGAGCGTTATGTAAATATGTTGCAAATAAAATAGTGAATAATGAGCAGGACGCTTTGGAATGTGTGAATGACACTATGCTTGCAGTATGGAACAGAATACCGCCTGAAAACCCAGAACCATTAGTTGCGTATGTTTGCCGGATTGCAAAAAATAATGCTTTAAAAAAATACGAGTATTCGAATGCGGCTAAGAGAAAATCATCATATGATATTGCTTTGGAAGAATTGGAGCAAACGCTTTGCAGCGATAATACGGTGGAGGATGAAGTGCTTATTCATGAATTAACGGAAACAATCAATACATTTCTTGGAGAACAGAAGGAGTTGGACCGCATCTTTTTTGTTAAAAGATATTGGTTTTCGGAATCTGTATCAGATATTGCCTTACAAAGTGGAAAAAGCACTAATTATGTGACGGTTCATTTACACAGAATGAGAACAAAATTAAAAAAATATTTAAGAATGAGAGGGTTGATGTAATGAAAAAAAGCGATATTAAAAAAATGATTGATGAAATTGACGACAGATATGTGGAGGAGGCGTCCGGAAATATTAAAAATGCTGATAAAATTTACATAAGGCATTATAGTAAGATTGCAGTAGCGGCGTCAATATGTCTTTTAGTTGTCGGCTCCGGGGTTTCCGTACTGGCTGCAACTAACCCTGCAGTAAAGAGTTGGATTCGTTCCTTTTATGTAGAGGATGTGGAAGAAGATTTTGGGCATGGAATTAAAATTACAAATGAAAGCATAAATACGGAAAATGTTTCGGATGAGGGAACAGAAGCTATAGCAGAATCGGAAGAAGTGGAATAAAAACAATATTATCTTATTTTAGATTATTTGCCTGAAGCGTATAAGTGTAAAGATAATGACACCAGTTGTTATTATGGCTCCAAGGGAGACACAGATTTCTTTCAGATAGCTTTTTTTCATCTGCAGGCTGACTTTACGAATATTCTTTCGGGGTCGGAACAGACCGAAAAGTATGAAACGAATGCCGGAACCGCATATATTGCATCAAGCAAATATGAAAACAGAGTATGGATTATGTTCAGCGGTACTGATTATATGATGGAGCTCAGGGATAGAAATAAGGTACTGTCAAATAAAGAGATTTATAAAATAATTGACGGAGCGCGCCTGAGCGGGGAAACGCCTTCTGTACTATATGATTCCATTGAGTGGACAGAAGAATTACAGGAGTCATACGTAAAACAGATAGAAAGTTACAAATAAAACACAATATACATTTATCTGGTTTGCATTATAATATATGCCTCAGGCTTTCCGGCCCGGGGCATATGTTATCATTAATTCCCCCAAACATACAAAGAAACAGAACGCTAACAGCGACTGCATAGGGAGCAGTATACATTCTGTGAGCGACGATATGATAAAAGAAATAACGATTAGCATTGGGAACGCGGCAGTTTTGCGTTTGTCATGATATCTTATATAGTAGTGCAGCGAATATATTAATGTAAATATACAGAGTAATATATATGCAATCGAGGCGCCAAGCCCATACGAGTATGCAATCTGCAGGGCGTTATTGTGCGCATTTACGACATATGTGCCGTTCACTTTCCTTCCATATTTTTCATGACCCTTAAAATCAATGTGTTTTAAATACTCCTTGTATATACTGATTCGTCCGTTGAGAATTATATCCAGTGTCGCGCCCTCACCAAATACCGAGAGAAGTCTTGAAATAGGCGAAGGTTCATCTGCGACGTCTTTTACCGCTTGTTCAACATCTTTTTCAATGTCCTTTATAACATCCCTGTCTGCAGTATCCTTATCCGAAGCGGATGCATCCGGCGTGTTTGCGGTATCGTCCTGGGACGATGCATAACATACTCCCGGAGTGCTGTATTCTGCAGTGAACAGCCTGTCCCTCTCAAACACAATCGGTTTATTTATCAGATTCGGTACGGTTGCAAGCAGCAGGTATGATACGGCAAACGACGCGGCGACAGCCGCGGCCGTTGAGAGGATATATTTTAATAAGGGATTATTTTTACGTCTCGTATATACTGCCCTGAAAATAAACCATACAATGGATATGAATGCAATTGTAAGAAACGACGTACGCGCGGCGGTCAAATATAAGAACATAGTAGCCGTTCCAAGTTCAGCCCCTATAATAATACACTTTTTAATATCCTTAGAACGCCCTATGCAGTAATCAAGCTTCGTCAGAAGACATGCCCAGACCGTTATAAGGAATATGCCGTATACGTTCGGGTTTGCCGACAGTCCCGAATAGCGTATGCCGGACGTATAGGGACGGAACAAAAAACAAACAAGCGAAGCGCCGATAAACCCCGTCTCAATGGCGAGTAAAAATATTTCAAAGAGTTTTCCGCGTTCCTTTGAGCCGTACTGTTGAAGCACGGCAAACAGACCTGTAAACAGAATCAGTAATGTCAGGCTCAGGTAACAATATTTTTTGCTTACCACAATATCAGAATACAGCATTAACAGACACATGGCGCTCCATAAAGTTATTAATATATAATTAAATGATAAGCGTCTTCTGGCGCGGCATTTGTATGGGATGAAGTAGAACATAAAAATAAGGGCGAGCATAATAAGCGTAAACAGTATTGAATATTCAGCATAGTTCTCTTTTATCGCTTTTACCCTTACGACAAGCTGCAGAAGCATTACGCCCCATATGGGGAGTAAAAGAATCAAGTATAGTAAATTTATTTTAAAACGTCTCATATTACTCACGTCTCCAATATCAATAATATATATAAAAGCACACATTGTATTGCTTATTTATGGTAAAATGTATATACAGTATACAATGAATTAAATATATCTTCAAGGGCATATAAAAAATAAAGAATGAAATTTACACAGCCAAAATTCCAAGACGCAGACTTCACAAAAAAAAAAGTTCATGCTATAATGTCCTCTAAAGCATGTTTTAATATGCATGATTCAAAAAAATTTTGATATCACGATGCATTTATTCTATATTTAATAATTATATATTACAGGAGGATATTATGGTTAAATTAAGCAACGGGGGAGCATACCTCATCAACGGATGTGACATTATCGAGGACGGACCGCAGGCGGCGGCAGAAGCTGCGTCAAAGACGGGCTTTACGGGAACAAAGGAAGATGCGGCGAAGAATACGATAGCATATTCGATTCTTGAATCGCACAATACTTCAGGAAACATGAATGAGCTTACCATAAAATTTGATAAGCTTACCTCACATGATATAACATTTGTCGGAATCATTCAGACGGCGAGGGCGTCGGGGCTTGAGAAATTTCCGATTCCATATGTGCTGACGAATTGTCATAACAGTCTTTGTGCAGTTGGCGGAACCATCAATGAAGACGACCATATGTTTGGATTGACATGTGCAAAAAAATACGGCGGTATGTATGTTCCGCCGCATCAGGCGGTTATCCACCAGTTTGCGAGGGAGATGCTCGCAGAGTGCGGTAAGATGATACTTGGCTCTGACAGCCATACCCGTTATGGCGCGCTTGGAACAATGGCTGTCGGCGAGGGAGGGCCGGAGCTTGTGAAGCAGCTTCTCTCTAAGACATACGACATTAAAATGCCGGGAGTTGTGGCTGTATATATGACCGGGGAGCCGGCAAAAGGAGTAGGTCCGCAGGACGTGGCGCTCGCTATAATAAAAGCTGTTTTCGCAAACGGCTATGTCAATAACAAGGTAATGGAGTTCGTGGGACCGGGCGTTGAAAACTTAAGTGCAGATTTCAGAATAGGCGTCGACGTAATGACGACCGAGACGACATGTCTTTCTTCAATATGGAAAACGGATGATAAAATTAAGGAGTTTTATGATATTCATGGACGAGGCGAAGCGTACAGGGAACTTAATCCGGGTGAGGTTTCCTATTATGACGGAGTGGTGTATGTTGCGCTTGACAAGATTAAGCCGATGATTGCCATGCCGTTCCACCCGAGCAACGCGTATACGATAGAGGAAGTAAATAATAACCTTATGGACGTGCTTGAGGATTGTGAGAAGAAAGCGCTTGTAAGTCTTGACGGGCAGGTTGACTATTCCCTGAAAGATAAGGTAAGGGACGGAAGGCTTTATGTTGAACAGGGTATTATCGCCGGATGTGCCGGAGGCGGATTTGAAAACATATGCGACGCGGCTGACATTCTTAAAGGAAAGAGCATAGGCGCGGATGAATTTACGCTAAGCATATATCCTGCAAGTACGCCGATATATATGGAGCTTGCTAAGAATGGAAGGCTTGCAGACCTTATGTCGACGGGAGCAATCGTCAAGACGGCTTTCTGCGGACCGTGTTTTGGCGCGGGTGATACGCCGGCAAACAATGCGTTCAGTATAAGGCACTCGACGAGGAACTTCCCTAACAGGGAGGGCTCTAAGCTCCAGAACGGACAGATATCTTCGGTTGCCCTTATGGATGCGCGCTCCATCGCGGCCACGGCTGCAAACAAGGGATATCTTACGGCGGCGACCGACATTGACGTAGAATTTACTTCACCGAAATATTTCTTTGATAAGACGATATACGAGAACAGGGTATTTGACAGTAAGGGAATTGCGGACCCGTCGCAGGAAATAAAATTCGGTCCTAACATTAAGGACTGGCCGAAGATGATAGAGCTGACGGACGACATTATGCTTAAGGTAGTATCGGAGATTCATGACCCTGTGACGACAACGGATGAGCTTATTCCTTCGGGAGAGACCTCGTCGTACCGCTCAAACCCTCTGGGACTTGCAGAGTTTGCGCTTTCAAGAAAAGACCCGGCATATGTCGGCAGGGCAAAGCAGGTCAGGGATGCAGAGGAAGCAAGACAGGCGGGAACATGTCCGTGCGAGTCGGAATTTGCCGATGCATTCAAGGCGGTTAAGGCCGATGCAAGGTTTGCAGACGTGAATCCGGCGGAAGTAGGCTTGGGAAGTACAATTTTTGCAGTTAAGCCGGGCGACGGCTCGGCAAGGGAGCAGGCTGCGTCATGCCAGAGGGTGCTTGGAGGGCTTGCCAATATTGCAAATGAATACGCGACGAAGAGATACCGCTCCAACCTTATCAACTGGGGTATGCTGCCATTCCTGTATGAAGGCGACGACAGCAGTCTTCCGTTTGCAAACGGGGATTATATATTCATTCCGGGAATCGCAGAAGCGGTTAAGACTGGAAAGGATGATATAGCCGCGTATGTAGTTAAGGACGGAGGGCTGGCTGAATGTAAGTTCAGTCTTGGAAGGCTTACCGATGATGAGAGGGCTATAATATTGAAAGGATGCCTTATCAACTACAACAGAAATTAATTTTAATAACTTATAATAGGGGAGATAATTGCATGTTTGACAGGCTGAAAAATGAGATACGCAACCTGAGCGTAATAAATATACTGCTTTTGACTGTGGCCGGCGTGATAAATGCATTTGGCGTTATAATGTTTTTGTCGCCGGTGAAGCTGTATGACAGCGGTATTTCGGGTACGGCGATGCTGATATCCAAACAGACGCCGGAATGGTGCAGTCTGTCGCTTACTCTCCTTGTTCTGAATATACCGATCTTTATATTCGGTCTCAGAAAACAGGGTTATACGTTTACGATATATTCCATATATACCGTAATGGTGTACGCTGTCACGGCGTGGCTTATAACGGATGTATTTCCGGTTGATGTGACAATCGCATCGCCGCTCGCACAACAGGATTTGTTTCTGTGCGCTATATTCGGAGGCATAATATCAGGCTGCGGCAGCGGACTTACGGTAAGGTTTGGAGGGGCTATCGACGGCGTTGACATTCTCGGTGTGATGTTTGCGAAGAAGATTGGCATAAGCCTCGGAAGTTTTGTGATGATATACAACGTCATACTCTATGTCATATGCGGTATGACGCTTGACAGCTGGATTCTCCCGCTGTATTCAATAGTTGCCTATGTGGCGGCCTCAAAGACGATTGATTACTGTGTGGAGGGATTTGACAGGTCGAAGGCGGCATTTATTATCACGACAAAGCCCGACGAGATATGCAGGGCGCTGACGGATGCATTTGAAAATGGGATAACTACGTTGGAGGCGAGGGGATATTATTCGGATTCCGAAAAAACGATGATATATTATGTTGTGAACCGTTTTCAGATTAGCCGCATGCGAAAGCTGATTCACGGTATTGACCCAAAGGCATATATAGCTATCAATGAGGTGTCCGACATATTCCATGCAAAAAATCCTGTCGATTAGCCGTGTAATGCGTTATAGATATTATATATATGCATATATCTTGCATTTGTAAAAATAGTATGTTATTGTAAAAAAAATAATTTCATAATGTGTTCTTTGAACAATCGGAATGTGGTCAGCGTGTACTGCAAGGCTTGTCATAAGGAAAAGATTGCAATATACGAGGATAATAGGGAATCCGGTGGGAATCCGGAGCAGTCACCTCTACTGTAACACTGACGGAAGGCTTATATACCACTGGCGCGCAAAGCTGCGCCGGGAAGGTGCCGGAAGGATGAAGTGGAGTCAGGAGACCTGCCATGTTCTGAATGAAGTTCTTTTTCCGGGTGAGGGAAAATATCTTTTTTTGCTAAAGGAATTATACTAGTGTTGCATAGTCATGGACTGTAGGGTTGAAACGCAGGGTATGACGGCAATGGCTTTTTTGCGTGCGCGGGAGGCAGAACAGTACGGCTGCCGCATTGCGGCGGCGCATGGATAGTGTATGGAGGCTGCGGGTAAAGAAAAGGCTTGGTGCAGATGATGAAATCAGTTTTGTTTGGCAAAAATAAAATATTTGTCCTTATTCTGGCATTAGCGATAATGGCAGAATTTTTTTTGCCGCAAAAAACTGCCGTGTATGCCGGCAGAGTAACAGATACATCCGGGGATGGGATGGCGGTGAGCACATCCGGGATAAAGTCGGTAATTGAGAAGACATTTGCACGAATCTGTGTAACGGATGAGATTGTGGAAAATGCGGGTTCGTCTGACTGTGACTGGCTTGCATTTTCAGTTGGACGGTATACCGAAGCATACGGCGGTAAGGACGCTTTTGGTAACCTGGAAGCATACAGGGAAGCCCTGTGCAGGTATGTGGGCCGCAAATATTCGGAAAGCGGCCGACTTCACCGCAATAAGGCTACGGAATGGCATAGGATATCGCTTACGCTGCTTGCCTGCGGAGGTAATCCGTACAATCTTATAAGGGAAGATGACGACAGCGGCAGTGTGATTAATCTGATAGCTGACGGTACATATAACTGCGTGACCGGCGAGCCGTGGCGGCAGGGCGTGAACGGAGCAATCTATGCCCTTATTACGCTTGATTCAATGGAATATGATATACCGGACGAGGCGGATTATACAAGGGATGATATTTTAAGTTATATTCTCTCACAGGAACTGCAGACGGGAGGCTTTTCGCTCGCGGGCAATGCGGCCGCGGGATATGATACAGACGTAACCGCAATGGCGGTGCAGGCGCTTGCAGGGTATTATGACTGCAGGGATGATGTAAGGAAGGTTGTTGACAGGTCGATAGCATGTTTTCAGGATGGGCTTGGAGCTGACGCGACTTATGGTAACGCTTCCAGTACCGCGCAGGTATTGCTTGCGCTTACAAGCGCCGGCATTGATGTGACAAAAGACGAACGGTTTATTACGGTGGATGGCCATAGCATAATAGACGGGATAATGAATTTTTATGACGAGGATGCATCCATGTTCTGCCTGACAAAAAATTCGGGACCGGGTTTCATGGCAACGACGCAGTGCCTGTATGCGCTGACAGGCTGGTGCAGACAAGCTGATGGGTTCAGTCCTCTGTTTGCCTTTGGAAAGACAGCGGGTCAGCCGGAGAAAACGCCGGGCCCTGACGCGACACAGAAACCTGCCGCAACGCCAACACCTGAACCGCCCGTCACAGAAGAAAACCCTGATACGAAACTAAATCCCATGCAGACGCAGATTCCGGCCGCAGATGATACGGATAGTCAGGTAAAAAATAATAATGTTTATTATGACGCGTTCCATAAGGATGAGGGAAGAACGACAGAGAAAACCAAGAGAAATGGTAAAAAGAAAAAAACAAAATATACAAAAATAAAGCATACAAAAACAAAGCATACAAAAACAAAGCATATAAAAACAAAACATATAAAAACGTATAATACAATAACAGATAGAAAAAAAGCAGTTCAGTGGAAAGCAGCCAGTTCAAACACAGAAAAGAGTAAAACAGAAAAAAATAGAAACGATGTCATTATAGTCCGGGATGAAGCTTATATAACGGAGAATGAACTAAGCGGGATTATAGGCACCGACAGTAACATTTTAATTGACAGTTTGTTTGACGACACGCACAGATGCCTTGTCACAATAAACGGCGCGGATGTCGGCACATGCCGCCACATGAACCTCAAGGCCTCGGCAGGAAGCGGGAATGCTTCATACGACGAAGAAATTATGGCAATGGCATCCGGTGCATTTATATTCAATGTGGAAGATGATAACGGAATTGAGTGCGATGCGCTGTATTCGATAGAGACGTCCCTTCCGTCCGGCGAATATCTGCTTATGCGGTATGCGGGCGGCAATGCTGACTGTGTGGACAAGGTGGGCGTTTCGGACGGATATTTAAGATTTGTAATTGACAGGCCGGGCATTTATTTTGTATGTAAGGAAGTGAAAGTAAAAACCGGACCCGCACTTTCAGTTTTACCGGCCGCCGCAGACGCCAAAGACGGCGGGCAGATTGAACAATATATAGCCGCGGCGTTACTGGCTGCAGCGGCCGTAACCGTATGCACGGTAATAATTATGAGGAGAAAGAAAAATGCGGATAATGCGGATTAAGAAAAAAAGAAACTATTACAAAATATTAATGATGGCCGCTATGTTGATTTTTGCGGCCGGAATGTGTGCGTGTGAAAATAAAGACGGCGGTGAAAGCGTTTTGTCCGACAACACATACGACGTACTGCGTGTGGATTCTGTTGAAGAGAGCGGAATTGACTATGATAAATATGCGATTACGAATGTTGACGGCGGTGGAAAGGATAACACGAAAGATAGTTATACCATAGACGATACTGGCGTTAGCGGCGCTGACAGTAAAAAAAACGACGGCAGTAACAGCGACGACGTTAATAATACTAATGGCAGCGGCAAAGACAACAGCGTTAGTAACAATAACGGCAGCGACAAAGATAACGGCGTTGGTAACAATAACGGTAGTGACAAAGGTAACGGAAGCGGTAACAATAACGCCGGTGATAAGGGTAACGGCGTTAATAACAATCGTGTCAGCGATAAAGGCAGCGGCAGCAATAATGGCGGCGGCAAAAGTAACGGCAGCAATGAAAAAATTGGTGATGACAAAAGCAGCGTAGGCAGTAAGTCTGAAAATGACATAAAAAACAGCGGCGGGAATAATAACGGCGGTAATGGCAGCAGTGTGGCAGCAAACAGCGGTGTTCCTGAGCCGTCTGAACAAAAGGAGATGGTCGTCGATAAGTCAAAGGTCTATATATGCTCCCTTTTAATTGAATGTAAGGCGGTGTTATCTGATATTGACAAGCTTGACAGTAATAAGCTTGAGCTGATACCGGAGGATGGAATCATTCTTGAGAAACAGGATATAGAATTTTTTGACGGTGAGTCGGCATTTGACGTGCTGCTACGTGAAACGAGGAATGAGAAGATTCACATGGAATATTCATTTACCCCGATATACAACAGTTCCTATATTGAGGGAATCGCTAATCTGTATGAGTTTGACTGCGGCGAGCTGTCAGGATGGGTATACAGTGTGAATGACAGGAGTCCGGGTTACGGGATAAGCAGATACAGTCTTAAGGACGGGGACGTCATTCATCTAGAATACACGCTTGAAAGGCAGTAAGGAGGCGCGGTTTGAAGGAAAACAGCTTTGAGAGATGGCACCCGTTTACACAATTTTTATATTACTTATCCGTCGTTATTCTTGTAACAATCCGCATGAATCCGGTAATCATTGCCGTGACTTTTGTTTCAACGATTGTACTTGGCGCGCTTGTGGGCAAGAGAGAATTTGCAAAGATGTTTTTCATGATATATATACCGGCCTCATTGCTTGCGGTAATAATTAACCCGCTGTTTTCGCATGAGGGCGTTACAATACTTGCATATTTTCCGGACGGCAACCCTCTTACGCTTGAGTCGATTGTGTACGGCGCCGCGGGCGGCGTAATGGTCTGTTCCATATGCGCGCTCTTTTTCTCATTTAATACCGTAATGACTTCTGACAGAATTATGTATCTGACAGGCAGGCTCATGCCGGCCATAGCGCTTACGTTATCAATGAGCCTGCGGTTTATACCGGAATTTAAGAGACATATGAGGCAGGTAAGCCGGTCGTGCATGTGTGTGACGGGGAATGGCGGAAAGATAAAAAAAGGAATTGCTGTCTTTGAGAGTATGGTAATGTGGTCGTTTGAGAAATCTATTGAGCGTTCCGACTCCATGAGGGCGAGAGGTTATGGAGTCGGACGCAGGACGTCCTATTCAAAATATATATTTACAAAAAGAGACGCCGCATACGCCGTATTGATTCTCACTATGTCCATATTTGTGTTGACGAATATGTTGTGCGGCAATATTTATTCGCAGTATTATCCATATTATAAAATTGACGGAAAAGACCCTTTGGCAGGCCTGACATATGTGTCGTATGCGTTATTAACGATGCTGCCGGCAATGGATATTGTAAAGGAGAACATAAGATGGAAGTTATTAAAATCGAAAATCTGAGTTTTTCGTATCCGGAGTCGGAACGTAAAGCGATTGATAATATCAGTATGTCGGTAAATGAGGGAGAGTTCGTTCTTATTTGCGGTAAAAGCGGATGTGGGAAGACTACTCTCGCAAGGCAGTTAAAGCCCGTACTGAGGCCAAAAGGAGACGTTTTGGGACAGGTGTATTACAGAGGCAGGGCTTTGGACGAACTTTCAGACTATGAGAAAGCAGCCGCAATCGGTTATGTAATGCAGGACGCTGATACGCAGATTGTTACGGACAAGGTGTGGCATGAGCTTGCGTTCGGACTTGAAAACCTTGGTTTTGACAATAAGACGATAAGGCGCAGGGTAGCTGAGATTTCCAATTATTTTGGGATAAATGAATGGTTTGACAGGAAAACGTTTGAGCTGTCGGGCGGACAGAAGCAGATACTTAACCTTGCGTCCGTTATGGTGATGAATCCTGACGTACTTATTCTTGACGAGCCGGTGTCGCAGCTATGTGAAGTGGCGGCGAATGACTTTCTTCATTTGGTAAAGAGAATTAATGAGGAACTTTTGACGACAATCATTATGATAGAACACAGACTTGAGAATATATACCATATGGCCGACCGTGTTGCCGTACTGGAGGAAGGAAGACTCGCGGCTTACGGCGGAAACAGGGATGTGGCGGGTCTTATTATGGAAAATGAGTATTATGAGGCCCTTCCGTCCGCCGCAAAGATATACAGGGGGCTTGGTATGGGGGGAGACAGTATACCTCTTAATGTAAAAGAAGGCAGAAGATATATTGGCAATATTATAAAATGTGCTTCCGGGACAATTGCAGACAATATGAATGCGGGTGAAGAAAAAAGAGTTAAGTCGAAAAAAAAATTACAGGGGATAAGAGCCTGCGTCGATACTTCAAATAAATCCGCCGCGCTCGAGTTATCGGAAGTGTATTTCAGATATGAGAAAAACGGCAGAGATATAATATATAACCTTACTATGGTAATAAAAAAGGGATCGTTTAACGTCATACTCGGCGGCAACGGTTCCGGAAAGACGACGCTCCTGTCGGTTATTGCGGGAATACATAAGCCATACAGGGGCAGGGTTAAGCTGTTCAAAAACACCGTCAGCATGCTGGCGCAGAATCCCGAGACAATGTTTATAAAAGATACGGTATACGAGGATTTGAAGATGGCCGTTCCGCGCGGTAGTTTTGACGATACGGCGGGTCACGGCGATGCGCAATGTAACAGCGTAGGTTTTGATGCAAAGATATATGACGAACAGATTCGCGATACGGCGCGGATGCTTGATATAGAAGGCTGCCTTACCATGCATCCGTATGACCTTAGCGGCGGTGAGAAACAGCGTGCGGCGCTTGCAAAGGCGCTTCTTACCAAACCAGACATACTGGTTCTGGACGAGCCGACGAAGGGATTCGATTTTTTTCACAAAAAGGAGCTTGGATTGCTTCTTAAAAAATTGTCGGACGGAGGCATGACAGTGATTATGGTATCGCACGACATTGAGTTTGCGGCGGAATATGCGGATGCGTGCATGATGTATTTTGGAGGCGCAATTGTGTGTTCGGGTACGCCGTACGAGGTGTTTTCCGGGAACAGGTTTTATACTACGGCGGCGGACAGGATTGCCGGAGATTATTTTGACGGTGTGTTGACGCAGGAGGATGTGGTCAGGGAATGCAGAAAAATTATTATCTGATAGCAGTATTAATTGTAATAATGTCAATGGTACCTTTCTTCTTCATGTTTGAGAGAAAGAAGCCCCGTGCGAGAGAGGTAATGATGCTCGCTGTCCTGGTTACGATATCGGTTCTGTCAAGGGCGGTATTTTTCATGATACCGTTTTTTAAGCCTATGCTGGCGGTAGTAATAATGAGCGCCATAGGGCTTGGAGGAAGGTGCGGGATGTTAGTCGGAACGCTTTCGGTATTCGTATCTAACTTCATGTTCGGGCAGGGACCATGGACGGTATGGCAAATGATTGCTACGGGTCTGTGCGGTTTTGCGGCCGGTATATTATTTTCCGGCAGATATGTGGAAAAGCCGTTTTATACAGTCTGCGTCTGCATATATGGTTTTTTTGCCGCCGTATTTATGTACGGCCCTATAATGGATACATACTCGGCACTGCTTTATACAGGTCATATGACCGGAAAACAGTTTCTGGCTATATATCTGTCCGGCCTTCCGGTGAATATAATACATGGTTTTTCTACGTGTCTGTTTCTTGCCCTGTTTTGCAGAAACATGGAAAGAAAGCTGAGGCGTATTAAAATAAAATATAGTTTTTAGGAGGAGAAAATGAACACAGTATTTAAAAAAGCAACTGCATGTCTTGTTTCGGCGGCAATGCTTATAGCGGCGGCGCCGGCTGTTCTGTCTGACATGTATGTTTGCGCAAAGACAAGAATTGTTTCTCAGAATGATGATGCGACCGCCACGCAGGTAAAGGTCTTGGTTAAGGCGGAAGATTACACGGCCGTGGCTTCAGAGATAGACGGCGCTTCAAAAACGGGACTTATAGCGGAAACCGAGGTGCCGGCTGCATCTGCGGCGGACGCAATTGAAAAAGCGCTCACAGCGGCCGGTGTTGATTATGATATGAGTATGGGTTACGTATCGGAGGTGAACGGACTTTCCCAGGCGGACGGATACGCCATGTCCGGCTGGATGCTTGCATATAATAACGACGATTGCGACAATTGGGGGCTTGACTATATTCATGTTAAAGACGGCGACACGCTCAGTCTTATATATACGCTTGACGGAGGAGCGGATATAGCTTCGGCGTCGAGCGGCCTGCCTACTCTGAAAACTCTTGAAATAGCGGGTTTGGAATATGAATTCCAGACAATTACTGCGTATGATGCGGACTGGAATCCATCATACACCTACAAGGTTAACGGGAAAGAGATGGAAGGCGCCGGAACGAAGGACAACCCGTTCGTTATCGAGTGCGATATTGCACCGGAATATAAGGACGGCAAGGTTACATATTCCTATACGACATATGCAAATCAAAACTATGTAAGCGTTGACGCGGCGCCTTATATCAGCGCTGGCAAAGACAATGAAATAACGGTAACTTCGAGGGGTGGAAGAAAGGCTTATTATAATATAAACGTATCTTTCGCGGAACAGCCGACAGGAACACCAAAGCCGACAGACACGCCGAAGCCGACAAACACACCGAAACCGACGGAGACGCCGAAAGCGACAGATACACCGGAACCGACGGAGACGCCGAAAGCAACAGACACACCGGAACCGACGGAGACGCCGAAAGCGACAGATACACCGGAACCAACGAAAACACCACAGTCAACAGTTACGCCGTTACCGGCCGCAACAGAACCCGCATATACGAACCAGCCTGTTCACACAGCGAAGCCTTTGCCGTCCCAGACGGCGGTTCAGCCAAAAGCGCCGGGAAAAGCTAAAGTGAAGTCGTTAAAATTGTCAGGAAATAAACTTAAAGTGTTCGTAAAAAAGGTTAAGGGTGCGAAAGGTTATAAAATTACTGCAGCGTCAGACAAAGCCTTTAAAAAGAATAGGAAGATAAAATATACTTCAAAGGCGGGAATTACATTTTCCAAATGTACTAAAAACAGATACTATGTGAAAGTACGGGCATATGTTATCGGAGCGGATGGAAGAAAAATATACGGGCGAGAAAGCAGGACGGTCAGGATTGTGTTAAAGTAAGATGCGTTCATCAAATGGAAAGAGAACCGGAAAGAAGAGGTTGATTAATAAATGATAATCCTTCGTGACATGTCTATATTTTGGGCGATGTTTCATGTTATATTTTTGTTTGTGATGCTGTTTCGATCAAGATTTACGAAGAAAAAGACAATAATTGCTTCGGCTATTGGAATGGGTATATTGATGATACTGAACGGGGCGGGCTTGGTTATTTTTGGGATTGACGTCTTGTCAAAGATGTTTTTGTTTACCTGTTCCATACCAAGCTTTCTGTTTTTTTATCTTATGAGCGCGGATAAAAGATTTCGGTTTCTGTTAACATTCTGTCTCGCCGATACGATTTGCCTTTGGATTATGGCCGTGACGAGCCTGTTAGACTATTATCTCGGCGGCGGACAATTTATACTGATGTTTGTAAGCAGACTCGTAGCATATCCTCTCATAGAATACCTTATGTGGCGTTATCTCAGGAAACCGTATATGGAGTTACAGGAAGCGGTTGAAAAGGGATGGGGTATTTTCGCAGGTATGACAATATTGTATTACATACTGCTGGTGGTGACGGTACAGTATCCTGTCAATATTGTTGAACGGCCGGAAGATACGTTTCTATGCGTACTTGTGCTGGTGTTAATGCTGTTTAATTATGCAACGATATTTGCAGCGCTTTACAGGCAGCTTTTGCTTTATCGTAAACAACAGGGCGAGCGTATACTGATGGAACAGAAAAACACGCTTGAGGCGCAGCTTGACAATCAGCAGCGAATACGTAGAATGAAGCACGATATGAAAGCCCATACGGTAATGCTCTCGGGGCTGCTTACCAAAGGAAAAACGAAAGAGGCGCAGGAATATCTTAAGGGCGTCGAGGAGGAGATGGACAGCATGTTGGGACAGTTCTGTTCAAACCCATATATAGACGCGGTATTGACGCAGTATTACCAAAAACTTCAGGAATTAGGGGCGGATTGCAGGTTCGACATTCAGATTGGCGATATCGAGATTCATTATATGGAGCTGTGCCAGATTATATCAAACAGTCTGGAAAATGTCTGTAACGCCCTTCAAGGACTTGCTATAGATAAACGCAAAATGTCCGTGAAGATGAAGTATAGTAGGAATTATCTTATGATACGAATCAGGAACCGATGCCGTGACGGATATTATGTGGATAAGGGAACGATACCTGCTACAGACAAGGAGGGGCTTGACCACGGTTATGGTCTTTTGACTGTGAGGGACGCGGCACGGCGCCTTGGCGGCGATATGGTCTGTTATACGGAAAACGGAAATTTTGTACTCGATGTTATGGTATCGTGCCGTTCATTTCCCGGCAGATGACAGTGAGCGCTGAAAAATAGTTTTTTGTTCTTCGGAGCAGAGGTATCTGCTTGCAATAATTATGGTAATGGTGTATATTTTAGTCATTATACAAGATAATATTTCGGGAGGTTCTTTATTATGAAAGAAAAGGTTATACTCGCTTATTCGGGCGGACTTGATACGACTGCTATCATTCCGTGGCTCAAGGAAAATTATGACTATGACGTTGTGTGCTGCTGTATAGACTGCGGACAGGGAAACGAGCTTGACGGTCTGCAGGAGAGAGCGAAGGCGAGCGGCGCGTCAAAGCTTTATATTGAGGATGTAACGGATGAATTCTGTGATGAATATATAGTACCGTGTGTTATGGCTAATGCAATATATGAAAACAAATACCTGCTTGGTACATCGATGGCAAGACCCGTAATCGCAAAACGTCTTGTAGAGATTGCCCGCAAGGAGGGAGCTGTAGCCATCTGCCACGGCGCAACGGGAAAAGGAAACGACCAGATTCGGTTTGAGCTTGGAATTAAGGCTCTTGCGCCCGATATTAAGATTATCGCGCCTTGGAGGAGCGACAAGTGGAATATGGATTCGAGGGAAGCGGAGATTGAATACTGCAGGCAGCATGGCATAGACCTGCCGTTTTCCGATGATTCGAGCTACAGCCGCGACCGTAATCTGTGGCACATAAGCCATGAAGGACTGGAATTGGAAGACCCGGGCAATGAGCCCAATTATGAACATTTACTCGTTCTTGGCGTTACGCCTGAAAAGGCTCCCGAGGAGGGAGAGTATGTCACTATGACATTTGAAGCCGGAGTGCCAAAGAGCATTAACGGCAAAGAAATGAAAGTTTCTGAGATTATCGAAACTCTTAACAGGCTTGGCGGAAAGCATGGAATTGGAATCATCGACATTGTTGAGAACCGCGTAGTCGGTATGAAGTCTCGCGGCGTATACGAAACCCCGGGAGGAACCATCCTTATGGAAGCGCACCAGCAGTTGGAGGAGCTTATCCTTGACAGGGATACGTATGCCCTTAAGAAGCAGATGGGCAGCAAGCTTGCGGATATTGTATACGAAGGAAAATGGTTCACCCCGCTTCGAGAGGCGGTACAGGCATTCATCGAGTCTACACAAAAATATGTGACAGGAGAAGTGAAATTTAAGTTATATAAAGGAAACATAATTAAAGCCGGAACAACGTCGCCGTATTCGCTTTACAATGAGAGCCTCGCATCCTTTACTACGGGTGATTTGTACGACCATCACGATGCCGACGGATTTATTAATCTGTTTGGTCTTTCTCTTAAAGTCCGTGCGATGAAGATGTCGGAGGTTGCGAATAAGAATAACTGAGACTGATAAGTTTCATACAGCGATACTAGTTACTTTCCCTTGTAATTGCCATTATTGGCAGTTTACAAGGGAAAGTTTTGTATACTACGGGAAAGTTCTTTTTATAGAAAATGAGTATATGCTACTGTGTATATTCTCTTGATTATGCGGATTTATAATGATAAAATACGATTGACCGCAGATTAAACTCAATGATTTTTTCAAGGTTATCCTTGTGACCGGTGCGAGACAGGTCGGAAAAACTACCATGTTAAAGCATTTAGCTGACAGCGACAGAACCTATGTCACGATGGACAACGCTATGGCAAGAGAATTGGCTCAAAGCGACCCGGTGCTATTCTTTCAGACCTACAAGCCGCCGATTCTCATTGACGAAGTGCAGAAAGCACCTGAGCTTTTTGAGCAGATCAAGGTGATTTGCGATGAAAGCGATGAGAAAGGTCTTATTTGGCTGACAGGCTCCCAACAGTACAAAATGATGGAGCGAGTGCGTGAAACACTTGCCGGAAGAATCGGGATACTGGAACTGTATAGCCTTTCCGCAAGAGAAAAAGCCGGAATGATCTTTGATACCGATTTGGATTTTTCACTTGCCACCTTGCAGGCAAGACAGCGTAAATTCCCCAAAAATGATGTACTTCAAGTATTCAATCACATTTGGGAGGGAGGTATGCCGCAGGTGCAGGGCGTGGATAACGAGCTGCGACAGGAATATTTTAACTCGTATATTGACACTTATTTGATGCGAGATGTGGCTGACGCCGGATACGCTGCGTAATGGTGCTGCAAGCGGTCATTACTATGAGAACTATGTTGTGATGGAGCTTGTTAAGAACTATGCCTATGCAAAGTCTAAAGTAAACATCACCTATTTTCGGGACTCCAATGCCAAAGAGATAGATGTATTTGTGGAAGAAAACCATGTCATTCATCCGTTGGATATTAAAAAGAGTGCCGCACCCGACCGCTGTGAAGTCAAAAAATACAGCGTAATTGACAAGGCGTCTTTGAACCGTGGGAACGGCGGGATTATCTGTATGTGTGAGGAACCTATCCCGATTGATGCGGATAACTGCTTTATTCCCAGCAATCTCATCTAGAGCGTGTTTGAAAATTCATTCCCGCCATCTGCGTCCCCCACTTTGCGGTATATTTACGCCAAATGCAGTCAACGCAGCCCGCTACGCTTCCCTCATTTGGCACAAATCTCCTACAAAGTGTGAAACGCATCTGGCAGAAAGCAATTTTCAGACACGCTCTAATCGTTTTCATAGAGACAATTCTTTTTCAGCGCCCGCAGGATTCCTGCGGGCGTGTGTTCATCTTCCTGTCCCAGCGGATTGTCCCGCAGAGCCTGTACGATCATCTTTCTGTTCATTTTTTTTGACGATACGCCCAGCACTTTGCCGCCCAGGTCGTTGATGTCTACGATCGCCACCTGACAGCCAAGCGTCGATGAAAGCCTGCGGCATTCCTCATTTGGATGCAGGGGAGCGGGCACAACATATCTGTTGTACGGCGGGATCGTGTACGGACAGGGACCGTCGACGGCGGCCGCTTTTTTTCCCGCGGCAAGATAGAACCAGCCATTCCTCCCGAACAGCCTGCCCACCGCGGATACCGCCGCTGCCAGCAGAATGCGCGTCCGGCCGCATTCCCGCAGAGTAACCTCCATTGTTTCCGGCATGGAAAGGCCGATTCCGTGAGGGCTCTTGTGTACAAAGTGGGACAGCGTGACCGCCAGTTTGCCGGGATGAATGTCTTCCAACGGAATTGCCCTGCCCTGTGCGCAGGCGACGCTTTTCTCCGATAGGAAGATGATATCTTCCTTTTCTACCCTGCCGCGCAGGTTCTTGCGCAAAATCTCCGCCATGTCGTCCCCTTTGACAATGACGGGAGTCGTGACGGGATAACGGGCAAACCGTCCGTATGAAGTATTGATTTCCCTGTTTTTTCCTTTGTTTGGCTCTGTAATATACATATCAGTATAAGCTCCTTTCTGCAGATTCTTATTTTCGCGTAAGCAACGCTCCTAAGTATCCGGCGGCCGCCTGTTCGGGACGGACCGCAACGAAGGGAAGACCGAAGCGGAGCGCAGACGTGAGACGGTTGTGGTGCGAACCATCCGTGTAATTTATAATTTATTGCCGTATTGCATCATACATTTATCTCATTTGTATCCCGTATGTGTTAATTATGTATCTTTTCTGTATTATTAGGTTTTGCCGTTTTAATTCGCTGATTTATCGCTGTTTCATCAAAATCTTTCATTGACATTAAAATTTCTTATGATAAAATGAATAACATGACAAATTTGACAAATAATAACTTTGAATTAGTGAGGACAATACGATGAGCAACGAAAAAGCACAATTTACAGAGAATAAGATGGGCGTCATGCCGGTAAATAAACTTGTATTCAATATGTCTCTGCCAATGATGATATCCATGCTCGTACAGGCGTTGTATAACATAGTGGACAGTATATTTGTGGCGAAGCTGTCGGAGGATGCGCTTACGGCGGTGTCGCTTGCGTTTCCGCTCCAGACGCTTCTGATTGCCGTCGGAGCCGGAACAGGCGTTGGAATTAACGCGCTGCTTTCAAAATCCCTCGGTGAGAAGAACTATAAAAGGGCCAATGATACTGCAAGGAACGGCGCGTTTTTGTATGTCATAAGTTATATTGTGTTTTTAATAATGGGATTTACCGCTGTTGTGCCGTTTTATGCGGGACAGGTTAAGGGAGAGGGTGCGGCCGAAAATGCCGCTCTCATAATGGATTACGGTGTTGACTATCTGAGTATAGTAATGATATTTTCGTTTGGGCTGTTCTGCCAGTTTTTCTTTGAGAGACTTCTTACGTCTACGGGAAAGACGCTTTACAGCATGATATCGCAGTTGAGCGGCGCGGTTACGAACATTATATTGGACCCGCTTCTCATATTCGGTCTTTTGGGTCTGCCCAAAATGGGCGTTGCCGGAGCCGCGATAGCAACCGTTATCGGACAGTGTGTTGCGGGAATTGTAGCGCTTATCTGTAACTTGAAGTTTAACAGGGAGATTAAGCTTGATTTTAGAAAATTTCGTCCGAATGGGAGAATTATCTCTACGATATACAAGGTTGGTGTTCCGTCGATTATTATGCAGTCGATAGGTTCGCTCATGGTATATTGTATGAATAAGATACTCATTGATTTTTCATCTACGGCGACCGCCGTGTTCGGAGTATATTTTAAGCTGCAGAGCTTCTTTTTCATGCCGATATTCGGGCTTAACAACGGTATAACGCCGATAATCGCATACAGCTACGGAGCACAGTCAAGAAAACGTATGGTTAAAACAATAAAGCTTAGTATGGTTGTCGCCTGCGGCCTGCTTATGGTAGGATTCGCCGCATTTGAACTGCTGCCTGAGTTTATGCTCGTAAAAATGTTCGAAGCTTCTGCAGAGATGGTAAAAATAGGCGTTCCGGCGCTCAGAATAATCGGCCTGCATTTTCTTGTGGCATGGTTCTGTATTATTGCGGGAACGATATTCCAGTCGCTCGGCAAGGCGGTGTTCAGCCTTATTGTCTCGGTAATGCGACAGCTTGTCGTGCTTGTTCCTGCAGCGTATATCCTTTCAAGGATCGGAGGACTTGAAGCGGTATGGTGGTCGTTCCCTATCGCGGAACTGATGTCGTTTACCGTGTCCACAATATGTCTTGTGCGAATATACCGCAAAATAATAAAACCTCTTCCTGAGGGAAATGAGTAGAAAACAGACTGCGAGATTACATATATGAGAGGAATATTACGTCGAAAAAAAGAGCTTACAACTACACAGATAATTGCGTTTGGTTTTCTTGGGGCCATTCTTCTTGGAACGGCGGTACTTATGCTGCCGGTCTCATCTGCGGACGGAACGTGGACAAATCCTGTAGACGCGCTGTTTACCGCCACAACGTCGGTATGCGTAACGGGTCTTACAACTGTGTCCACTGCGGGTCACTGGAGCCTGTTCGGACAGATTGCCATAATTCTATTAGTGCAGTTCGGAGGACTCGGTATCGTTACGTTCACGACCGTAATACTGCTTGCGGCTTCAAAGCGGATAACGCTTAAGGAAAGGCTTCTGATAAGGGACGCATATAATCTGAACAGTTTAAACGGCCTTGTCAAGCTGACTAAGAAAATTGTCAAGGGTACGCTTATTGTGGAGGCTGTCGGCGCGCTTTTGTATATGCCCGTGTTCGTTAAGGACAAGGGCTTTTTCGGCATATTTGCGGCAATATTTAATTCCATTTCCGCATTCTGCAATGCCGGTATGGACGTGCTCGGTGATACGAGCCTGTATGAATACAGGGGTAATATAATCGTGAATTTCACAACTATGTTTCTTATAATCATGGGTGGAATCGGATTTTACGTCTGGTGGGATATAATAAAAGCCGGAAAAAAGAAAATGTCGGCAAAAAATTTCAGGTTTTTCAGAGGCCTTGAGCTGCATACAAAGCTTGTGCTATCGGTTACGTTGATTCTTATTGCAGGCGGAGCCGTTCTGTATTTTATTTTGGAATATAATAACAGTCAGACGTTTGGAGAAATGTCATTTTTTAATAAGGTGCAGGCGTCGGTGTTCCAGTCCGTGACTACAAGAACGGCCGGATTTTTTACCGTGCCGCAGCAAAACTTTACCGACGCGTCTTCCTTTGTATCGCTGATTTTAATGTTCATAGGAGGTTCGCCGTCCGGTACGGCCGGAGGCGTGAAGACCGTTACCGTCGCGATGCTGTTTCTTACGGTTGTAGCCATTATTAAGAACAGGGAGGAGACGGAGGTTTTCGGAAGAAGTATATCGTCCTCTGATGTAAGAAAAGGGATTGCCGTCATATTCGTCAGCTTTGGAGCTATGATTGTATCTATGGCCGCGCTCAGCTTTACGCAGGGGACTGATTTTCTTGATACTCTGTATGAAACAATGTCGGCTATTGCGACTGTTGGGCTTACGAGAGGGCTTACGGGACAGCTTGACGACGTTGGAAAAATAATTGTTGCGCTCACGATGTACATCGGCAGAATCGGGCCGATATCGCTGGCATTGTTTTTTAATGCCGGAGCAGGAAAAGAGACGGGCGGCCGGTATCCGAAAGGAAAGATTATGGTCGGCTGACAGGAGGGGATATTATGCAGAGAAAAGAATTTGCCATACTCGGACTCGGACGCTTCGGCGCGAGCCTTGCCAAAAGTCTTGCGGAAGAAGGATGCGAGGTTATGGCGGTTGACAAAAGTGAGGAAGTTGTAAATGAAGTAGTAGAGTATGTTATGCATGCGGAAATCGGCGATATTACGAATAAGGATTTTGTCGCTTCATTGGGATTGTCCAATTATGACGGCGTAATTATCGGTGTCGGCGACAATCTGTCGGCTGGCGTTATGGCGACGATACTTGCAAAAGAGGAGAGAGCCAGACTTGTTATTGCGAAAGCCGGAAGCGAGCTTCAGGCGCGCGTTTTAAGAAAGGTCGGCGCCGACAAGGTTATTTTTCCTGAGCTTGAGATTGGGCGAAGAATTGCAAGACAGCTCGTGCATGGAAACTACTTTGACGCTATAGGCTTGTCGTCGACGCACAGTATACTGGAAATACAGTGTCCGTCCGAATGGGTCGGGCATACCCTCAAATCCCTGAACTTAAGGGCTAAGTACGGGGTAAGCGTTATAGGAATCAAGCGCGACGAGGAGGTCATTGTAAATCCGTCGCCAGACCTTCCTATAATGGGCGATGATTTGCTTATAATGCTCGGAGAGAACAGCATTCTTGAGAAGCTCAATGCAATGACGCTGCATAAAGGTGACGATTGATGGGACATACAGGCATAAGCATAAAATATAAGGATATAGGCAGATTATTAAAAAGCGGAAAGGACAGGAAAAAACAGGGCAGGTACATTGTCGAGGGAATCAAGATGGTTCTTGAGGCCATTGTTAATGCGTCCGCGTTAAAAATATTCGTGTCTGAAGAATGGTGGAGTGAATATGTAATTTCCGGCAGGGGTATCCCGGGTAAAAGCAGCGCGTATATAAAAGAACAGTTTGAGAGATGCGGATATGAAATTGTCGGGAACCGCACATTTAAGGAGCTTACCGATACCGTCAATCCGCAGGGAGTCCTTGCGGTCGCAGAATTTGGCAATATAGAAGCTTCCGATATAATAAAAGAGGCTGCAAAAGGGGAGTACAGCAGACTCCTTATACTTGAAAACCTTCAGGACCCCGGAAACCTTGGCACGATAATACGGACTGCGGAGGCAGCAGGCTTTAGAGGAATTATAATGAACAAGGGGACGGCAGATATGTACAGCCCAAAAGTGGTGCGCGCAACTATGGGTGCAATATTCAGGGTGCCATGCGCATATAATGATACGACCGGCAATATAGTAAGTATGTGTAAAGATGCGGGAATAACCGTATACGGCGCGGCCCTTGAGGGAAACGACATCCGACAGGAAAATTTTGATAAAAAACTTGCGTTTATTATTGGAAATGAATCCGCGGGTATTGCGCCTGAAACAAAAAAACTATGCGGAAAGCTTGTGAAAATACCAATGTGCGGCAGTGCGGAATCGCTCAATGCATCGGTTGCGGCGGCGGTTTTAATGTATATGAGCAACTTGACTTTTTTATAAATGTATATGATAATTGAAGTAAGTTAAGGGAGGGGATTGTATGGAGAGTTTTTATTGGCTTATTCTTATGGCCGTAATGATAGCCATTGAGATTATAACGCTTGGACTTTCGACGATATGGTTTGCAATCGGCGCGCTTGCTGCCTATATTACAGCTTTGTTTGGCGCGGACGTTGTCGTACAGGTTATTGTGTTTCTTGCTGTCTCGCTTGTGTCGCTGTTCTCAACGAGACCGGTTGCGGTAAGATATTTTAATAACAAAGACAGGGAAAAGACAAATGTGGACAGTATGCCCGGCAGTACTGCGAAGGTTATTGAACAGATAGATAATTTTAATGCAAAGGGAAGAGTTATGCTCAACGGTATGGAGTGGATGGCCCGCTCGACGGACGGAAGTGTGATTGACGCCGGAGAAACCGTCACGGTGAAAGAAGTTTCGGGCGTCAAGCTCATTTGTGAAAAAAAGGCGGAGTAGTCCATGTCCGCCTGATATAATATATTAATTTAAAGGAGGAGCGGTATGAATATATTCAGTGTGTTGTCATCAGACACTTTAGAGTTGGAGGAACTCTTTAGCGGCGGCGGGGTAATTATAGGGCTTGTAATTGTGCTTGCAGTCTTAATCTGGCTTGTGTCTTCCTGTATTAAGATTGTGCCGCAGGCAAAGGCGTTTGTAGTAGAGAGGCTTGGCGGTTATCAGGCGACCTGGGGAGTCGGAATTCATTTTAAAATGCCTATCATTGACAAGATTGCCAAGAGGGTTATCCTGAAGGAGCAGGTGGTTGATTTCCCGCCGCAGCCTGTTATTACAAAGGATAATGTAACAATGAGGATTGATACGGTCGTGTTCTTTCAGATCACGGACCCGAAACTGTATGCGTACGGAGTTGAAAGCCCTATAATGGCTATAGAAAACCTTACGGCGACAACGCTCCGTAATATAATCGGTGACCTGGAGCTCGACGAGACGCTTACTTCCAGAGAGATTATTAATACTAAGATGAGGGATTCGCTCGATGTTGCGACAGACCCCTGGGGTATAAAAGTAAACCGCGTGGAGCTTAAAAATATTATTCCGCCGGCTGCAATACAGGATGCGATGGAGAAGCAGATGAAGGCGGAGCGTGAGAGGCGTGAATCGATTCTTATCGCGGAGGGAGAGAAGAAGTCAACGATTCTTGTTGCCGAAGGTAAAAAGGAATCCGCAATCCTTGACGCGCAGGCTGAAAAGGAGGCTGCAATCCTTAGGGCGGAGGCCAAGAAAGAAGCGACAATCCGTGAGGCGGAAGGTAAGGCCGAGGCTATACAGATTGTACAGAAGGCTAACGCGGACGGAATCCGATTCCTTAATGAAGCAAAACCTACCGGCAACGTAATTACGTTAAAGAGCCTTGAGGCGTTTGCAAAGGCTGCGGACGGCAGGGCGACCAAGATAATAATACCGTCGGAGATACAGGGAGTGGCAGGACTTGCGACGTCACTGGCCGAATTTTTAAAAACAAACGATATAAAAACAGAAGTTTCCGGAACGGAAATGGATAAGACTGAGTTTGAGTAAGGTGCAGCCCCCGCAGATGGCGTTAACACGCTGTTTGCGGGTTGTTTGACTGGAAGCGGGGGTTGGCGGCGAATACGTATAGTGGGGAAAAGATGGACAAATGCACGAAATTAGTTGAATATTTGGTGAACTGGTATCCGGACCACGCCAGAGACCTGCCATGGCGGAAGGATACGGAGCCATATCATGTCTGGATATCGGAAATTATGCTGCAGCAGACCCGTGTAGAGGCGGTAAAGGAATATTACAAACGTTTTTTGAAGGCTCTGCCAACTATTGACGCGCTGGCGTCTGTGGAAGATGATTATCTGCTCAAGTTGTGGGAAGGGCTCGGCTACTATAATCGGGCGCGGAATCTGAAAAAGGCGGCTGTTGCCATTGTCGGGGACAGAAACGGCGCGTTCCCGGACACGTATGAAGAGATTTTGTCTCTGGCAGGTATCGGTGAATATACGGCGGGCGCGATTGGTTCTATTTGCTTTGACCTGCCGACGCCGGCGGTGGATGGGAATGTGCTGCGAGTATATACCCGGGTGATGGAAGAAGCATCTAACATTGATAAACAGGCGACAAAAAAGAAAATTCGGGAGCAATTGGCGAAGTTATATTCCAAGGGACAATGCGGCATATTGACGCAGAGCCTGATGGAGCTCGGGGCAACCGTATGCCTGGCTAATGGTACGCCAAAGTGCGGAGAATGTCCGTTGCGTACACTGTGCGGTGCGAAAGAACATGACACATGGCGGCAGTATCCTGTTCGGGACGGGAAGAAAAGCAGAAAACGGGAGGATAAGACCGTGTTTGTCCTGCGGTGCAGGGATAGGATTGCAGTGCGAAAACGTGCAGGTAAGGGCTTGTTGGCCGGTATGTGGGAATTTCCTAACGTGGAAGGAATTCTGATAGAACAGCAGGCGGCAGACGCGGCAAGTCAATGGAATACCGCTCCGGAACGGATGCATAGGAAGCTTACTTATACCCATGTCTTTTCTCATGTAGAATGGCGAATGACTGCATATTATCTGGTCTGCGGACAGATGTGTGAACGGTTTCGCTGGGTGACGATGGAAGAACTAGAGCATGAAGTGGCGATGCCGTCGGCATTTCGGCCGTTTTTAGATACACTGTCACATAACGCAGAATAACGCACAATATATGGGAAAATTCAATAACTCGTATATTGTAAAACCCATGGAAACGAAAGAAAATTATGCTATTGCTTTTCGAATCATAGTCGCTTATAATCTGATACGGAACAGATTGTTGTTATCCGCACCTGCAGAATCGGCTTTGCGGTATGGCGGACGCTGTGATGGGGGATTATCGCTAATGGATAATGAAGGAAATAAAATACGAAAATTTTTTGATATAACAGCCGTCATGGTCGTATTCATGGCGGTAAAGTTCATTGTGTACTATTATCTGATTGAATGGTCCGTTTATTCTTTTGTGTATACTGTAATAAGCATTGGGATTACTCTTGGCTTATATTACTCGCTTGGAAACAGCAGAATGAAACATAAAAAGCTTATTTTTGGACTGGTTTATATTGGTTTCAGCATATTTATGTTTGCGGACGTAATGTACTTTAATTACTACAACCAGACTGTTTCCATCGAACAGTTCTGGCAGCTTAGCAATGTTGCGAAAGTTCCGGAAAGCTTTGTCGCAACGCTTATTCCGTTAAGCGTATTCATACTGATGGATATTCCGCTCGTGCTTTATAAGTTTGGAAAAATGGCAAAGAACCGTACGCATATGGATGAGATTAAGCCGCATGCAGGGACAGTCAGGGTTGTCGCTGTCATTGTGCTTTTGCTGATAGCGGCCGTGAATCCGCTTAACAGCCCCGGAATTGCTAAGATTACGAGGGATGAGTTTTTTATTAACCATGTAAACGATATTATGACCAACACGGTAGGAAGGCTTGCAAAGGAAGACCTTGCAAAGGACGAAGTGCTGCGGATAGTACAGGCGAATACGACAAGCGGCGTCGCCCATGATTTGAACGGTATAGCAAAAGGCAGGAATGTAATAATAATCCAGATAGAGGCGCTGCAGAACTTTGTGATAGGCAGATCCTACAACGGGATGGAGCTTACGCCAAACCTTAACCGGTTAATAAGCTCGGAATCGCTTTATTTTGACAACTTTTATACGAATGTTGGAAAGGGCAATACTGCAGACGCAGAATTTTCTGCGCTCAACAGTCTGTACCCGGGAACAGACAGGGAGTGTTATACGCTGTATGAGACGAATACATTCAGGGGACTTCCGTGGCTGCTGAAAAAGGAAGGCTACAGTACAACCGCATTTCACGGTTATGAGGGTAGTTTCTGGAACAGGGAGAACGCCTATCCGTATCAGGGAATTGATGAATTTTATTCGATTGAAGATTTGAATGACGATGACATCATAGGGCTTGGCATATCCGACAAGTCAGTTTTTAGACAGGCCGCGGACATTTTGTCGGCGAAAGACGGAAAGTTTTTCTCATTTTTAGTTACGCTTACAAACCATCATCCGTACAATATGGACGAGGCGCTCTGGGAAGTTCCTGTAAAGGAAGAGGATGAGGGAAGCAAGTTTGCTTCTTATATACAGACTGTACGCTATACGGACGAGGCGATTGGACAGTTCATTGAGGAGCTGAAAGAGAAGGGACTGTACGACAACAGTATAATTGTGATGTACGGGGACCATCATGGACTGAACAAGGATATGGACGACAACGACATATATATGGGAAGGTTTCTTGGAAAGGAATATAATTATGAGGATATGTTTAACATTCCGCTTATAATTCATATTCCGCAGTCTGGAATTAACCGCACGGTATCGACTGTGGGAGGGCAGATAGATATACTGCCGACGCTGGCAAATCTTTTGGGAATCGAGCTTGATAAGCAGTATATATGCGGGCAGGACATTGTCAATGCCGACGAGGGGTTTGTAGCGTTTTCGGCGTATATAGAGGACGGCTCCTTTATAACGGACGGCGCAATATACGAGATGTCCAGAGAACAGATATATGAGAACGGACGCGCGTGGGAGCCGGGCAGCGGACGTGAACTTGACATTCATGATTATGGGCGGTATTACAAAAAAGCAGTGGCCCTCAAAGAGGCGTCGAGGCAGCTTTTAAAACAGAATCTGATACCTGCTCTCAAGTGATTTGACATAATTGAAATTATAATGTATAATACATTTTTTAATATTTTTGAGTAGAGGGGTGCATACCATGAATTTAAAGGGACGTAATTTTTTGACATTACTCGATTACTCAAAGGAAGAGATAGAGTATTTGTTGGAGCTTTCAGCCAAACTTAAGGAAAAGAAAAAAAAGGGTGAACCGACCCTTGTACATAGCGGTAAAAATATAGCGCTGATATTTGAGAAGACGAGTACGAGGACGAGATGCTCGTTTGAGGTGGCGGCCAACGATTTGGGAATGGGTTCCACATATCTTGACCCGAAAGCGTCGCAGATAGGAAAGAAGGAAAGTATTGCGGATACGGCGCGCGTGCTGGGACGCATGTATGATGCGATAGAATACAGGGGATACGGACAGGAGATAGTTGAAGCGCTTGCGGACAACGCGGGTGTTCCGGTACTGAACGGACTTACGAATGAGTTCCATCCGACGCAGCTTCTTGCCGATATGCTTACGATAAAAGAAAAATTCGGAAGAATTGAAGGAATAAAATTTGTGTATATGGGCGACGCCCGCTATAACATGGGCAACTCGATTATGATTGCATGCGCTAAGATGGGAATGCATTTTACGGCGTGTACTTCAAAGAAATATTTTCCGAATGAGATGCTTGTCAGGGAATGTGAGAGGCTTGCAAAAGAGTCCGGCGGTTCCATCACTCTTACTGAGGACGTCGCGGCCGGGGTTGCGGGCGCGAACGTTGTGTATACAGACGTTTGGGTGTCGATGGGCGAGCCTGACGAGATATGGGAGGAGAGGATAAACGACCTCACTCCCTACAGGGTAACAATGGATGTAATGAATATGGCCGGGGAAAACGCGGTATTTATGCACTGCCTGCCTGCATTTCACGATTTGAATACGGAGACAGGCCGGGTAATAAAAGAGAAGTTCGGACTCGACGAGATGGAAGTTACGGACGAGGTGTTTGAATCCGGGAGATCCGTCGTATTTGACGAGGCGGAAAACCGCATGCACACGATCAAAGCTGTGATGTATGCTCTTATCTGATTTTAGAAATCAGGCAAGGTTTGGGGGGAATTTACATGAGCGCTGAAGAAAATGAAGTGCTGTGCGCCAGCAGCGCGTATGAGCAGAAATACTATTTTAATGAAATGTTTGGCAATCTCCCGCAGGAAGTAAAGGACGAGCTAAAGATTATGTGCGTTATGTTTACCGAAGACGTTGGGGGAGAATTTATTCTCGCTTTCGACGGAGCGGGCACGCTTCTTATGGAGTCCTCGGCCGACGAGGGAGATTTGCTGTATGACGAGATAGGAAGCGCTCTGAAGATAAAACAGCTGCAGATAAAAAAGGCTGGGCTGTTCGGCCAGTTGGAGCAGTACTATAAAGCATGGACTGAGGTGAAAGGATGCTGTTAGCGCTTGATGTTGGCAATACCAACATAACAATGGGTGTGTTTGAAGGAGAGGACTTCAAAGGGATCTACCGTATGACAACAAAACTTCCGAGGACTTCCGACGAGTTCGGACTGCTGATTGTCGATTTGATTAAGCAGGCGGGCGCCGGGCCTGCGGACATAGACGACGTAATTATTGCCTCGGTGGTGCCTAATATTATGTACTCGCTCACGAGCGGAATTATTAAGTATTTTAACTGCGTGCCGATTGAGGTTAAGAGCGGGATAAAGACGGGCTTAAAGATTGCCACTGCCAATCCGAAGGAGCTTGGCGCCGACAGAATTGTAGACGCCGTCGCGGCGATAAAGATGTACGGGGGCCCTGTCATTGTCGTTGATTTTGGAACCGCTACTACATTTGACCTCGTATCCGAGGATGGAACATTTGTATCAGCGGTTACAAGCCCGGGAATAAGGACGTCCGCGGAGGCCATGTTCAAAGGGGCTGCGAAACTTCCGGAGGTTGAGATAAAAAAGCCGGATACTATACTTGCAAAGGACACGATAACGAGTATGCAGGCAGGTCTGTTCTACGGGTGGCTTGGGCAGACGGAATATATTATCCGCAAAATAAAGCAGGAGTCGGGATACCTGGACGCCAAAGTGATTGCAACGGGCGGCCTTGGCAAGTTATTTGCCAAGGAATCAACGGAGATTGATATATATAACCCGACGCTTACGCTGTACGGTCTGAAGTTTGTATATGAAAGATGCAGGGGATGACATGCTGGGAGAGTTGGTTATAGGAGGCGTAAGGCTGGAAGGCAATTTAATACTGGCTCCGATGGCAGGCGTGACAGACCTGCCATTTCGCATAATATGCAAAGAACACGGCGCGGCGCTTGTATGCACGGAAATGATTAGCGCGAAAGGCATATACTATAATAACAGGAATACCGGAAAGCTCTGGGAGATTGACGAATCCGAGAGACCTGTTTCGCTGCAGCTGTTTGGGAGCGAGCCAGCGCTTATGGCCGATATGGCCGCTAAGATTGAGGACAGGAATTTTGATATTCTGGATATTAATATGGGTTGTCCCGTACCCAAAATAGTTGGTAACGGCGAAGGGTCGGCGCTGATGAAAAACCCGCGTCTTGCGTCTGAGATCATATCGTCGGTCGTAAGAGCCGTTAAAAAGCCCGTGACCGTAAAATTTAGAAAAGGGTTTGCGGCCGCCGACAATACGGCCGTAGAATTTGCAAAGATGGCCGAACAGGCCGGGGCTTCGGCTGTGGCCGTTCATGGCAGGACAAGGGAACAGTACTACTCCGGCAGCGCCGACTGGGACGTCATACGCGACGTAAAAAAGGCGGTGTCGATTCCGGTTATTGGAAACGGCGATTTGTTTGAGCCGCAGGATGTGAAACGGATGTATGAGGCGACCGGGGCGGACGGATTCATGCTTGCGAGGGGGGCAAGAGGGAATCCATGGCTGTTTTCAAGGACGAAGGCGTATTTTGAAACCGGGAAGATTCCGCCCAGACCCGATGTAGAGGAAGTGTTTGCGATGATACGCAGGCACGCGCGCATGAACGTCCAATTCAAGGGCGAATATACGGGAATACGCGAGATGAGAAAGCATGCGGCGTGGTATACGCACGGCATGAAAAATTCGGCCGTTTTCAGAGATGCGTGCAGCCACATAGAGAAAATAGAGGACCTAGATAAAATTCTGTTTCAAATAAATTGGAAAAGCACTTACAAAGAATAGGAAATAATGTTATAATAGGAATAGAAGTGTTGTTATAGTTGTTTTTACCGGTTTGAAACGGGGTGACTGAATGTTCGAAATAGGAGACTATGTAATCTACAGGAACAACGGAGTGTGTGAGGTCGGAGATACTATTTATATGGGCAGCGGTAAGGAGGCAAGGCGTTATTATGTTCTTCTGCCGGTGAAAGATAAGGATGGAAAGATATATACGCCTGTTGATAATAACAATTCGACAATGCGAAAGATAATTACAAAAAATAATGCAATTTCCCTGATCCGAAAGATTCCGGAAATTGAGCCTATGCAAATTGAGGATGAGAAGCAGCGGGAGACAATATATAAGGAGGCAATCCGTACATGTGACTGCAGGAAGCTTGTCAGCCTTATCAAGACGATATACATTAGGAATAATGAGAGGCACGCCAAGGGCATGAAAAGTACGGTCATAGACGAGAGATACTTTAAGAAAGCAGAGAACAATCTTTACAGCGAACTGTCTATTGCAATAGGAATAGAGCAGTCGGATATGCCTTCCTATATTACGGAGGTTATAGATAATTTACAGTAGGGGCAGCAATATGATTATTCAAAATACGGATTTTGATGTGGGAAAAATAGCGGAGAGCGGACAGTGTTTCCGAATGATGCTCAATGAACATGGCAGCTATGACGTTATACACAAGAGCAGATATCTTACTATAAAGCCTGTTAGTTATGATGAAACTACAGGTTTTTTTTCACTGGAGCTTGACTGTAGTCTTAAGGAGTATGAGGAGATATGGAAGTCTTATTTTGATATGGAGACCGACTATGCGAAGATGGCTTCCATTGCAGACAAAGAAGACATTTTTTTGAACGAGGCCGTCAAATATGGAAAAGGAATACGAATATTACGGCAGGACCCGTGGGAAATGCTCATAAGCTTCCTTATATCCCAGAGAAAGTCGATACCGGCGATAAGGACTTCGGTTGAGCGGCTGTGCAGGCTGTGCGGGGATGCAATCGATACAAAATACGGCGTAAAATATGCATTTCCTGACGCGAATGCCATTGCAGCGCTTTCAATGGAGGAACTTGCAGGCTGCGGACTCGGATATAGGGCGCAGTACGTATCCGATGCGGCGAGGAGGGCCGCGTGCGGGGAATTTGACGTGTATGGCATGGAAGCGCTTGGCGACGAGGAACTTAGGAGCGCGCTTATGTCGCTGCGCGGCGTCGGCGTGAAGGTTGCAAACTGCGTTATGCTTTTCGGCTATGGGAGACTGGATTCGTTTCCGGAGGATGTATGGATTAAAAGGGCTATGGAGTCTGAATATCCAAACGGGTTTCCGTATGGTAAATACGAGGGTTACGGGGGGATAATGCAGCAGTATATATTTTTTTATATACGTAACGCGAAGTAGTGTCTGAGGGGTGATTATATGGGAAAAAGCAGATTTTTAATTGTATTATTAGCGGCGCTCTCGGTTATGGGTTTTACGTCCTGCGGAAAGAGGGAGATTGCTGACAATCTGGACGAAACGGTATTTACTATAGGCGATGAGAAAATAGATTTGCGGGAGGCCATGTACTATGTCATGGAGCGCGAGAGCTTTTATAATTCTGCCGCGCTGCAGAATTATCCGGATAATCCTGAGAAGTACTGGGAAGACTACCTGTTTGCTGCGGGCACATTGTTCAGGACATGGGTGAAGAGTCAGGCTTTTGACATATGTGTGTGCGACAATATATACTATCAGGAAGCGGAGGCGGACGGATATGAGCTTGAATTGTCGGACCAAATTACGGCGTATGACGAGGCGGAGAGCCTGTACGGCAATATGACCGACAAACAGAAAGAGAATACGGGTCTTACCGTTGACAGCCTTTACAATGTTATGCTCAAGATAAAATACCGTTCAAAGTATGTTGAGGAGCTCCTAAAGGGCGAGAAAATAAAGGCATACGGCGATAATCCGCAGCAGGCTTTAGAGATGGGCGGGGCCTATTATAACGAGCTGCTTATGAAATATGACGTCAGTATAGACGAGGACAGCATGTGGAGCGAACTCGAATTCGGAAAGCTGACGATTAACTGACTGGAGGATATGTTTTGAAGAACAAAAGATTGTACGGTGCGTTGAAATATAGTATGGCTGCGGCAATATGCGTAAGCTTCTTAATTGCCGCAGACGCCGCATATGCGAAACCTAAGCTTTCAAGAAAGCTTGTTATCGTTGAGAAAGGGGCAAAATACAAACTAGACAGAGTTGTCAAAGGCTCGGGAAAGCTTTCTTATAAAAGTAAGAAAAAGAAAGTGGCCTCAGTTGATAAAAAGGGAATATTACGTGCAAAAAAAGCCGGAAAAACGTCGATAGTAATAAAAGATTCCGGCGGCAAATCAAAAGCAAAGCTGAATGTGAAAGTAGTTGGAAACTGCACGAATTATACCGTAAAAAAAGGAAAGACTATAAGCATTAATAAGGTTCTTTCAAGTAACCCGAAGACTTCATCAAAAAAAGCTTCTTCTTATAAATGGACGTCGTCAAACAGTAAGATTATAAAGACTGTGAAAGGTGGAAAATCTTTTAAGGCGAAAAGAAAAGGAACTGCATATCTTGAAGGGTACCGGGCTTCTTCCAAGGAAACGAAAGTGCTTTTAAAGATAACGGTCGGAACACCGGTGACAAAAATTAAGCTTGCACAGTCCCAGTATGTAATCGGCGTCGGTTCAAAGGCGAAGCTTCATTATGATGTGAAACCGGCGAAAGCTTCCAATAAGGGAATGTACTATGAGGTTTCGAATCCGTCTGTTCTGAGCATGAATTCGAATGGAAGGATGACCGCCAAAAAATCGGGAGAGGCAACGGTGACAATGCGTTCGAAAGACGGACATGAGAAGACGGTTTTTTCTGTTCTTGTCGTTGCGGACCTTGTAAGAAATACGAATTACGGCAAAGTCGAAGGTACGATTGTGAATTCCTCGTGTATAGCATGGTTTGGCGTTCCGTATGCAAAGCCTCCTGTCGGTGAACGCAGATGGAGGGCGCCGCAGGAACAGGATTCATGGCAGGGGATTCTACAGACGAAGACGAAGAAAAATAAAGCTGCGCAAGCGGTTACGGTCACGAAATCGGAAGGTTCGGAGGACTGTCTTTATTTGAATATATACAGGCAGAATACCGTGGATCACAATCTTCCGGTGCTTGTCTATCTGCATGGCGGAAGTAATATAAGCGGTTCCGCATCGAAGAGCTTTAAAAACCTTGCAGTGAATGCGAACGCGATTGTAGTATCTGTGGAATACAGGCTTGGAGCGTTGGGGTGGCTGAATCTGGACGCTTTGAAAACCGGTAATCCGGAGGAGGATTCGGGAAATTACGGCCTTTTGGATATCAAAAAGGCGCTTCAGTGGGTTCAGGCGAATATAGCGAATTTTGGGGGAAATGCCGGTAACGTGACGCTTTCCGGATTCTCGGCCGGAGGAAGGAATGCGCTTGCCGCAATGATATCGCCGGTTATGAAGGGACTTTTTCATAAAGCTATTATATTCAGCGGCGGAATGACAACATGTAATGTAGGGGACGCACAAAAGTCAGCGAAGGAAAAGCTTGCGAAGATTCTTGTAAGGCGGGGGACATATTCTGCGAAAAAGGATGCGCTTGGCTGGATAGAGAATGCGTCAAATGACGAATTAAGGCAATTACTGTATGGTCTTACAACGGATGAGGCCGCATGTATGTACACATACATGGGATTGAAGCTTAGCAATGCGCCGCAGCTTTTTGCCGACGGTTATGTGATTCCGTCGGAAGGTTTCGACGTAATAGCAAAGGGAAGTTACAATGCCGTTCCGGTCATATTCGGTAGTGCGACGCAGGAATTCTCTACGTATGCGCTCAATGCCAATTATTACGATGCCGCGCTCAATGCGGAAGTCATTAAGAAGGGCTGGGGTATGATATCTCTCATACAGAGCGCTAAGAAGTTTGGAAGCATGTATCAGAGTTACTATTATATAGAACACAATACGGAAAGGTTTGCCGCCAGCGGTATTCAGCCTCCGATGTACGCATACCGGTTTGACTGGGGGAATGACGCCGATGTCTCAAGTGATTTCCACGCGCAGTTTTTAGGCTCCTACCATGGGCTTGACATTGATTTTCTGTGTGGAGTATATAAAAATGATTTTGAGAATTATGTGACTGATTTGTATACGAATGATAATTTGGCCGGAAGAAATGAACTGACGTCAAAAATGCAGCGCTATGTAGGAAATTTCCTTAGAACGGGCAATCCGAATGGAAACGGGCTAAAATCGTGGAATCCGTGGTATGGAAACCAGAATATGAAGGTTATGGTTTTTGACGCTTCGGAAGATAGTGATATGTCCTATATGTCTTCGATGCATTACAACAGGGAGTATATTGACGGCCTTATGAAAGGATCGCTCACCGACGCACAGTGCAGGCTGCTTAAGGACAGGGTTTTTGCGGGAAGATACTTTATGCCCGCTGATAATACGACGCAGGTTCCGGACGATGAGTCGAATAACATCGTTGAGACGCCGGAGGAGAGAAATAATTCCGAGTTATAAATATAACATATAAGATAAGCGTGCAATATACCTTGATGATACAAAGGGGTTGTGTTATATTGGGTATATAATTCAAACTTCGCGATTGTGGATACAGAAATGATAAATGGTTATTCCATTTCACGAAACCAATAAAATAATCAATTACATTGTATGGAAATTGTATGCATGAAGTTTGGCAATATAACGCAATATGGAGGTGCGAGGATGAAAAATTTTTCAAACTACAATGATTACAGCAAAAAAGAAAATTTGCATTTTTCTTCGAAAGCTGTGCACGGAGCGCTCGGCTGCGAGCCGATTACCGGCGCAGTAAGCTTTCCAATATATCAGTCGTCAACGTTCAGACATCCCGAGCTGGGAAAATCAACGGGATTTGATTACTCGAGGCTTCTGAACCCAACGAGGCAGGAGCTTGAGAGAACCGTGGCCATACTTGAGGAGGGGGAACACGGCTTTGCATTTTCAAGCGGACAGGCTGCTAACATGGCGCTGTTTACGTGGCTGAACCCGGGAGACCATATGATATTGATGGATGATATATATGGTGGAACATACCGTATAGCGACGACTATTTTTGGCAAATATGGTATTGAATACGATTTTGTAGATATGTCGGACATGGATGCGGTAAAGGCGGCAATAAGGCCAGAAACGAAAATGTTTTTTATCGAGACGCCGTCCAATCCGCTTATGAAGGTTGCGGATATTGCGGAGCTTTCGGCGCTTGCACACTCCATCGGGGCAATATCGGTTGTTGACAATACGTTCCTTACGCCGTACTTCCAGAGACCGCTTACACTTGGCGCGGACGTTGTTATACACAGCGGTACGAAATATATGGGCGGACATAATGATATTATTGCAGGACTTGCAGTTGTGAAAGACGACGACCTTGCGGCGCATTTTAAGCTGCAGCTAAAGTCCCACGGAAACGGACTATCACCGATGGATTCGTGGCTTATGTTAAGGGGTATTAAGACGCTTCACCTTAGGATGGAGAAGCACAACGAGAATGCGATGAAGGTTGCAGAATGGATGAGAAAGCACCCTAAAATTGAAAAGGTATACTATGTAGGATTTGAAGACCACAAAGGATATGAAATTACGAAGAAGCAGACGTCAGGATTCGGCGGTATGATATCATTTGCCGTTGACAGCGAGGAGACGGTCCATAAGATACTCCGCGACACACAGATGATTATGTTTGCCGAAAGCCTTGGAGGAACGGAAACGCTCATCACCTATCCTACGACACAGACCCATGAGGACACGCCTTTGGACGTTAAGGAAAAGCTTGGAATTACGAAGAAGTTCCTGAGAATGTCGGTCGGCATAGAGGATGTGGATGATATAATAAATGACCTTGCAGGCGCAATGGATTAGAAGGAGACTGTAAGTATGCGTTTTACGAAGATGCAGGCGTACGGAAATGATTACGTCTATATAGATGCAATACATCAAAAGCTTCCGTCTCTGCCCGAGCTTGCCCGTTTTGTCTCGGACAGGCATTTTGCGGTGGGGTCTGACGGAATGGTTCTCATATGCCCGTCCGACAAAGCGGATTTCAGGATGCGGATGTTCAACCCTGACGGTACGGAGGGCGAAATGTGCGGCAATGCGCTAAGAAGCGTTGCAAAGTATGTATACGACCACAGACTTACGGACAAGACGGAATTAAAGATAGAGACGCTCGGCGGTATTAAAAGCCTTGAACTGTATGTTGAGGACGGACTGGCGGTCAATATTAAAGCGAATATAGGCAATCCGGTTCTTGATACGTCAAAAATACCGGTCAGCACGAATCTTGACGAGTTTATAGAACAGCCCGTACAGGTTAGGGACATCGTGCTGAATATCACCGCTGTTTCGTGGGGCAATCCGCACTGTGTGGCATTTATAGAAAATGTCTCCGACTTTGATGTATGCGGTTACGGACGCGATATTGAGTACCGGACAGATATATTTCCGAATAAAACCAATGTCACGTTTGCGCAAATCGTCGACAGAGGCTATATAAAAATGCGCGAATGGGAGCGCGGTACGGGTGAAACTATCGGGTGCGGAACCGGCTGTGCGACAGCGGTTGTTGCGGGAGTTATAACCGGAAGATGCGACAGGCACGTAAAGGTTGAACAGATAGGCGGAATACTTGATATATACTGGTGTGAGGATGACGGCAATCTTTATATGACCGGTGTTTCCAATACGGTGTTCGAGGCTGATATTGACGTATCCGGCGTTCCGGGCATTTAGCGCGTGTTTGCCGGTGGACTGGCGAAACGCTCCGCTTGGGATGCGCACTCGCGCGATATGTAGTTAGCTGCATCCGCAGCACGCGCCCGGCGCGGAGAATGTCGCAGACGGTATTCTTTGCTAGGTTAACAATTGAGTGGATAAGGAGAACAGACATGCAGTTAGAGACATTGTTAAAGGGTCTTGACTATAAATGTATTGCAGGTGATATAAGGACAGAAATTAAGGGACTTTCCTACGACTCGAGAAAAGTCGGTGAGGGAGAGGTTTTTTTCTGTATAGACGGAGTTGTCCACGACGGACATTCATATGCGGGCGAGGTTGTCAGAAAGGGAGCTGCCGCGCTTGTTGTCGAGCATGAGGTCGAGGTAGGCAAAGACTGCGGCGCTGCCGTTATCATGGTTGAATCGGTCCGATACGCTATGGCTGTTATGTCGGCTGAATATTTTGGCAATCCTGCTAAAGAGGCTGTGATTATCGGAATTACGGGAACGAAAGGAAAAACGTCAATCTCTTACATGATTCGGGACATGCTTGAGCGTACCGGACATAAGTGCGGTATTATAGGTACGATAGGCGCATTTTGGGGCGAAACAAAGGTAAACACCGGACTTACAACTCCTGAATCGTATGTAATACACTCGCTTTTCAGGAGAATGGTTGACGACGGATGCGGATACATTGTGATGGAAGTGTCCTCGCAGGCGCTTAAGCTTAGCAGAACTGCGGGTATACAGTTTGATTATGCTGTGTTCACTAACTTTTCGCCCGACCATATATGCGAAGGCGAGCATGCAAGCCTTGAGGAGTATAGAGAGTGTAAAGAGATTTTGTTTACCCAGTGTAATACGGGAATATTTAATCTGGATGACGATGTGGCCGATATTTTTATAAGACACGCCGCCTGCGATACTATAATTACATTTGGGACAGGCGCGGCGGCTGATGTGCGCGCGGATAACATACGGCAGTGGAATCACGGAGGAAAGCTTGGAATATCGTATGAAATGTCGGGTATGTATGAGGGAGAAGTCATGCTTGAGATTCCGGGTATATTTAACGCGTACAATTCGATGGCGGCGATTATTGTGTGCAGACTTTTGGGCGTCGGTATGAGAGAACTTACCGAAGTTCTGCGGCATGTGAGGGTTCACGGCAGAGTTGAATTAATCAATGTCTCTGATGAATATTCGGTAATTATAGACTATGCGCATAACGAGGTCAGTACTCGCAGCGTTCTTGACACGCTTAGTCAGTACGAACACAACAGGATAATCTGTGTGTACGGCGGCGGGGGAAACCGCTCAAAGCTGAGAAGGTACGATATGGGCGAAGTTGCGGGCGAACTTGCAGATTTGTCGATACTTACATGCGACAACCCGAGGGACGAGGAAATATGCGACATCAATAATGATATTAAGACGGGGCTTGCAAAGCATAACGGCAAATATGTCGAGATAGAGGATAGGACGGACGCGATTGCGTACGCTCTTCGAAACGCAGTCAAGGGCGATATTATCGTGCTGCTCGGCAAGGGCCATGAGGACTATCAGGAGATAAAGGGCGTGAAGTACCATTATGACGAGCGGGAGGCCGTGCGAGAGGCGGCTGCGAGGCTGTAGGATTATCAAAAAAATAATTATAAATTTTTATTGCCTGGTATCATATTTTCTGCTACAATGACGATATATATTATAAGAAGTCTGGTAAAATATAGTATGCTAAGTCTAAAACAGTACTCTGGAACTTAACTTTTATACCGTTTTATCGGATTATACAGTTTACTTGCAGTACAGAAATGGTTGATATTATTATTGCATTTATGCTGCGCCGGTAAATGTTTTACAGGATGTGTTAATGTTTTATTTCATGGAAGGAGTGGTAATATGTCATTTTTTGGTATAGGTGGCAATTCCGATTTTTTTAATCAGGGCTATGGTTCATCAGGTATTTTTGGCTCTAGTTCAACGTCAAACAGTTCATTTTCGTTAGGCGACTGGTCAATGATAAAGGGCGGTTCTTACAAGAAGCTGCTCAAAGCATATTATAAGACTGAAAAAGATAATTCTGAAACGGACGAGACGTCAGAAACAACGGACAAGAAAGGCGTTTCAAGCGCTTCCAAACAGAATATGACTGTTGCCGGAGATGCAGGTAATCTTACATCGAAGGCTGATAAGCTTTCTGAGCTTGTTAAGAAATATTCAGCAGAGTTCGAGGATGCTTCGGACGAGAGAAAGACTGCGATGAAAGACGATCTTTACAAAGCGGCTTCCGAGTATGTCAAGGCGTATAATTCAGTGATTGATTCCGCTTCCGAGTCGGATAATAACAGTGTATTGAGGAATGCGTTAAGCATAACCAAGAACACTAAGGCGAACAAAAAGATGCTTGACAAGATGGGCATCTCTATTGACAGCAATAATAAGTTAAGTATTGATGAGAAAAAGTTCAAAGAGAGTGACATGACCATGAGCAATTTGAAGACGATGTTTACCGGACAGAGTTCTTACGTATCGCATATTAAGAGGTCGACAAGTATCATCAATAATGCTGCGGCTGCGGCTGTTGTCAATGAGAAGAGGGCGTCTTCTTATACCCATACAGGAGCATATTCTTCAATGATAGGTTCCATATCTTATTACAACAATAAGATATAATTGGCAGGTCAGGATAGTCTGATTCGAATGATACTATTAAGGGCACATACAGCTTGGTACATATAACAGGGTATCGGCATGTCTGTGCCCTTTAAGGTGCAGAGGGTAAATATATGTATAGATTTTATGTCAGTGAAGACGATATTGCAGACAGTAATATTACTATTACCGGCAGAGATGTTAATCATATAAAAAACGTATTGAGAATGACTCCGGGGGACAGGATAATAGCCAACGACTGTATGGGGACGGATTATTATTGCGTCATAGAAAGGATTTTACAGGACGAGGTCTGTCTTGTCATAGAGTCATCAAAAAAATCAGAGGCAGAATTAAAGACGAAACTGTATCTTTTTCAATCGCTGCCAAAGAAAGATAAGATGGAACTTATTATACAAAAGGCCGTTGAGCTCGGCGTTCACGAGGTCGTTCCCATTATTACAAAAAGATGTGTTGTAAAGCTTGATGATGTAAATAAGCAGCAGAAGAAGACGGCAAGGTGGCAGGCTATCGCCGAGGCCGCCGCAAAACAGTCCGCAAGAGGAATAATCCCTGACGTGAAGATGCCGATGAAGTTTGCCGACGCCCTGCATTATGCCAATAATCTTGAGTATACCATCATACCTTTTGAGCATGCCGAGGGGATGGACTATTCAAGAGAGATAATGGACAAGGCGGCGGACTGCCGGTCTGTGGGGATATTTATCGGTCCTGAAGGCGGTTTCGAGCGTGAAGAGATAGAACTCGCAAAGCAGGCCGGAATGAAAGTAGTGTCGCTTGGGAACCGTATTCTGCGTACAGAGACGGCGGGAATGACGGTTCTGTCAATACTAATGTTTAAAATATCTGATTAGGAGAATATAGATGGAGGCGTATTTTGACAATGCCGCTACTACGAAGGCGGCGCCTGAGGTTGTCGGCATAATGATGAAAGTTTTGTCGGAGGACTACGGCAACCCGTCCTCAAAGCATACGAAAGGCATGGATGCCGAGGGGTATATCGATAACTCGAGAAAGATGATTGCTGATACGTTAAAATGTGACGCTAAAAATATTATATTTACGTCTGGCGGGACGGAGGCAAACAACCATGCCCTTATTGGAACGGCGCTGGCGTATGAGAGAGCGGGAAAGCATATTATAACAACGGCTTTTGAACATGCGTCGGTAAATGAGCCGCTGTTGTTCCTTGAAAAGAGAGGCTATGAGATTTCATTTGTCGAGGTAGATAACAACGGACATGTTAATGCGGACAAGCTTCAAAAGCTGGTTCGTGACGATACGATACTCGTATCCGTAATGCATGTTAACAATGAGGTCGGCGCCGTACAGGATATAAAGAAGCTTGCGGAAGCTGCAAAAAGCGTGAACAGCAGGCTTCTTTTCCATGTCGATGCAATACAGGGGTACGGTAAATACAGAATCTACCCTAAAAAACAGGGAATTGACCTGATGTCTGTGAGCGGACACAAGATAAACGGCCCCAAGGGCAGCGGCTTCCTATATAAAGGCGATAAGGTAAAGACATTTCCGTATATGTACGGCGGAGGACAGGAAAAGGGTATGCGTTCCGGCACAGAAAATGTTCCGGCTATTGCCGGACTCGGAATAGCGGCGAAGCAGACGTATGAAAATTTTGACGACAGGCGGCGTCATATACTTGAGGTCAAGCAGGCGCTTATTGACGGAATCAGGGAAATAGACGGGGCTGTGTTTAATATTAACAGAAATCTTGACGCCAATGTCGGCGCGCCGCACATACTAAGCGTTTCATTTGAGGGCGTAAGGAGCCAGGTACTCTTAAATGCGCTGCAGGATAATAAGATCTACGTGTCGTCGGGCTCGGCGTGTTCATCAAACCACCCGCAGATTAGCGGAACACTTAAGGCTGTAGGGGTTGGTGAGAAGCTCCTTGATTGTACGATAAGGTTTTCGATGTCCTTTGAAAATACAGTAAGGCAGGCAGAGTATGTAGTGAACGTGCTTAAGGAGCAGGTGCCGGTACTTAGAAAGTTTAAAAGATATTAACGCAGACCAATTGAAACTTCGCATGCGGTGCGGCTATGGGTTTGCCGGCGCCGGCGTATCCAGATAGCGTTTCATATGAAGAAAATAATCGCTTGCTCCGGTATAAATTATAGGTATGATGTTTGAGCATTTAAGATAAAATAAGTCCAGGCTGAAAGGAAAGATAGGATGTATAAGGCATTTTTAATTAAATATTCAGAAATAGGCATTAAAGGGAAGAACAGGTACGTGTTTGAGGACGCGCTTGTAAGAAATATTGCCAAGGCCCTTGCGGGGGTTGAAGGCGAGTTCGAGGTATCGAAAGAGCAGGGAAGGATATATATAGAAGCTAAGTCGGACTATGACTATGACGGAGCCTGTGAGGTTTTGCAGAAGGTGTTCGGTATAGCGGCTATATGTCCGGCCGAGCTTGTCGACGATAAATCTTGGGAAAATGTCTGCAAAAAGGTGTGTGAGTTTGTGGACGAACAGTATGGGGACAAAAACTTTACATTTAAGGTGTTTGCAAAAAGAAGCGATAAGACATATCCGTTTACATCGCCCGAAATAGGAAAGGAACTTGGCGCCGTACTCATTGACAGATTTCCTGATATGAAAGTCGACGTACATGAACCCGCGGTCAGGATAACCGTTGAGATACGGGAGTGCGCCTATATATATTCAAAAACGATACCGGGACCGGGCGGTATGCCTGTCGGAAGCGGCGGGAAGGCAATGCTTTTGTTGTCAGGCGGAATTGATAGTCCGGTTGCCGGTTATATGATTGCAAAACGCGGCGTGAATATGGACGCCGTATATTTTCATGCCCCGCCATATACGAGCGAGCGCGCAAAGAAGAAAGTAGTTGACCTTGCGCGGATAATTTCAGTATATACCGGAAAAATAAGGCTTCATGTAATCAATTTTACAGAGATACAGATGGCGATATATGAAAAATGCCCGCACGACGAGCTCACTATAATAATGAGACGGTATATGATGCGGATAGCGGAGAAACTTGCCATTGACTCGGGATGTCTTTCACTGATAACGGGTGAGAGCATAGGCCAGGTTGCAAGCCAGACGATGCAGAGTCTTGCGGCAACTAACGAGGTGTGTACACTGCCGGTATTCAGACCGCTGATAGCGTTTGATAAGCAGGATATTATAACGGTTTCAGAGAAAATAGACACATTTGAGACTTCGATTCTTCCGTATGAGGACTGCTGCACGACGTTCGTTGCAAAACATCCCGTGACAAAGCCGGATGTAAAAGTCATTCGAAAGTCCGAGACAAAGCTTGCGGACATTATTGACGAGATGCTTGAGAGAGCATATGCCTCGGATGAGATTATAGAGGTGGGATGATAGATTTTTTAGATGAAAATTTCGAATCCATCAGATTTTTGAAGAACTGTGGTTTTCGAGTATTAGAGATTTTGTGGGTGTCTTACATGCAGGTGAGGATTTTGGAAAGGAAGTAAATGCTGCCTATAATAGGATGCACGTTGATTACATTAAAAATGCAAGGGTATAATATATTGGTCTGTATAAGAAGGCGGTATGGATATACGAAAGGGAAAAACTGTGGAAGTGTTTGATTATAATGCAGAAAGGGTCTGCAAAAAGATGATGATTGTTATGACAATGACAAAGGTAGAAATACCTGATTATGTTATTTGGTAAAACGTGAAAAGTTATATCAGAGTTCGAATAACGGAAGAGGCATGGAATATAAAGGTATAATAATATATCAGACTGCACGATATGTGCAGCCTGAAGCATTGTCTTTATTCAGTCCGTGGATATTTACGCAACAATGTAAGGTTTGAGTTTATCCAAAATCTCATCAACATTTTCATCTGTATGTATATTTAATTCAATATCTTTTGAAAGGTCAAGGCTAAAAATGCCCATTATTGACTTTGCATCGATGATATAACGGCCTGAAATCAAATCAAGATCACAGTCAAACCTAGCTGCTGTTTCGCAGAATGACTTTACTTTGTCAATTGAGTTTAAAGAAATTTTTACTGTTTTCATAACTGTTACCTCCTGTTCATATTCTTTTTTCTGTACACGATTATAGTAACATAAGAAAATGAAATGTCAATGTTTTTTTTGAAAAAATAAATATGCCGTGTTTGGATTAGTCATAAATAAGGCGTATTATGTCATGCGAAAATGGGGGAAGAAGAGATTGTCTGGATTGAGTATTGCGTTTATGACGCTTGGGTGTAAAGTGAATTACTATGAGACGAATAAGCTCTCGTCGGAGTTTGAGAAGGCCGGGGCCAATGTAGTCTCATTTGAAAGCGTTGCCGACATATATGTAGTAAATACGTGCACGGTTACGAATATAGCTGACAGAAAATCAAGAAAGATGCTCCACCGGGCGAAGAGGCTTAATGAAAATGCTTTAGTCGTTGCGATTGGATGCTTTGCGGAGGCAAATAAGGAGTCGCTTGCGGGTACCGAAGGTATAGATATAGTGATTGGCAACGATAGAAAAAGCGATGCGTACAATATAATAATGGAAAGATATAAGCTATATCTGAAAGACAGCAGAAGTGTTCGGGGAGAGTCCGGTGAGAATGCGCATAAGGAAGAAAAGGAGCGAACGCGCGCGTATGTCAAAATACAGGATGGGTGCAATCAATTCTGCAGTTATTGTAAAATTCCGTATGTTCGCGGAAGACTAAAAAGCAGATTAGACAAAGAAGTTATAGACGAGGTAAAATGTCTTGCGGACTCCGGCTACAAAGAAATTGTACTTACGGGAATACATTTGTCATCGTACGGCGTGGACAGGAGCGCGTGCAGCTCGTTCGTGGAGCTTGCCGGAAAGCCCATAGCCGGCCTTGCGGCAGCGCTTGCAAAAATTGACGGAGTCGGGCGTATAAGGTTTGGCTCGCTTGAGCCGAGGATTATAACGGAAGATTTTATTAAGGAGATATCGGGCAATCGGAAAGTATGTCCGCATTTTCATCTGTCGCTGCAGAGCGGGTGCGACAAAACGCTCGCCGCAATGAACAGAAAATATACCTTAGACGATTACAGAAAAGCGTGCGGTATACTGAGAAAGTATTATGACAGGCCCGCGATTACCACAGATATAATCGTGGGCTTCCCAGGCGAGACCGAAGAAGATTTTGAACAAAGTATGCGGTTTGTCAGGGAGATCGGATTTTCGGATATCCATGTATTCAAGTATTCTAAGAGAGACGGAACGAGGGCTGCCCGTATGGAGGGCGCCGTACCTGAAAGTGTAAAACATGAAAGAAGCCGGCGGCTTATTGAGACGGGCCGTGAACTGACAGAACATTATAACCGTACATTTATCGGCGAAAGGCAGCTCTGTCTTGTTGAGGAAAAAATAATGATCGGGGAGCGCGAGTATTACACGGGACATAACGAAAGGTATGTGAAGATGATAATTGGCGCAGACAAAATATCGAGGGATATACGGAATGAGTTCGTGGATGTTGTTCCGGCGGATGTTGTGACTGATAACTTGTTAATGTGTGAATAAAGCCGTGACAGCGTCAGCGTAAAACTTGTATGCGCTTGGCGGTTAAGCGTCCGGAAAAAATCAAAGGGACGCTGAATTATATTATTTTTTAAGATATTGCCCTGTCGTGTAAGAAAAAATACTTGATTTTTTTTCAGTTTGGCACTAAAATAATTAGCGTAATAGAGAATATAATCTTCGGGGGCAGGGTGCAAATCCCTACCGGCGGTACAGCCCGCGAGCCGTATGGCATGAACCGGTGTGATTCCGGTGCCGACAGTATAGTCTGGATGAGAGAAGAATATTGATGATGAATTCTGTTTTTTACTTGTTTTTATTATAGAAATATTGTCTAAAGTAGATTTTTTTGTATCATAAAAAGCCCCTGTAAGATTGCAGGGGCTTTTTTTGCAACAGTGATTTAAAAAACTTCTTTTTCATATAATAGGAAACTGCTTTGCAATTTTCTATTATATGAAAAGCGCTCCGCTAAGGATGCGCACTCGCGCGATATGTAGTTAGTTGCATTCGCAATACGCGCTCGGCGCGGAGAATGTCGCAAATGTATTACAATATGATTGTACGGGAGGGGTATGGATGGACACAGACAGGGAATATATGAAAAGGGCTATCTGCCTTGCGCTTGGGGGCAGAGGATTCACGAACCCCAACCCGCTTGTGGGCGCGGTTATCGTAAAGGATGGCAGGGTAATCGGCGAGGGTTACCACGAGAAGTACGGAGGGCTTCATGCGGAGCGGAATGCTATAAAATCTCTTACAGAGCCGGCCGAGGGAGCCACAATCTATGTTACGCTTGAGCCGTGCTGTCATTACGGTAAAACGCCGCCCTGTACGGAGGCTATAATAGAAAATAAAATAGCCCATGTGGTCATAGGCTCAAGAGACCCAAACCCAAAGGTTGCGGGCAAAGGCGTCAAGGCGCTAAGAGATGCCGGAATCAAGGTTACGCAAGACTATATGAGACAGGAGTGCGACAGGCTGAACCCGGTATTTTTTCATTACATCAGTACGAATACTCCATATGTTGTAATGAAGTACGCGATGACTGCGGACGGTAAGATAGCTACAAAGACCGGAAAATCAAAATGGATAACCTGTGAGGAATCCAGGGAGTATGTGCAGCAGTTAAGAAGCAGGTATATGGGAATCATGGCGGGTATCGGCACTGTCCTTGCGGACGACCCGATGTTGAATGTGCGAGTGCAGGGAAAGAGAAATCCGGTCAGGATAATATGCGATACGAATGTAAGAATTCCGCTTGACAGCAGGCTGTGTAAGAGCGCGGGCGAATTTCCGCTCATAATTGCATGCGCCGGGAACGACGCGTCTGAAGAACCCGTGTCTTTCATACAAAAAAAGAGGGAAAAGATAGAAGCGTTAAAAAACATTGGCGTCCAGGTGCTTGAGATTCCGCGGTGTATTGAGCCGTCTGTTGGAGGAAGACAGGGGATAGACTTAAACATACTTATGGACAGACTTGGCGGTATGGGGATAGACAGTATTCTTCTCGAGGGGGGAGGAACGCTCAATGAGGGGGCATTTCGCGCGGGAATTGTAAATGAGGTAAACGCTTTTATCGCGCCTAAAGTATTCGGAGGTTCTGCCAGGACGCCCGTTGACGGCGCGGGAGTCGAGTCCCCGGATGAATGTTATGAACTGGAATTCGTTGAATCATCAGTTGTCGGGAGCGACATATTGATAACATATAGGGTAAAAAATAATCTGAATGAAAGGATATGGGAGTCATGACTTTTGCGTGCAGGCATGAAACGCATGGCCCTTTGACTTCGGTATCATCAATCAAAAAATATAGATGAGAGGTATAAAATTGTTTACGGGTATTGTAGAGGAAATAGGAACAGTCAAATCAATTCATATGACCGGTAAATCCGGCACGGTAAATATTAAGGCAAAAAAGATTCTGGAAGGTACGAAAATCGGCGACAGCATTGCGGTAAACGGCGTGTGCCTTACCGTGACGACAATTACTGAAAACGGATTTGAAGCCGACGTCATGGCGGAAACTGTGAGAAGGAGCAGCCTGTCTGTGTGCCGCGGTAACGACGAGGTCAATCTTGAGCGCGCGATGGCGGCGGACGGAAGATTCGGCGGGCATATTGTGTCGGGCCATATTGACGGAACAGGAACGATAACATCGCTTGCGAGGGAAGAAAATGCGGTGTGGGTAACAATAAGCGCAGATACCGGTATAATAAGATACATTGTTGAGAAAGGTTCTATCTGTATTGACGGTATCAGTCTTACTGTTGCAAAAGTAAATACTGATCATTTTAGCGTTTCGGTTATTCCGCATACGGCGTGCCAGACGACGCTTTTAAAAAAGCGTGCAGGCGATATTGTTAATCTTGAAAATGATATTGTCGGGAAATATGTGGAAAGGTTTGTGGGCGCGGGGCAAAGCGCATCCGGCGCAATTACGATGGAAATGCTGAGCGAATATGGGTTTTAGGCAATACGGCTTTTAGGCAACACGGCTTACATTTCGCAGTTACTTGTGCAGCCGGAGTAAAAATCGATTGTGGAGTTATTGATAATAATATATAAATTTGAGCATGTAATAACGTTAAAAGATTATGTTTCGGGAGGGTTTTAGATAAATGGCTGATAGAAAATATAACACCATTGAGGAAGCAGTTAGCGAACTGAAGGCCGGTAACATCATTCTTGTATCGGACGATTCCGACAGAGAAAATGAAGGAGACATGATATGCGCCGCCGAGTATGCGACGCAGCAAAATATAAATAGGATGGCGACATATGCAAAAGGACTTATATGCACGCCGATGAGCGCTGCATATGCCGGAAAGCTCGGACTTCCGCAGATGGTTGATAACAACACGGATAATCATGGAACCGCATTTACCGTATCGGTAGACCATGTCGATACGACTACGGGAATATCTGCGGCGGAGCGGGCGTTTACAATGAGGATGTGCGCGGACGATAACGCCAGGCCTGAGGATTTCAGAAGGCCGGGGCACGTGTTTCCGCTTGTTGCGAGAAAAGGCGGGGTTCTTGTGAGAAACGGCCATACGGAGGCCACGGTTGACCTTATGAGGCTTGCCGGCATGAAAGAGTGCGGCGTGTGCTGTGAGATTATGGAGGACGACGGCACGATGATGCGCTCCGGGCGTCTTTGGGAGCTTGCCGATAAGCTTGGACTGAAATATATAACAATCCATGACTTGCAGAATTATCTCAGGATACATGAAAGGCATGTCGTGCGCGAGGCGTCGGCAAAGATGCCTACAAAATACGGAGAATTCCTTATATACGGTTATGTCAATGATATTACGGGCGAGCACCATGTCGCGCTTGTTAAGGGCGATATCGGGGATGGGCAGAACGTACTCTGCAGGGTACATTCCGAATGTCTTACCGGAGACGTGTTCGGTTCTATGAGATGCGACTGCGGCAACCAGCTTCAGAGCGCGATGCAGCAGATTGAAAGGGAGGGCCGCGGTATTCTTCTCTATATGAGACAGGAGGGCCGCGGAATAGGACTTATTAATAAGCTGAAGGCGTACGAACTTCAGGAACAGGGATTTGACACTGTGGAGGCGAACATAAAGCTTGGATTTGCGCCTGATTTGAGGGAATACTGGGTCGGAGCCCAGATACTCAGGGACCTTGGGGTTAAGTCGTTAAGGCTTCTTACGAATAATCCGGAAAAAATATATGGTTTAAGCGGTTTCGGCATAACGATAAACGACAGGCTGCCAATTGAAATAGAACCGCAGCAGTACGATGAATTTTATATGAAGACGAAGCAGGAAAAGATGGGACATATATTTCAGCAGATTACGTTTAAATAAAAATAAAAAATCATAGAGGATAATGGAGGATATTATGATGAAGGAAATCAAAGTTTTAGAAGGAAAAGTGGTAGCCCCGGAGGGCATGAAGGTGGGAATCATTGCGTCGCGTTTCAATGAAATTATTGTAAATAAGCTTCTTGGCGGGGCTGTTGACGGACTTGTCCGTCACGGCGTCGACGAAGATAATATTACCGCGGCCTGGGTTCCGGGAGCATTCGAAATTCCGGTAGCGGCGTCGCGCATGGCAAAGTCCGGAAAGTATGACGCGGTTATATGCGTGGGCGCGGTTATACGAGGCGATACGACGCATTACGATTATGTGTGCAACGAGGTTTCAAAAGGAATCGCGCAGGTGGGATTAGCCGCCGGCATACCCGTTCTGTTTGGAATACTTACGACTGAAAATATCGAGCAGGCGATTGCAAGGGCCGGAAGCAAGGCGGGCAACAAAGGATACGACTGCGCGCTTTCCGCGATTGAGATGGTCAATCTGCTGACGCAGATGTAGCGAATACCTGTGCGTTGTGCCTGTGCGTCCCCGTACCCGTGTGTTTGAGCCGTATGGGTGTACCCGCGATGCGTCTGCCGTTCGTACCGTATATGTACCGTTCGCGCAGAAGCGGGGGCGGGGCTTCGGGTAAATGATATAATAGTCCTTACATTTGTTCATTTTATTTTGCACCTACTTTTATTCATTTGAAAAGGAGACGGGAGTTCTGAATGTCAGCGGCGCCGGAGACATGGACGATTATTCACTGGCAAACTATTCACCGTTTATGAATCATACTGAAATAAAGTCGGTTGTCATCGGCAGCGGTATCACGCGCATCGGGGAGGATGCGTTTTATGAGTGTACCAATCTGTCGGACCTGACGATTTCCGATACCGTGACTAATATCGGCACAGAGGCATTTTATAAATGCGGTTCGCTTACAAGTATCACAATTCCCGGCAGCGTAATCAGAATTGGAGAGAGTGCATTTGATGGTACGGGATATTATAACACGGATGGCAACTGGGAAAACAACGCTCTGTATATTGGAAATGTATTGATAGCCGGAGGACGTAACGGCAAATACATTATAGATAATTACGTGTATTCAGGCGAGGTGGAAGGCGTCTATGCGGTAAAACCGGGTACAAGGTTAATTGCTGACTGGGCATTTTACCAATGTAAGAAGCTTACGGGCATTACGCTTCCTGCGGGACTGAAAGGAATGGGAAGCGGTGTATTCTGGGGTTGTTCGTCCCTGACAGAGGCGGTGATACCGGAGGGTGTGACGTCGATTCCGGATAATTGTTTTCTTAATTGTACGTCACTCCAATCCGTTACAATACCAAACGGCGTGACATTTATCGGGTACGGTGCATTTAAAAAATGTTCAGCGCTTACAGGCGTTTTACTTCCGGACAGCTTAACAGCTTTGGATGGATTTGTGTTTGAAGGCTGTATCGGGATTAGCAGCATGAAAATTCCGCAGGGAGTAACCGTTATTCCGCGGGGGTTATTTTCAGGATGTACCGGTCTTGAAACGGTTGATATTGGCAGCGCCGTTACAGGCATTGAAGATAAAGCTTTTGAAGGATGTGTACAGTTTCGGGACATAACAATGCCAAAGAGCCTGACGAAGATTGGAACGGATGCGTTCAAGGACTGCGGTACGAAGATTGTGATTGCCAGAGTTTTTACGATAAAAGGGTATAAAGGCTCCTATGCCGCATCGTATGCGTCAAAGAATAAGATTAGGTTTGTTGCGTTGGACCAGCCGACACCGACGGAAAAGCCCACACCGACGGCCAAACCGAAAAGTAATTCAAATAGTTCCGGCAAGAACCGGAAAGAAGTGATAAAAGGAAAGGCTCCGAAAGTAAAGATTAAGGGGAAGTCAGGCAAAATTTCCGTCACGTACACGGCTTTGAAAAAGGCTGCCGGTTTTCAGGTTCGTTATAAGAATGGTGCAGGTAAATGGATTACAAAGACATTTAAGGCAAAGACATCGGCGACAAAGACGATTAAGAAACTTAAAAAGGGCAGGTACAAAGTTCAGGTACGTTCGTTCACAAAAGGTAAAAAGACTTACAGCAAATGGAGCAAGGCAAAGACTGTGAATGTGAGATAATCATCTGCAAATATGAAATAAGTATTTGTTAAGATAATAGGAGATAAATATAAAGCGGTTTTGGACATTATTTCGTGATTTGCATGAAGCCTCGAAAAAGAAAGCAGGCGTTTTTCTTCAAGGTGCAGACACAAAGGGGAAAAGATATTTCTTTCGCCCTTATACATATGAAATAATGGCCGGAACCGCTGTTTTGATACTATATAATGCAAACCCCGCAATCCGTCAATTTTTCTTCGAGCGGTAGCGCAGCGTGGAGTCGAGAATCTTTTTGCGTATTCGTAAGGATTCCGGCGTTACCTCGAGGAGTTCGTCCGTGTCAATATATTCGAGCGCCTGCTCAAGGCTCAGCACTGTAGGAGGCGTGAGTCTTAGCGCATCGTCGGAACCCGATGCCCGGGTGTTCGTAAGCTGTTTTTTCTTGCACACATTGACCTCAATGTCGTCAGTTTTCCCATTCTGTCCTACAATCATTCCGCTATATACTTTCTCGCCGGGGCTTATGAACAGCGTTCCGCGCTCCTGGGCGTTGAACAATCCGTACGTTACGGCCTCGCCCGTTTCAAATGCGATTAGAGAGCCCTGTTTGCGGTATGCTATGTCGCCCTTGTATGGAGCGTAATCTTCAAATATGGTATTTATCACGCCGTTACCTTTCGTGTCGGTCATGAATTCACCGCGGTAGCCTATGAGACCACGCGACGGTATAAGGAACTCAAGTCTTGTGTATCCTGCGCCAAGCGGCGACATTCCCTGAAGTTCGCCCTTTCTGTTGCTGAGCTTTTCGATAACGGAGCCCTGAAACTCGTCCGGCACATCAATGTACGCCCGTTCTATAGGTTCAAGCCTGTGTCCCTTTTCATCTGTCTTATACAAAACTTCCGCTTTGCTGACTGCAAACTCATATCCCTCGCGCCGCATATTTTCAATAAGCACCGACAGATGCAGTTCACCGCGCCCTGATACTTTGAAGATTTCGGTTGAATCTGTCTCCTCGACGCGAAGGCTAACGTCCGTATTCAGCATCTTGAACAGGCGCTCGCGCAGATGGCGCGATGTGACAAACTTTCCCTCGCGTCCTGCGAACGGGCTGTCGTTTACTAAAAAGTCCATGGAGATTGTAGGTTCGGATATTTTCTGGAACGGGATGGCGACCGGATTATTAGGGGAGCACAGAGTATCTCCTATATGCAGGTCTGTTATACCCGAGATTGCGACTATGGAGCCTGCCCCCGCCTCGTCTACTTCAATACGCTTAAGCCCGTCGAATTCATACAGCTTGCTTATCTTTACACGCGTATTTTTATTTTCATCGTGCGCGTTCACAATTACGACGTCCTGATTGACGGAAACGGTTCCGTTGTCAACCTTACCTATACCTATCCGTCCGACATATTCGTTGTAGTCTATCGTGCTGATAAGAACTTGAGTGTCCGCGTCGCTGTCACCGTTAGGAGCGGGTATATAATCAATGATTGTTTCAAACAAATCCACCATATTGTCAGTTTCCGTATCGAGTGATTTTGTTGCATAGCCTCCCTTTGCAGACGCGAAGATAAACGGGCAGTCGAGCTGTTCGTCGTCGGCGTCAAGGTCGATGAAGAGTTCAAGAACTTCGTCTACGACTTCGTTGGGTCTTGCGTCGGGGCGGTCAATCTTGTTGACGCATACGATAACGGGAAGTGAGAGCTCAAGCGCTTTTTTCAGGACAAATTTTGTCTGCGGCATCGCGCCTTCGTACGCGTCGACTACGAGAATAACGCCGTCGACCATTTTGAGCACCCGCTCAACCTCGCCGCCAAAATCGGCATGTCCCGGCGTGTCGATTATATTTATTTTTACATCGTTATAAAATACGGCCGTATTTTTTGAAAGAATGGTTATGCCGCGTTCACGCTCTAAGTCGTTCGAGTCCATAACGCGTTTTTGTACGACCTGGTTTGAGCGGAACACGCCGCTCTGCTTTAAAAGCTCGTCCACGAGCGTTGTCTTTCCGTGGTCTACGTGTGCTATGATTGCAATGTTTCGTATATTTTCTCTTTCCCGTATCATGATATACTCCCGTCCTATAATTCTTTTCTTTATTTATATAATATGTTATTTATATAATATGTTATAGTATATATATGCTTTATTCCCGCGTACGCAGCGATGCTTCGGTGTATTTGACTATACGCGCCGTGCATTATTATAGACTTGTATTTTACAAAATTCAACCCCCTGCAAAAATTTACTCTTATTATGAAACTTCCCCCTTTATTGTTTGACATTTTGATGAATTTATTGTACAATTTAGAAAATATTAATGGAATTTAGACAATGTCAAGAAAAGGTAAGGTAACTGTATGAACGTAATATTTATGGTTTATTTTATATTTCTAATCAGTATACTGGCCGGCTGTATAGTTATAACAAGAAAAACAAAAACCGAGTTTTCTTTTGCAATATCAGTACTGCTTGCGTTGACGATATGTATGGTATCATTTTATTCTACGTCTCTCAGGGCGCCGAGACTGCATACGGGCCTTTTGATGCTTGGTCTGTATTTCACATGTTTTTACTGGCTTGTTATAATAATGTTTTATTATGCGGTTCTTCTTACGGGATACAAGACGCCTGTCAGGTATGTCTGGGTCATTGCGGCCGTATTCGGTGTAATTGACACAATGGCTATGGTTCTTAATACCGCCGGGGAATTTATGTTTACCCTTGAACCGTCTTATAACGGGGAGGGAGCTTTCTACTGCTGGCTTGTACGTTATAAGACGCCGAATTACCTTCACGAC
>JAAVXK010000129.1 GCA_022790615.1 Lachnospiraceae bacterium
GATTGCCGTGGATGACTGTATGGATGCAAGATTCCAGGCGTATTACCAGGTTCTTTTCATGCCCGTGTCGGTAATTAATTTGTTTGCGGGATTCATATTCCGGCCTATGCTGACGGAATTGTCAGTCCTTAACGACGAGTGCAGGAGGAGAGAGTTTTTTAACAAAATATTTAAAATGCTTGCAATGATATGTATATTTTCATTGGTGTGCGTCGCGGCTGCTTATATCGCCGGAGTGCAGGTTCTCGGAGTTCTTGCGGGGTGCGAACTGGGCGGTTACCGAAATGTTTTAGTACTTCTAATATTTTCCGGAGGCTTAAACGCCATATCGGTTGCGTTATATTATGTTTTAACTATATACAGGAGCAGCACAAGCATTATGACCGGATATATCGCCGCGTCGGTGACGGCATATTTTGTTTCTCCCGTATTTGTAAGAAGGTACGGACTGATGGGCGGTGCGTTTAGTTATCTGTCCGTTGTCCTGCTGCTTAATATTATTTTTGGCGTTTGTATATTTGTTAATGACAGACGCATTTATGGCAATAGGAAAAAGGAACTGTAAAAATATTTGTCGAGGTGCGGTATAATGCAATATGTATATACATGTGTTATCGGAATCATTCTCCTTTCCCTGTGTTATCTGGCAGGTCAGTTGGCCGGATTCATAAAGATGAATATCAATCCGCTTATTTTCGGGTTTGTGTTATTAAACGCGCTGTTTTATATTACAGCTTTTCCGTTTATGTTTTTTAACGGAAAATTAGACCATCTGACAGCCGTATATTTATTAATCGTGTTATCTGTAACTGTTTTGGCATTTTTCTTACTAAGGAAAAAAGGAATACGCTTACCCGGACGTAAAACGGCATATAAAAACAGTTGGCCGCTTGTGATTTCTGTAATTATTATTACGTTACAGATTGTCCTGTCATTAATATTGGCGCATTATGATGCGGATGACAGCTTCTATATACCGAGGACAAGCGCAATGCTTCATACCGGCGGAATTAATGTTATTGAACCTTCTACCGGTTTGCCCGGAATGGGTATACAGCAGCAGTACAGCATGGTCGGATATGAGGTTATGATGGCCGTACTGTGCAGGGTATTTCATGTTAATGCGGCATGGATGTACCATACGGCAATTGTGCCGGTTTTGCTGATTTTGCATTACATTGTAATATATGAACTTGGAAAAGCGATATTTTCAGGGAACGCGCATCGTTTTTTGCTTCTGATAGCCATTATTAATATATTTAGCGGATATTCGGTGTATTCGCGCGGTGCGTTTGCTATATTAAGGATGTGGCAGGGTAAGGCGGCGATGGTTAATATAATAATGCCGGTTATAGTTCTTGTCTTTGTAATGATAATAAAAGAAGGGAAGGTAATGGCGGGACAATGCGTATTCCTTGCAATGACGCTTGTCGGCGGTTATAACTTTTCCGTGGTTGCCATTTATTTGCTTCCTATACAGTACGCTGTGTTATCGCTTACATATGCCGCGGCGGATGTAGGGAGATTTTTCAAGAATATAAAATCAAATAGTATGCTGTTGCTGCCTATATTATTTTTATTGCCGTATGTGTGTATAATATATGTTTACAAATTGCGCGGCGGTGCGATAGATGTCGCGACTGCCGGAATAGAATCTTTTTCATATATGGATGTTTTGAGGAAAATAAACGGCTGCCGGGCCGCATTATTAGTGGTAGTCATAGCTGTAATATTTTTCTGTATATTTGAAAAGGGATATAAAAGACTGTTGTTTGGCGTATATCCGCTTATATGCGCGGTTACGGCGCTTAATCCGTTTCTTGCGGGATATATTGCGAAATATATAACGGGCGTTCCGGTATTTTGGAGACTGTTCTGGATTGTCGGGATGAGTTATATAGTTGCGGCGATGATTCTATCGTTATACTGCCGCAAGGAGATGTTCGGCATAGCGTCAGCCGGGTTAATACTGGCCTTGTCGGCGCACATTATATATACTCCGGATAATTTTTCGCTGGCGGGCAATATAGAAAAAATAGAGTCCGTTACGTATGAAGTTGCAAATGCGATTGCGGACAAAGATTCAGGTCTTATGCTGCCGGAAGATATTGGTTATGGGATCAGGCAGTACAGGGGAGATATCCGGCTTGTATGGTCAAGGTACAGTAGGGAACTGTATGAGGCGTCCGGGAACTTTGAGAATATAGCCGGCGCATATGAACAGTTATATACGGGCAGAATCTGTTCGCAGGAAATAAAAGAAATATTGTTACGGTACGGAGCTGACTATGTGCTTTTATATAAGGATACGGATGGAGTCGGAATTATGGGCGATATAGTGTGGGATAATGATGAATATTATCTATGTGCATTACGGCCGTAATGATAATTCTTTGTAATGAAAACATGTAATTCAAAAAATATTAAAAGAGTGTTGACAACGCTCTTTTTTTGTGTTACATTGTACCTAGCTCATGAGTGTAATACATACATGGAAGGAGTGATGTGTAATATATGGATGATAGCAACGGGCTTGAGGTGATGCTGGACGAGCTCCTTAATTATTTCATTCATGTTGAGAGACAGACACTATTAATGGTACAGCGCGGCCTGAAAGATAAGGAGCAGTTAGAGTATGCCGCAGATTCGTATCTTAAGACCAGGGGCGTGCCAAAGGAACAGCGTCTGCAGCTTGTAGAGCATTTTAGTAAGTTCATATGGGGTTATTACATTTTAGAAGAGGCAATCAATGACAGAGATATATCGGATATAAAAGTTCTTTCGGAGAACAATATACGCATTAAGCGTAAAGGGAAAAGGATGAACACGGATATTAGATTCCCGAGCAAATCCGATTATAAGCGGTTTATATCTATGGTTGCGGTTAAGAATAAGACTAATTTGTCAGACGTCAATGCTATTCAGAGCTTTACTGACAAGGACAGCAACAGAGATTTTATTTTGAGATTTAATATTGCGACAGATTTCGTGAATTCGGCAGACGTGCCGTATCTGCATATCAGAAAGATTCCAAAACAAAAATATACAATTGAAGACCTTATTGAATTAAAAATGCTTACAAAAGAGACGGCGGATTATCTTGTGAATAAGGCGGTTTACGCAAGCGGTATACTGTTCACCGGAAAAGGGGCGAGCGGTAAGACAACGCTTATGAATGTGCTGTTAGACTATATTCCACATGATAAAAGCGGCCTTGTAATACAGGAAAATGAGGAACTGTTCAGTAATGAGCATCCGGATATGATGTTTCAGCATATAGTGATACCGCGCTCCGAGGGCAAGATACAATATGACTTAAAAGACCTCGGGCGTAACGGGCTTTTGACAGACCTCGATTATTTTATAATTGGAGAGATTAAAGGAGGGGAGGCGCTGTATCTTCTGAATGCGTCATATACCGGACACAGGTGCTGGGCTTCCGTACACGGTGTTGACAGTACGCAGGCGATTGATAAGCTTGTAGATTACGTGAGATATGAAAGCAATTATTCGCCGTCCGACATTAAGAAGATGCTTGTCAGTCTCAGGACAATTGTCTATCTTAAGGATTTTAAGGTGGCGGAGATATCGGAGATAAAAGGAATAGAAGATGGGGAGTTGGTTTATGATAGGATTTTTTGAACACTTTGCGAAGACGGACGCATATGACAGGTTAAGGCGAAGGTATGAGAAGCGTCTTAGTAAGGAACGCCGCAGACAGATTGAGGAGGGAAACACGTTAAAGAAACCGTTTTTGTACAGGCTTGACAGAGCGCTTGAGTATAGCGGAATCAGAAGACTTCTTCCTTTTGTCAATGCTGAGATTTTTATTCTTTTTTATGTATTGGCGCTTTTTATAATATTTACAGCCTGCGCGGTTATTTTTAAAAACTCTGTCGCCGGAATTATTGCAGACGTTATTATGTGCGTTATTGTCTGGGGCGTCATATATGTAATCAGCGGAAATTATTACAATAAGTTAGAGGATAATATAATGACGCTTCTGAACCTTATTGAGAATTTCAGCAAAACCGAGGATGATATAGTCCGTATATTCAGGAAGACAATTCCTTATATAGGCGAGCCGGTTAGAACTATACTGACGGAATTTTGCAGCGAGGCTGAGGCATGCGGAGACGTTAACCGGGCGTTTGATAATCTGAATGCAAAGATTGAGCACAGAAAATGCAGGGAGCTGTTGCACAATATACGGGTCTGTTCAAGGTATGAGTCAAATTACGATATGCTTGTAAGGGACTGCCGTGCAAGTATGATGGATTTTCTTGCGATAAAAGCAGAGCGAAAGGCAATTATTAATAACGGCAGGGCAGAGATTGTCATACTGCTTTTAAGCGCGGCGCTGATTGTATATCTTTTTTCAAACATTGTGAGCGGCGGCCTTTTTGGACTTATGTTTGGGAGTGTTGCCGGACGTGTGATTGTATTATACTGTGCGGCGGTTTTTATGATAAGCGTGCTTATAATGCTGACATATGATAAAAAGGGCGGTGAATAGATGCATTACGGATATATAAGAGACAGGATTGCACATTTAGACAGAAAGCTGACGCAGTACGGCGTCAGATTCATGTTTCCCGGTGTTACGCCCGCACGGTATTTGGCGGTTAAAGCCGCCGTCACGGTTATTATATGCCTTATATTTGCCGTCAATGATAGTAACGCGATATTTGTTATCCCGTGCATGGCTTTCGCTTATATGCTTCCTGACATACTCGTGCGTATGTCGAACAGCGCTGATAATGAATCCATGATGTCAGACATTGAGAGCATATATGACGTTATGAGGATTCAGGCGAGGGCGGGAGTGTTTTTGAAAGACTCTCTAATGGACTGTTATATTAATACGGCTAATAAGAGGCTTAAGGCCGCGCTTCTTGAACTCTGCAATCAGATGAGCACCAATATGACAGTTCAGGAGGCCGTGGATAACTTTTCAGCAAAATTCTGCAACAGACATATCGAGGTTTTGTGCATAGTGCTGTCGCAGTCGCAAAGCAGCGGAAAAACCGTTCAGATTTTGTCCGATATGAGCGGACAGATTAACCAGCTCAGGCATTTAAGGGCAAAGTGTGACGAGGGAAGGCTTGAACGTAAAATAGAATTCATACAGCTGCTTATATTTGTCGGAATTCTTGCGATAGGCGTGTATGCCATGGGCAGCGAAATTATGGGAATGGCAATGTTTTAAGTGAATAAAACAGATAAAATCAATGAATTATGAAAAAAGAAAGGATAAAGGTTATGGACAAAGTAAAAAGAATATACAAGAATGTGATACAAAAAATAAACGATTATAAAACGGGCCGCACAAATGAAACATATAAGAAAAAAAGCGGCGGAAAGGAGGTAATAATGGAGTTTGCGCTTGGCGCCATAGCCGTCGTCATAGCAATCGTTTTCAGGGAACAGCTTCAGGCGGTCGTGTCAACTATAGGAGCCACGTTTAACGAAAAAATACAGAGTCTGTTCGGCTCGTTTTAAGGTGTGGGAGAATGAAAATGCAAAAAAAGGCTGGGAGTATGATGAAACTGCTCCCTATATTGCTCGCGATGGCCGCAATGGCGGCCGTCACGGTAATGTATATCACTTATATGTCAGACTATGACAAGCGGGAGTACGCCGACCAGATAGCGCGTGAATATATTCTGAAAATGGAAACGCAGGGTTATCTGTCCGAGAATATGAAAAACAACCTTATATCGGATTTGGATGGCGCGGGTTTTACAGGTATTAATCTTCAGGGGACGACAATGAGTAAGGCGGAGTACGGCGATGAGATAGCGCTTATGATTCATGCGTCTTTAGAGACGGAGGAGTATGTGTTTGAGAATCTTCTTGGAAAAAGGACTGACCGGAAGATTCGGCATATAACGATTTCAAAAAAATCTACGTCAAAATGCTAGGGGAGTGTATATGAAAAGAAAAAAAGGCTCTATTGAGTACGTTGGCGCGCTTATGCTCATCTGCCTTGCCGGAATACTTATGTTCTTTGTAATTAGTGTAAAACACGTTAAACTGTACCAGATTAAAATTAAAGACAGTGTGGACACATCGGCGCTTTCGGCGGCAATAATCGATATGGATACGCTTATGAATGACGGCGGCATCGTAATTGATAATCCCGCCCGCTCCAGGGAAATATTCGAGAAGACATTGAGGTACAGCCTGAATCTTGACTATGACTTATCGCCAAAGGACAGGCAACTGTTTGGCCGGATAGAGATTCATGATTTTATCGTATACGAAGTTACGGACGGACGGCGTTTGGTCAGATACGATATTGGACGGGACGGCGGCTGTACCGAGACCTCGTATGACTATGATGAGAATCCCAGAACACCCGACGGAAAAGTTATAGAGAGTGCGACAATATATGTTGATATAGGTATGTATGTAACTGGTTTTTTAGGAATAACAAGGTATGAGCATGTAAGGACGAGTGTAGATGTAGTAAAGAATTCCAAAGTAGGGGAGGATGATAATAGATGAAAAGAATATGTAGTAACAAGTTTGGAATAATAGCCGTTCTTTGTATGGCGGCGGCCGTGTTAATTGCTGTGTTAAACAGGGCGAATGCAGTCGGCGCCGGGAAAAATGTTATTGCCGCGGTTCAGGATATCAAAAAAGGAACGGTGATTAGCGAGGATAATGTGGATGATATGTTCTGTCTAAACGGGGTTGCAGAGAAGGAAGGCGTTGAATATTTTAATGGCACGGCTGCGCTTACCGGAACGATAGCTGCTGAAGATATACCGTGCGGCGCTACGGTTGAGGCCGGAATGATTATGAATGAGTATGCGCCGATAAGTAATATTAAGGACCCGGTTATTATGGGAATACACGCGGGCGAGGCTTCGCAGTTTGTATCTGGAATAATAAGACGCGGGGATACTATTAACATCTCTGTCGTTGACGGCATGACCGACGAGTGTGAGAGCGTGCTTGCGGATGTATACGTCTGCGGAGCGTACAATGACGACGGAAGTTCCATTGAAGACGGCGAAGGCAGCGCCAAGTCTCTGAACATACTTGTAGAGAGGGAGGATGAGACTAGAATTAACGCGCTTTTACACAAGGGTATTATAAGAATCAGCAAGACTGGATGTGGTTTAAATGACTAATATAAAAATATCCTATATTATAAAGCCGTTATTTCTGGTGATTATTCTTATCTTCCTTTTACAGCCAAGGCATGTAAAAGCGGGGGAGTTTGACAATGCATATACATTTTATACAAGGCATAGTGACGGCAGCGAACCCGCGTATCTGAATAAAAATGACGGATATGTATATTTCTGTTCATGGGGGAGCAAATCGACAACAGATACGAAATACAGGACAGTAGGATATACGATTACTATTGAAGCGGCAGGGCTTAGCGATTCAATAGAGGTAAAACTTGGCGGCAGCATAGTAAAGAATGTGTCGTCAGTGACAAAAAAAGACGTCACATATGTACTCAGGAAAGCGAAGCTTAGCAGGCTTCAGGAATTATTTTTTGGAAACAGCGGTATAACGTGGAACCAGATATTCAGAAAAACGAATACGTATAGGTTTGACGCTATTATGACGGTCGTGGAGGGCGGAAGGGAGCTGTGCGGCAGCGTAACCGAGAACAGCAATAAAAGAAGGCTTTCAGCCGAGCGGGAGGCGTATATGTACAGGACGCTCTCCGGAATCAAATCGGCCCGAGCGTGGAAGAATGCGAACGACCTTACTAATTTTTACGGCAGGAAAGTTAGGATGCCGCCCGTAAGCCCGTTAAAAGTCGACCCGGTGAATATACGCGGAAATAATATATATTATAAGGACGGAAAGTGGTATGTGAAAAGGAATTCCGTATTTAGTCTTGGTATTAACTCCAGGTTTTATGACCCGGAATCCGCAGGCAGCAGGTATCATCCGAATTATAATGTGTACAGGTTTTCCGGATGGGGTGATAATCAGAAGTATTATGTAACCCAGGGACTAGGAGGAGACGACAGGGGAAAAATGGGCGTATTGCTGTACGGCAGTACTGACAATAAGCCGGTAATGCATAAGGGAATTGATTACGGCGCGACAACCACGTTTGCCACAAGTCCGTTGTATTTTACAAGCTGTGTTGAATATTACATGACCGCGCCGGAAGGGCAGACGGTATACGTTGTCCCGGAAGGCAGAGTCTATTATAACAATCTCTATCCTGCAAACGATAATAATGACTCGAATCTTTGTGATATTAAGTCCAATGAGGATGATGTGCTGACGCTTGTGTCTGACAGCGAGGCCCCCTCTATTACATGTCCCAGATATATAAGCGGATTTGATGGCTCGAATTGTGCATTTCCGGTATCGGTTAGCGACAATAATTCAGGAATTAAAGGAGTAAAGGTATTCAGAAGCGACGGAGCCGTATTATTTGAAAAAGATATGTCCTCTTATAAGAGTCATTACAGCGTATCCTCGGATTTCAGAATCAATATAAGGGCCGGTGAGTCTTATCGTGTCTATGCGGTGGATAATGTTGGAAATGAGAGATATTCAGACTGGATAGGCGTATCTGTTCCAAAAGCCCATAAAGTCAGCGCTTCCATATCCGGCGGCTTTAATTCATACAACAACAGTATAATAGAAGTTGAAGTTTCCGGCGGTAATTCAGAGATAAACGCGCTTGTAATAATGTCCGAGGAAGAAAATAATGCCAGCGGGGAACGATTAGTGCTGACGAACAACAGAGTTGAGGCAGGTACAATGGAGCGCGGATTATATAAATATTCTTACCGTGTTGATGTTATGGACCAGATACGGAATCTTCCGGACGGCAAATACATATTTGACGTTTTATCGGGCGGAAGATATGAAGCTTCGGAACCGGTAAGTCTTGTCATGATAAAGGATGTGACGCCTCCGGTAATGAAGTGCACGGGTTATACGAAGGAGAAATGCGGGTGGTTTCGCGGATATGCATCGGTTCATGTGTCCGCATGTGATAATTTAAGCGGATTACAGGCATTTGAATGTATCTGTAATAACGAGACTGTAGAGGGCAGAAGAACATACGATAGTGTGAATAGAAAAGAGAGCGTATCATTTGTCATTAAGACGGAAGGTGAAAACAAAGTTGCTTTGTCTTCCGTTGACTGTGCGGGAAACAGGTCGTCCTATACTGAAATAATTAAAATTGACGCAAGCGCGCCGGATTATACGCTGTATGGAGGTCTTGAAGGTATCGATGTCAATGACGGAAGGTGGATTGGGAGAAAACATCTTGACGGAGGGATAATACTCAGGGACAGGTATAGCGGTTTTGTTGCCGCCAAAAGATATAATCCGCTGTTTATCAGTGATTTTTCGGTCATGTCAGTATTTCCGGAACAAAACTATGATGTTATACAGACAGAGTATGACAGCGCTGTATTAAAATTATCCCAATATTATAAAGACAATGTAAAAACTTCGAGGAATATGCTTGTGATTGATGTTAAAGATAGGGTCGGCAACAGGCTTAATAAGAAATTATATCTTAATATAGACTGTGACGCCCCTGCGCTAACATATCCTGCAAATAATCCGTGGAATAAAAGTACATGTACAGGAAATATTGAAATAAGCGATATACATTCAGGCATAAGCAGGGTTCAGGTGAAAAGAGACGACGTAATATGCGGTTCATATTCATTTGATGCATCCGGCAACGAACAGATATATCTGGATTTGTCAGAGTATGCCGGCGTTACAGATTCCGTGTCCGTCATAGCAACTGACATGGTTGGCAATTCGGCAGAATATTTTCTTGACTGTGACAATTCAAAAAATAGAGAACAGATTTTAAGGAGCATAAGGACGAGACTGCGATAACTGTATGGTAGGAGTACTATTTAATACGTTTGCGTTATATAAGATATTTATTTATGAGGGATTAGAAGTTAAAAAGAGACATTTAATATTATTTTTGGCATGTAATCTGGCAGGCGCCGCCATATCCCTGACATATATATTTTTCAGAGGGATGTATTGTCTTACGCCCTACATACTTTGCGCGTTCTGGCTTGCATGCGTGGCATATGCGGATCATGTAACCTGCAATGTATATGAAATTATGGAGTACTACGCCGTAATTCCAATTATGTTAACCGCAGTGAATATAATCAGTAACGGTATGGAGAATATTCTGCCAAAACTGGCCGCCGTGCTTGTTACTGTCATTGTATACGATCTTATGGCAAAGTTTCGAATATACGGAGAAGGCGACGGTGATGTTCTATCGGTAGTATGCGTCGTGTATTTTGACGCATACTACAATTGTATATTCTTTTGTCTTGTCATGATAGTGTTCGTATTGCTGAACTTTAGGTATGTTATAAAAAAGAACGGTGGGTCTGGCGGCGTAAGGCCGCTTATACCGAGTATATATCTGGGGTATATTCTGATGCTGCCGTTTGTGCAGGCTGGTTTTCGGGTGTAGCCGGTCGAGTATAGCCGGACTGTATATTACAATTGTATTTTTACTTTCCTAAAACGGCATTTTGTAGTATAATACCTTAACTGATACAGCACATTCATTGGAGGATTTGTTATGACGAGAGATGAATTTTCAGCTTATGTCAAAGAAGGAATTGTTATACTCGACGGGGCGACGGGTTCCATCCTGCAAAAGAACGGCATGCCATCCGGCGTATGTCCCGAACAGTGGATACTCGAGCATGGGCAGCTGCTTATAGATATACAGAAACAATATATAGAGGCTGGCAGCAATATTATATATGCCCCTACGTTTACCGGAAACCGTATTAAGCTTGCCGAGTATGGTCTTGCCGAAGATGCGGAGAGGATTAATTGCGAACTTGTTCGTTTGAGTAAAAGAGCTGTCCACGATGCGGCCTGTGAAGGAAAGAGAAGATGTCTTATCGCAGGCGACCTTACGATGACCGGAGAGCAGATCTATCCGATAGGCGAGTTGAAATTTGAAGAGCTTGTTGATGTGTATAAGGAACAGGCGCGATACCTTGAAAAGGCCGGCGTTGATTTGTATGTGGTAGAGACGATGATGAGCCTGCAGGAATGCAGGGCGGCGGCGCTTGCCATAAAAGAGACGAATAACCTTCCTATTATGGTTACGCTGTCGTTTGGGGACGACGGAAGGACGCTTTTTGGAACCGACCCGGTTACCGCAGTGAATGTTCTGCAGTCTATGGGGGTTGACGCTGTCGGGGCGAACTGTTCATCGGGTTATGATAAGATGATCCCAATCATTGAAAAGATGGCGTACGCCGCGACCATACCTGTAATTGCAAAGCCTAACTGCGGCATGCCGAGTCTGGTAGACAATGAGACGGTATATACGCAGACGCCGGAGGAATTTGCCGAAGGAATAGAGAAACTGATAGAGGCCGGAGCGTCGATTGTTGGCGGATGCTGCGGAACAGACGCTGTGTGTATAAGGAATGTCAGGGAACGTGTCAATGGACTCGATTATGAAAAGATTAGGAAAAAGTGTGACGACAGAAAAAGAAAGGCCGGGTCATTAAAGCTTTTGTCAAGCGAGAGAAAGACTGTGGACATATCAAAAAAAGAAAAGCTTATCATAATCGGCGAGAGGATTAATCCCACGGGTAAGAAAGAACTTCAGGCGTCGCTGCGTGACGGCAGTATGGAGCTTGTCGCGTGTATGGCTGAGGAACAGGAAGAATACGGGGCTGAAATACTTGACGTCAATGTAGGCATGAACGGAATAGATGAAAAGAAGGTATTGTTTGATGCGGTTACAACGCTGTCACAGACGGTGGATCTGCCGCTCTCCATTGACACCAGCAATCCGGAGGCTATGGAGTATGCGCTCAGAAATTATCCCGGAAGGGCGTTGATGAATTCAATAAGTCTTGACGCCGAAAAGATGGACAGGCTTCTCCCGATAGCAAAAAAATACGGCGCGATGTTTGTTCTTTTGCCGTTGTCGGAGAAAGGGCTTCCTGAGAATGTGGAGGAGAAGAAAGAGATAATTCACACTATAATGAAAGCCGCGGCGCAATATGATATATCCTCAAAGGACATTGTTGTCGACGGTCTTGTTGCGACTGTCGGGGCCAATAAGAACGCGGCGCTTGAAACTGTGGAGACGATTCGGTACTGTACGCAGGAACTTGGTGTTGAGACGGTCTGCGGGCTTTCGAATATATCGTTCGGACTTCCTGAGAGGATGTATATTAACTCCGCTTTTGTCGCGCTTGCGATTAGCGCGGGGCTTACAATGGCGATAGCGAATCCTATGCAGGAAATGTTCATGAACGTAATACATGCGACTGACCTTTTGCTTGCAAGGAACGACGCTGATTTGAGGTATGTGGACAGAATTACGGTTTTTAATCCTGAACATGTAAGAAATAATGAGAAAAATGCGAATAATAACAGTGGAGATACAAAAAGTGCGGTTCATAGAACGAATATGGGCAGCGAGGCTGACGTATCCGTCATTGACGGGGAACTGTACGAGCTTATCGTAAAAGGAAGAAAAGAGCAGTCGCTTAACAGAGTTAAATTTCTTGCGGATGAAGGAATTATGCCGCAGAGTATAATTGACGGCGCTCTGATACCCGCTATCAACAGGGTAGGCCGGCTGTACGAGTCGGGAAGATATTTTCTGCCGCAGCTTATGGGCAGCGCGGAAAGTATGAAAAACTGTATAGATTACCTTGAACCGCTTATGTCTGATAAGGACGGCCTGGAGACCGAAGGAGTCGTCGTTATTGCAACGGTCAGGGGGGATATACATGACATTGGTAAGAATCTTGTTGCAATTATGTTGAAAAACTGTGGTTTCACAGTATATGACCTCGGAAAAAATGTTGATGCAGACGACATAATAGACGCCGCGATTCATTATAAGGCGGATATTATAGGATTGTCGGCGCTAATGACTACGACGATGATGGAGATGAAACAAGTTGTCAATAAGGCTAAGGAAAGAGGATTATGCGCAAAGATAATGATTGGCGGCGCGGTGGTGACGGAAAGCTTTGCAAAGGAGATTGGCGCGGATGCGTATTCTGCCGACGCAGGGGAGGCGGTCAAGGTTGCTAAAATGTTAATCAGGGAGAAACGCGTATGAATAGGATTGACGTTATTATACCCGTCTATAATCCGGATGAAAAATTAAAAAAGCTGCTGAGCGGCCTATCCAGGCAGTCGGTAAGGGCTGACAGGATCATACTTATATGGACGCTGCCGGAGGGAAAAGACAGTGACCCGGCCGGCTGCGCGGAATATATATCCTGTTATGGGGATAAGACTTTTGTTGAGACGGTTTGTATAGAGAAAAAGGATTTTGACCATGGAGGAACAAGAGCGTACGCGGCGTCTTTATCAGACGCGGAATATATGCTGTTTATGACGCAGGATGCGGTTCCGGCCGATAATAATCTTATTTCCTCGCTATTAAAAAAGTTTGAAAATAAAAATGTCGCGGCCGCATATGCAAGACAGCTTCCTGCAAAGGATGCGACGCTTACGGAAAAGATAATAAGGGAATTTAACTATCCGGAGACTGAAAGAGTTCAAAACTCTGACACATTATCATGTTACGGTATAAAAACATATTTTTGTTCAGATGTGTGTGCAATGTATAAAAAAGTGTGCTATGATGAGGCCGGAGGATTTGTAAGGCGAACGATTTTTAATGAAGATATGATTATGGCGGCATCGCTTGTGAATCTTGGGTATACTGTAATGTATACGCCTGAAGCCAGGGTTGTACATTCGCACCATTACACCTATATGGAGCAGTACAGGAGAAATTTTGACCTCGCAGTATCACAGGAGGAACATCCGGAAATTTTTGACGGTGTTCCGTCTGAGGGAGAGGGTATAAAAATGGTTATTACAGTTGCGAAAAAACTTGTAAAAGCCGGCAGGATCTATATGGTGCCAGACCTTTTTCTTGAAAGTGCATTTAAGTATATGGGTTATAGGAAAGGTAAAAGATATAAGAGATTAAGCGGCAAAAAAATATTAAGGTGCACTATGAACAGATTATATTGGATGAATAAAAAGGATACTGACAAAGATAATTAAGAGAGGATTAATCACATGGAAGGAATATATACTTATGGGCAGGAAGAAAAGATTGATAATGAGAAAAAAAAGAAGCGCAAAAAACGCCGCGTCATCATTAAAAGTATTGTTCTCGCTGTTTTGTTTATCTGTGCGGCTGTTGCAGGAAATAGAGTTGCGGCGTTGAGATGGAAAATTCACGGTTCATTTATTCTTGCTAATTTTGATACGAATCCCATAATACAAAATGTTGACAAGGAAGCTTTAAGCAATGGGGCTGAGTTCATTACAAGCGATGATGTAATTAATATTCTTCTTGTCGGGGCCGATAAGCGTGAATCGTGGGCGGATTCGGGACGTTCCGATTCGTGTATGATAGCGACGATAGATTTAAAGAATAAGAAGCTAAAGCTTACGTCGTTAATGAGGGACATGTATCTTGATATACCGGGCAAAGGTAAGCACAAATTTAATTTTGCGTATTCATCCGGCGGTGTTGAACTGCTATACAAAACGATACTTCAGCATTTTGGAATAAAAGTAGACGGATATGTAATCGTTGATTTTGCGGCGTTTAAACGGGTTATCAACACACTGGGAGGCGTTAATATAGAACTGACTGACGAAGAACATGAAATTCTCATGAAAAGATATCACAGAACATCTGTGCTTGATTTAAAACCCGGAAAGAATAAGATGAACGGTACGCAGGCGCTTGCATACTGCAGGCTCAGACAGGATTTGCGCGCGGACTTTGGACGTACCGACCGCCAGAGGTATGTCCTTGAACAGATTTTCAAGAAAATGAAAAAGAAGCCCGTAAACAAGTGGTATGATGTGCTAAACGCAGTTATGCCTGAAGTTACTACAGATTTGAGCGAGGATAAGATAATAGAGTATATGACCAACGTAATATTCCTTGGAACAACAACGATTGACCAGTTAAGGATTCCTGTCGACGGCTCTTTCAAGGGACTGGAAGATACCCCTGACGGCGACGTGCTTGATATTGATGTTGAGAAGAATAGGGAGGCGTTGAAAGACTTTATCTTTTCCGATAATGTGAAGAAGAAAGATGAAAAGTAAATTTTGCAAAATTAAATTGGTAAAATAAAAAATGCAAACTTAAAAATTAAGGTATTGACATTTTTAAAGTAGTTTATTATACTGAATTAAATTAATTTTTGTTAAAGGCAGTGATGAGGAGGAGTACATTTCCTGCAGAAGCATAAGAGAGGGAGCGGATGGTGGAAGTTCTCGTGATGCAGATATGGAAGGTAGCCTCGGAGCTTTGGATTGAAAGGAACAGGCTGTTGTTATAAGGCTGTTTTAAGTAGACTCCAACGTGTTTTCCATACGTTACAATGGAAACGATATAAACGATATAGTATCTGCGTATCGGTTGAGTGCAGAATGCGTTGCTGATAATGGGCCTCGTATCTGAATACAGGTGGTAACAC
>JAAVXK010000038.1 GCA_022790615.1 Lachnospiraceae bacterium
AATCCTGTCATATGCAACATATGTGTCGGGAACAAGGCCGTAATGCTTAATTATATATTCAATTTCATGCATTATCTGCCTGTTAGACACGTCGTCAAATACCGGATAACTACTGTCATTGCCGTCAAATCCAACGATGATTCCCGACATTTTATCTGACTCGCTTATCGTTTTTAAAACTTCGCTCGCATCCCTCATCTGAAAGGGGATTCTTCTCTTATATACAACTCCCTGCGCCTTTTTCTTTATTTCAAGAAATACGGTATCGTCATCAGATGGTATACCATAACTTCTCACCCTGAATTTCTCTTTGTATACGGGCTTATCAATCGATACTCGAATCAGGTCGTTGTTACTATTGTCATAATATACATTACATATGGTATGAAGCCCGTACTCGTCAGCTTTCATATGTTCTGTCAAAACAGACATCAATTCGTTATAATGTTTTGCGTCAACAAGATACTTCTTCTCAACCCTCTTGAAAACCTGCTGAACCGGTATCGCCATACTATACCATCCCCCAGTCAAACGCTTATGCGCTTACGAAAAATACGCAACTCCGGACTCAAAAATCTTCTGGTCCTGCGCTCCCGATATATTCATTGCAACACCGGTTCCTATACGCTCCGAATGCGCCATCTTTCCGAGAACTCTTCCGTCCATGCTCGTTATACCCTCAATGGAACAGTATGATCCGTTCGGATTAAATGCCTCGTCCATCGTAGGATTACCGTCTACATCGACATACTGGGTTGCTACCTGTCCGTTTTCAAACAACGTCTTAATCCATGCATCGTCAGCGACAAACCTTCCCTCTCCGTGTGAGGCAGGAATTGTATACACGTCTCCTACATTTGCTTTCAGCATCCATGGCGATTTATCAGAGACTACCTTTGTATATACAGACTTTGAAATATGGCGTCCGATACTGTTTGTCGTCAGCGTAGGCGAATCTGGTTTCTGCTCGCATACTTTTCCGTATGGAACGAGTCCGAGCTTAATCAATGCCTGGAATCCGTTACATATTCCGAGCACGAGTCCGTCACGCTCCGCAAGGAGTTCATGAACCGCCGCGGTAATCTTCTCGTTTCTGAATACGGATGCTATAAACTTAGCCGAGCCGTCAGGCTCGTCGCCTGCGCTGAATCCGCCGGAGAACATAAGAATCTGCGCATTCTTTATCGCCTTTTCAAAGGCGTCGACCGACTCCCTTATGTCGGATTCCGACATATTCCTGAATACTACGCTGTTAACCTTAGCGCCCGCCCTTTTAAATGCAAGCGATGTATCGTACTCGCAGTTTGTTCCAGGGAATACCGGCACAAACACTTCAGGAACAGCTACCTTATTCTTGCACACATATACGTTTTTCTCACTGTATGTGTCGTTAATGAATCCCTTATTTTCAGGTTCGGATGATGTCGGGAACACCTGTTCAAGCTTTGAAGTCCACGCGGTAAGCGCATCGTCCATTGTTATTACATCACTTCCGAATGTAAATGACGCATCTTCTGTAATTTCCCCGACAACTTTATATGCAACCTTATATTTATCTTGTATTTTATCGATATCAGACGCCGAAACTTCCGCTACAAATCCTCCGTAGAGCTTTGCGAACAGACCTTCGCCGCATGCCTCGTCATATATCTTAACGCCAAGCCTGTTACCAAACGCCATCTTGCTCACGGCCTCACAAATTCCGCCGTAACCGACCGCGTATACGGATTTCAGTATTCCGTCTGCAATCATCTGTGATATGCCGTCGTACATCTCTTCCATATATTCATAGTCAGGAAGGTCGTACTTGTCTTTCTTTATATCAAACACTACAATCTTATTGCCCGCGTACTTGAACTCAGGCGTTATAACATTACCAAGTTTTCCGACAGCTACAGCGAATGAACACAGTGTAGGCGGCACATTGATGTCGTTAAATGTACCCGACATACTGTCCTTTCCGCCTATTGACGGAAGCCCCAGTCTCATTTGCGCGTCATATGCCCCAAGCAGCGCAGACATCGGCTCTCCCCAGTTTTTCGGATTATCGCCAAGTCTTCTGAAATATTCCTGGAACGTAAACCTTATCTTATGATAGTCTCCGCCCGCAGCAACAATCTTTGCAACTGAAGACAGAACGGCATAATGCGAACCGTGATACGGACTCCAGCTTGAGAGATACGGATCAAGCCCATAACTCATCATCGTAACCGTATCACATGCGCCCTCAAGCACCGGAAGTTTTGCAACCATCGTCTGTATAGGCGTGAGCTGGTACTTTCCTCCGTAAGGCATAAGTACGGTTCCGGCTCCGATTGAGCTGTCAAACATCTCGACAAGACCTTTCTGGGAACATACGTTAAGGTCGGATAATGTCCGGAGCCATTTTTCTTTTACATCCCCTGTCTTCTCCGCTTCATTAAAATAACTCTTATCCCTGTCAGGCATTGTCACAATAACGTCCGTCTCCTGGTGCGCGCCGTTCGTGTCAAGAAAAGCCCTGGACAAATCGACAATCGTCTTACCGCGCCATTCCATCACAAGTCTTGGCTCCTCGGTTACTACCGCTACAGCAATCGCCTCAAGGTTTTCCTCGGCGGCAAATCCAAGCATCTTGTCAACATTCGACGGGTCTACGACAACCGCCATTCTCTCCTGCGACTCTGATATCGCAAGCTCTGTTCCGTCAAGACCGGCATATTTTTTCGGAACCTTGTCAAGTTCAATCCTAAGTCCCGCGGCAAGCTCTCCGATTGCAACCGATACGCCGCCCGCTCCGAAATCGTTACATTTTTTAATTATACTGCTTACTTCCGCGCGCCTGAAAAGCCTCTGTATTTTGCGCTCTGTAGGCGCATTTCCCTTCTGCACTTCCGCACCGCACGTATCTATGGACTGCGTGTTATGGGCTTTTGACGAACCCGTTGCTCCTCCGCAGCCGTCGCGTCCTGTCCTTCCGCCAAGAAGTATGATTATGTCTCCCGGGTCAGAATTTTCTCGTATAACATTTTTTCTCGGAGCCGCGCCCATAACGGCTCCTATTTCCATCCTCTTTGCAACATAGTCTGGATGATAGACTTCATTTACAAGGCCTGTAGCAAGGCCAATCTGGTTTCCGTACGAGCTGTACCCTGCCGCAGCCCCGGTAGTAATCTTTCTCTGTGAAAGCTTGCCCGCAAGCGTATCTCCTAGCGATACGGTCGGGTCGGCGGCTCCAGTTACACGCATCGCCTGGTATACGTAACCCCTTCCTGATAACGGGTCCCTTATCGCACCGCCAAGACAGGTAGCGGCGCCTCCGAAAGGTTCAATCTCCGTAGGATGGTTATGGGTTTCATTTTTAAAGAATACAAGCCACTCCTCCGTTTTTCCGTCTATCTCGACAGGAACGATTATGGAGCATGCGTTAATCTCATCGGACACTTCCATGTCCGCAAGTTTTCCATCTTTTCTAAGCTTTTTCATAGCCATAAGGGCTATGTCCATGAGCGAAACATATTTGTCAGTTCGTCCGTCATACAGCTCCTTAAAATTATCAGAATATTTTTCATAAGACGCCTTGATTGGTTCGGTGTAATAACCGTCTTCAAAACTTACATTCTTAAGCTCAGTTAAGAATGTCGTATGACGGCAGTGATCGGACCAGTATGTGTCAAGAACCCGGATTTCCGTAAACGACGGGTCCCTCTTTTCTTCGTCCCTATAATAATTCTGTATATGGAGAAAATCTTTGAAAGTCATAGCAAGATTAAGAGAGTCATATAGTTTTTTAAGCTCCTCCTGCCGCATGTCACGGAAGCCTTCAAACACCGTGATATCGGCAGGCTCCTCAAATTTCTGTACAAGCGTTTCCGGGATTACCTCATCCGTCTCCCTGGAATCAACAGGATTAATGCAGTATGCCTTTATTCTGTCAAAATCCTCATCCGTTATATTTCCCTCAAGAACATACGTTGTGGCAGAACGTATTACAGGCTCCTCGCTTTCATTGAGAAGCTTCACGCACTGTTCGGCGGAATCCGCCCTCTGGTCAAACTGTCCCGGAAGATACTCAACGGAAAATATTTTTCCGGAATCGGCGCCGGGAAACGAACCTTCGTACAAATCATCCACCGGAGGCTCCGCAAATACAGTATTAGAAGCCGCTCTGTAAGTGTCGTTCGATATGTTCTCAATGTCATATCTCACAAGTACGCGCACACTCGCAAGGCCGTCAATGCCAAGATAGCTTTTAATCTCTTTCTTTAAATCCTTTGCCGCAATAGCGTACGGCCTTTTCTTTTCGACATATATTCTTCTTACTCCGCCCATCGTTTCATCTCCTTATATATTCTAACGGCTCCGGCTTGTCATCCCGATTCGCCGAAGCCCGTTTTCATTCTTTTATTAGTTGATTGTAACACTTCCGAATGTAACCTTGTCCCACTCTTTATCGTTAACCTCTATCAGATACTTATCTACCTCCAGCTCATCAATCTTGGTCTGGAACTCTTCATTCTCTTTTTCGGTTACGACAGACTCACACTCGGAGTCATACTTCTCAGTACTGTTATTTTCAACCATCTTTATAATGTAGCATCCGTTTTCGTCCTCGACAACACCTTCGGTCACAGTACCGTTCTCCATAGCTTTCACCTGGGCTGTAAGCTCTGCCGAAAATACAGGCTCATCCTTTTCAATAAAGCTCTTGGTCGTGTATTTGATATTCGTTCCCTCCGGCGCTTTCGGTCCCGCATCTTCCGCAGGAGCTTCGGTTTGCTCAGCCGCATTCTCCGTTCCTTCCTCATGATTATGCGCGGTACCGTCGTCAATATAAGTGGTAAAATCAGCAAGTCCCGCAATGTCGCCGTATGAAGCCTCCAGTTCTTTTAACGCCTCGGCCTTCTTGTCATCGCTTACCGGCGTCTCGTTCCCCTGGTCATCCGTCTCCGTATACGGAATATAATAATACTGTATATCATACTGACGGTAATCCTCTTTCGTAATTCCTGCCTCCGCAATGAGCGCCTCGTCATTTATTTCAAATGAGTCAATCCAGTCCGCCTTATATCTGTCTGCCAATGTTTTTTTCTTGTAATACTGAAGTATCTTCTTTCTGTTAAGACCCGACTTGTTCTTAACTGAACTGGAAAGCTGGTCATAAAGCGAAGTTGTATTCTCCTCACATGTCGTATTCTCCTCGTCAGTGAGCGTATAGCCAGCCTCGACAGCTTCCTTATACATCATCTCACGCTGCATGGAAGCCTCAAGCGTATTATCTTTAAGAATATCACCGTAAGTCATCCCATCGTTATTTTCGGCATCCCAGTAGCTCGAACCAGAACCATAGTTCTGCTTGTAAAGGTTGTCCATGTACTGACCTGTAGACTCCGACATATATATATCCGTCATCATATCGCCAAGGTATACTTTGGTACCGTTTACCGTAAAGATTAAACGTGGATGAAGATTCTCCCATAACACCACGGATATTACAAGCAACAAAACAATACCGACAACCGACAGTATTATTACATTTTTTTTGCCTGCGCTTTCTGCCGGCGCCGTATTCTTTGATTTCTTGTCATTATTTTTAATTGTCTGGTTTGAAACTCTTTTTGCTGAATTCATATAAAACCGTACCTTTCCTTTCTATACTTACATGTCTCATTTTAAGACACCACAATACATTTTACAATAATCTGCGTATAAGTCAAGTCATATAATCATATAATATAAACAAATACCGTACTGTTAAGGGAACGCCGTACCTTAATATAGCTACTGCGCGCCTTTTCCAAATAAAACAACCCATACGGTTTTAAACAGAATCTTTATATCCTGTCCGACCGACCAATTATCGATATATTCACAATCAAGCCGTACAATATCGTTAAAATCAGTTACGGAACTTCTGCCGCTAACCTGCCATAACCCTGTCATTCCCGGTTTGATGCTCACTCGTCTTCTATGAATGGTCTCATACTCAAGAAACTCATCCTCCGTAGGCGGCCTTGTACCGACAAGGCTCATCTGACCCCTAAAAACGTTAATAAACTGCGGAAGTTCGTCTATACTGAATTTGCGCATAAACCTTCCTACTTTTGTAATTCTCGGGTCGTCTTTCAATTTGAAAATTTGTCCGTCCATCTGATTCTGATTAATAAGCTCCGCTTTTTTTTCTTCAGCGCCATTAATCATAGAACGAAATTTGTATATATAGAACCGCCTGCCGCCCTTTCCTATTCTAATTTGCCGAAACAGTACCGGTCCCTTGGATTCAAGCTTAATCAGCGGAGCAAAAATCAGCATTGCAATTCCGAGAAAAAACATTCCAAGTATCGAACCGACAATATCCATTACACGTTTTATAAATACCTGTGCAAAATTATATTCGTATAATTTAAACGTAACAACTCCGAGAAGTCCCATCTTGTCAAAGCGGACGCCTACAGGAACGGAAATATCAAAATCATCAATATTTATGTGGACGGTCACTCCCATATCTATCATATGACTTATATTCTCTTCAAAGTTACATTTATCACTTTCCTTTATTTTAATTAATACGCTGTCATAGATTCCATGCTGTAAAACGTCAAGAAAATTTTCCCTGCTTCCGACAACCGGTATACCGCATATCTCGCCTCCGACCTCATCCGTATCTATAAGGGCGACACCATCCACCCTGAAATCCCAGTTTTTTGTTTTTTTCATCTTCTGAATTGTCGGCAGCGCCCTTTCGCTATCCGTTATAAAAAGCACTCGTTCACAATATGTAGTGTCGCGGAACTTTTTTATTATCATGTGACGCATTATCCGGTGTACCGTTATCATTAAAATTATATCAAAACATACGTATATAATAAAATGAAAACGGGAATAATCAGAGCTTATCTTTTTTAAATACATGTAACACAGCGTAAAAACCACTATGTTAAAATGAACTTTAAGCGTATTGTATATTTCCTTATATATTCCATAGCTGATATAATTCTTCGTTCCGGTAAAAAACACCGTACTGACAAGATAGCCCATAACCATAACCCATTTTAAATCGGGCTCTCCCATATTAACAAAATTATAACTCCATTTCCTAAATACAATTATATTTGCAATATGATCTGCTATAATTAATACTAATATATCAGCAAGCCTGACAGCAAGTCCAGAATGTCTGTAATCTTTACCCACATTCATGGCTCAACCCCCTAGTTAATTATCCTTATCCCCATCCTGTTCCGGATTACCGTATTCGCCATATTTTTCATATTTGCCATAGTAACCGTACTTACTTCCGTAACCTCCGTAATACCGTTTTCTGTAATAGCCTTTATAATATCCCCCATATCCCCTGTAATATCCTTTTTTACTTGTATCAACCTTGTTAAGGATAGCGCCGAGTATTTTACAATCCGTCATTTCAAGCTGTTTTTTTACATCCTGAGCAAATTTGTAACTTATAACATTATTCTCAATTACAAGGATGGCTCCGTCGCACACCTTCGTTATTACAGCCGCGTCAATAACGGACCCAAGCGGCGGAGCGTCTATTATAATATAGTCGAACAATCCCCGCAGCATTTCAATCATCCTGTTAAAATATTTGTTTCCGAGCAGCTCGGTAGGATTCGGCGTTACCGGACCTGCAAATATTGCAAACATGCCGTCAATATCGGTCTCACATATTACATCTTCAAGAGCTGCCTGTCCCGAAAGATAATGGGACAAACCCTTTATGTCCTTCTCTCCCGTAATCCCATGCCGTCCAATCAGGACTGATTTTCTCAAATCAGCGTCAATGATTATAACCTTTTTGTTATCCTCCGCGAGAGCCTGAGACAATCGAATCAAAACAGTACTCTTACCCTCGTTTGGAGTACAGCTTGTAAGCAGAATAACCTTAATGTCATCCCCGCAGAACGACAGGTTTGTCCTAAGCGTCTTATATGCTTCGTTAATGCCGTATTCAAGCTTGTCCAGTTTTCCAAATTCAACTTTATTCACCGTAATTTCCTCCTGTCATGACACCTTATTTCAACAATACATTTATATTATGAATCGTTAACTTCTTTTCTTATTTTTTTTAAACTGTTTCCTTGAACCTCTTCCGCGGCGCTTTCTGTCATCTTTTCTAATCTGCACCTCGGAGTCCTCACTCACAGGTATTGCGGCAAGCGTGTTCAGATTCAGGTATTTTTCGACGTCCTCCGGCGAGTGGATAGTATCATCCATCAAATTAATAACTATAACTATACCGACGGCAAAAATGAACCCAATAATGAAAGCTATAATAATATTCTTTCTGACATTCGGGCTGACCGGCCTGGATTTTATATAGCCTTTTTCATAAATATGAGCCTTAGTAACCATTATATCAGAAATTCTCTCTATTGACTCCTCTGCCAGCTCGTCCACAAGCTCTTTCGCTATTCTCGGATCGTCATACGTAACAGTCAGGTTAAGGATACGCGTATCCGATGGATTTGAAATACTGATACAGCCGAGCAAGCCCTGATATGTCAGCTCGTCCCCCATATTAAGGTTACTTATTACGTTCTCTAATACGGTTCTGCTCTGTATCATCTGAACATAGTCGCTTGTGAGCGACTTTCCAATCTGCAAATCCGTTATCGAAATTGATGAGACATCGCTGTTTGCCAGCACATATATCGAAGACGTAGAGGAATATTTTGGGGTAACCATATAATGCGTAACCAGACCCGAAGTAATTCCGAATATCATTGCAGTCAGGATAATCATTACGATTTTGCTCCTTATTACATACAATATTTCCATTAAATCAATTTCTATTTCATCATTTTGATGTTCCATCTCTATTCTCCTTTTGACTTTACGTTAATGTATTCAAATATATTAAATAAATTCATTATTATATATCTTCGCAGGATTTTTATACAGTATTCTGTCCATAATTTTTTCAGGCGTCTTCTTTGTCAGGGCCTTGACGGCATCCGCCATACACGGAGGCCTCCATCCTGCACTGTGACAGTCGCTTCCCAAAAAAGAGATATATCCGTCCCTGATGGCTTTCCTGCAGAAAGACGCTTCTGACTGAATCTTTGGTATAACCGACGACGCATTTATCTGCAGACACACCCCAAGGCTCTTAATCGCGTATAACAAATCAAATTTTTTATGCAGACAGTAATACCTTTCTATATGCGCAAGTATTGGTCTATATCCTGATAAGACTATTTTCTGCAGCGCAGAGTACAACTCCTTGTATCTTATATCTACATCAAACTCTATAAGTACATATTTGGTATTATTCATCGTAAGGGCCTGTCCGCTCTTAATTTCATCAACCGTTCCATGCCTATAGTATATTTCATTCCCAAGTAATATTTCAATCCCGTCTCCAATTTGACAGGCTTTTTCTTTTACAAGTTCATACTGTTTTATCAGATATTCCCTGTCATATCTTTCTTTGCCCGAACCGTAATGCGGGGTGGCATACATAGTTCTAATCCCCTGATTATAAGCCGTCTCAAGCATACTGACAGTCTCCTCAATATTTTTTGAACCGTCGTCGACTCCGGGAATAATATGTGTATGTATATCAATATACCCTTCCTCAGGCATATATTTTCACCTCGTTTCCACAAAATAAAATAACAAAATGTATTATAATAAATTTTCTTTTACTATACCTTTAAATAACCTGTTTTTTCAGATAATATGTCATAAGACTGACAAGACTGAATAACAACACTCCCGCAAAACACATATATATACCCTGCGAAAAGCTTTTATCAATAAACGTATTCACAAATTTGTAATATTCCGTTTTATTGTCAGGAAGCATGTTCCTCAGTTTCATTTCCATTATCAGCGCAATTATTTCCGTAACAATTGAACCGGCAAGAATTCCGTAGCCAACATAACGAAGCCCGCGGTATTTTCTTGAATGAAGCAACACGGCAACTACGGAACATATTATCAAAACTGCGGCCGATACGCATATCACTATATCAAATATATGCGCGTACTTATCATGAAAGTCATTGTACATTCTTGCAAACAAAAGCGTCATGTGCGTATTATAATCTTTCACAATCTCCGTAACAATAAGCTCCACAGACTTTTTTATTTCGTCTGTAATTGGGACGCCGGTTTCTCCAAAATATTCATAAATATTTTCCCGAAGCATGTCCCCGAATTGCTTCGTGCTGTCAGACAATTCGTGCGTAATATCGTTTCTGCCGCTTTTTATCTTTTTATTCGCATCAATTGTAATTGCGGTGATTGTAATCACATCATCGCTCATATCCTCAGGAAGTCCTGCAAGCACCAGTTTTTCCCTGACAGACTCTCTGACATCCTCAATCTTGTTCTCATAATACTTGCTTACGCTAAGGGTCTGCCTGAACATTTTTTCGTTAAACAGGCCTCCCTTTAATAAGACAGATAGCAGTATAAATGTCATGCATAAAGTTATAAACAGCGATATCATACCGCTTAAAATAATAACCCGCTTATTTTTTTTCCTATGGCTGCTCCCCTTACTCATCACCGACACCTCCAATAACCGGACCGCTTACCTTGTCACAGACAAAAATTATTTTTTGCGTCCTCGAGGAGCTGGTCTTTCCAAACGGATAACATGTATACAAAACTAATTGTTCCTTATCCGATATAATATCGTAATCCGAACCTTTCACAGTGTTAATTTCTGTTACAATGTATTCAAAAGCGCCATATTGCGTATTTATCTTTACTTTCATATCCTGCTTCATATTTTCAAGACATCCAAAAAACGTAGTATCATGACCTCCGACAAGGATAGTCCCACCCTGCCCTGGAAAATAAGAAGAAACCGAATGGCCCGCTCCCTTAAGAAGGATATTTTCATTATCCCCATAATATAGAGGTACATTCATGCCTATTTCATCACAGACAATGTATCCGTATTGCCCGTCCACAACCGGCGACACCCATTCTTCGTTCTTGATTTGACCTTCGCTGATAGTGTTTAATTCAATATTCGTATCCATATCATCATATGTGCCGCCCTGTATAACGGCATACGAAAAATCAGCAAACATCATATCCGTGTATTTACTGCCTGCCAGCAGAAATAATGCCACACTGATTAACGCTGCCAGAACTGTAACAATGATTCCTCTTACTATTACTATCTTTCTATGTCTTTGATTATCACTACTGAATATATTAAAACGCATAATATGACAGCTCCTAACAATATTATTAATATAACCGTATGATTATATGAAAATCCGGTATTTTTCAAAATGCCGTCAAATTGAAAAATCACTTTTCCATCTTCGTCTTCAACAGTCAGAGTGCCATCATCATTTTCAATAACTTCCAAAGCTTTCACTTCGGGACCATCTTCTTTATTATCCGGATTTCCCTGCTCATTATCAGGGTTTTTCTGCCCTTCTTCCGGCGGGGGCGTTTTATCATCCTTATTCTGCCCGTCTCCGTCCGTGCCGGTCTTTACAATATACCCCGACGCAACACCGTTTCCGACATTGGCATATATGGCGGATATTGCCTCGTCGGCCTGTTCTGACGTCAAATCGACGTCTTCACTGCTCAGCTTATTAATGAGCTGGTCAACATAATTCTGTTTTGCAACATATGTCTCGCCATTATATTCAAAGGTTCCCCTTGCAGCCGCAATTACCCTAGCCTCATTCGCGTTAATGCTGCCCTCTGCTTGTACTTTCTTTGAGAACGATACCGGTATTACGGCGCATACGCTGATAACAATAACAAAACACAAAAATCTGTTAATAAAACCATCTTTTTTTTTCATATAATATATACCACCTTAACATACCGAACCGATACGCCGGCATATCTATTTTGCAGATATTTTTATATTCTCCAAAGTATTGCCAACCGCAATAATTAATCCATAATACGTTCCATAATTCGTATCATTGACTTTTGCATCAAAATAATATTTGACTCCTGTCTTCAAAAATTCCACAGTCCACAAAGTTTCCTCTCTTGTTCTGTGGACGCAGATCGTACCTGCGGAATTAGTAGCCTTCATCCTCTCTGTCTCCAGTCTGCTAAGCAGAGTAGACACATTTTCTTCTCCCGAATAAACATAACCGTCTATATCGAGTTTCACCTTACCGGTGTAATTTTTATTAAGCAGGTAGACCGTCCTGTTGAGTCCCTGAGAATTTTTAACAAGAAAGCTTCCGACAAGCGGCGAACTATCGTCGGGTTTTAATGACGCGATATATTCTTCTATTGTAAGCGGCGCCGGTGTAACTACAGGCGTCGGACCCGGCGTATACCCAGGATTATTCGTATGAACCGGTTCCGGCGGATTTGTCGGTCCCGGCGTCATAAATGAGTCGTCCAAAACCCAGTCCTTTGTCGTATCAATTATATTTTCCCCCGGGTTCACTCCCGGTATAGTATCCGAAGGCTGAGCCGAACTGTCCGCCAAAACAACAACCGTAACATTGGCGGTCAACGGCTTGCCTTTGGAATTGACTGCTTTGGATGTAACTCTGATTGTCGTTGTTCCTGCCGAAACCGGCCGTACTGTCCCATCTGCATCCACAGTGGCAACCCCCGGATTATCAGAAGAGAATACGACGTCAGCATACAAAACCCTGACAGGAGTTACCGTTGCCTTGATTTTGGAACTCTGCCCTGTTTTTAATAGGATTGTGTTCGCCGTAACCTTAACGCTTTTTGCATATCTGCCCACTTTTACATTGCAGACTGATTTTTTAATCTTTTTGCCAGTCTTAATACTCGCGGTAATTTTAGCCGTGCCTGGTTTTTTTGCCTTAACCTTTCCTTTTCTGTCAACAGAAGCAACGCTTTTCTTTGAACTCTTCCATGAATATTTTTTATTTTTAAGCTTGCAGGTCTGTCCAACATACAGACTTAACTTCTTTTTACCTATGTTCACCTTAGCCTTATTCTTAGCCTCCGCACTTCCAAGAGAGTTTAAAAATAACCCGGACAAGGTGATGACAATACACATTATGGCCAGCGCCCCATATGTTTTTTTCCTATTAAAATATGTCCTAAACATTACTTACACTCTTCCTTTCAGTAGTTCTTCCCATATACTCTTAAGCCGGTGCCGGCTGCGCAGTGCACACTCGAAAGCCGTGAGCTTTCTCGTTCACGGGCTTTCGATGCCATTTCGCAGTGCACACTCGAAAGCCGCAGGCTTTCTCGTTCACGGGCTTTCGCCCTATCGGTGTAGCAGTAGACAGATTTGGCTGTAAACAGCCAATCTGTCTACTGCTACACCGGCACCGCTCATTGCTTTCGTGGACATTATACCATGTCCGGAGGACATGGCAGACCCCGCCGGATGCACACGGTTCGCCATTGAATCTGTCCTCCCTTTGGTCGGACGCGAACCAGTGCAGGTATAATATCTTTCGATATTATACCTTATAGAATATAATTGTGTCAAATTAATATCTGTATTCTTTCAAATTATTTTTACCATTATTTTTACATCCCGCATTTTGCGCCGGCCACGGGCCGTACAGGCACGATGAATGGCTAATTGGCTGACTATTAGAAAAATTTAAGAAATCAACGGTATCGAAACCGCCTTCGGTACAGCTTTGCAAATACGATGGCAATAAGTAAAACTATCGAGCACATACCAAATAAAATCAGATTGTCTGCAACCGTTTCGCCCGCATTCCCTCTGTCAAAACCATCCGGCAATTCCCTGCCGTCAAGTTGAGGCGCGGCATCTGCCCCATCCCAATTGCGCATACTGTCATTCATACTCATACTGCCCATAACGCTCAAATCCAGGTGAGAGGCATCAACAAGCGAGTCCGAATCTATCTGTTCTTTTTCCGTCGAGGGAATAGTTCCCGCAAGCTGACCGCTTATGGACTTGGCGCGAAGCTGTACAACCTCGTAAAGAGTATCCGCTGCTTTCTCATATTCTTCATAAGTATAAAAGGCCGTAGGGTCACTTTTTACCAGCGAATCAATTCGGTTCCTTGTAGTATGATAAAAGTCCTCAAAACCGCCGCCATAAATGTATTTCTCCACAAGCTGTTTCAGATAGCCGTAATATATTTTGTTATATTCCTCGTCTTCCATAAGCGTATCAAAGAATTCGGTTCCGGAAAAAGCATAGTCGATTGCATCGTTGATTGTACTTGTTGCACTGTCACTTCTATTTTTTCCGCCCATTCCGCCCAGGGCAAGATTATAATCCCATGGGAGGATATTAAGCTGTCCGTCAGACTCATACAAATAATAATTATGCGCCATCATTCCCAAAAGGCTGTCTTCGTTGACGGAAAAAACATGAACCGCCATATACTTTAAAAGATTATCTACATCCATATATTTTTCAATATCCGTGCCCTCCGAAATATTCTGTAATGCTTTGACTACACGTTTATGGTCCGACTTTGTCGTTTTTGTCACCTCTCCCTCCCAGATAGTCGAATAGCTGTCCGTATCTTTATCTATATAATTCAGATTGGCTCCATTGCCGCCCATGGAAAACCCGCCACTTTTAGAACGGTCAAAGCCCCCTGTACCGGGCATCCTTTTCGCATCACCTCTTTCATCAGAGGCTTCCGTATGTTCATCCACCCTAAAATCGCTCTCCCCTTTCTCATTTGGCGGCATATCTCCAAATGAGAAAGTATCAAATTTTTCAGGCATGTTCCCGCCTACGAATCGGGACTTTGAAAAGCTATCATTGCCGTCAGAAGCCGGCGGCTCCATGTTCTTAAAGTCGTTATCATCCGGCCTTTCGCCTCCCCTGTTTCCCATATTCATACCGTCCGGTTTATAAAGCTCACCATTTTCGGTTCCATAATTACGCAGCATAAAACTGTCCTCTACTGCTTCCAGCGCCAGATAAACACCCCAGTATTCTCCATTTAAGGATATTTCGGCGTAATTATAAAGAGACGCATCCGCGCCGAGATATTGATACATATCATATATCAAAGCCTCTTTCATACTGGTAGCGTCGGCGTAATTATTATTTAATATTAATTTATCCAGCCCATAGCAGGTCTGGCCGTCTACATACTGGTCAAACTCCAGTTTAAAACTATAACGGTCCGTATCCGGGTCATTGGCAATAGATGTAAGGCTTGTATTCCCCTTAGGGCGGATACCCACCTTGCAAAACGTTTGCCCGTCAATTTCCACATCACACTGATAGTAGGTTTCCTCCGTTGCATTCGCAAGCATATCCTCCCATTCAGTTTCGTCCATCACAATATTAATATGGATGTTTTTATCTGTATCAAAGAGTCTGGACTCATATTCCATTGTAATACCCGAACTACCAAAAGCATCTTCAATCATTTGTGCGAAAGCGATTGCAGCCAGACATAAGCAAAAAGTGACGGCCATGATTACAGCTACGATTTTGGTAATATATTTTTGTGCAATCATGTATCTTTCCTCCGTTAAGACATATATTCACCGTTATAGCTTACAAGAGTTACGTTCTCCACTCCGGAAACACTATGAATTCGATTGATAAACGCCGTTGCGGCATCTTTTATTCGAAGCTCTGCCGTAAGCTCAATACCGGCTCCATGAACGGTTTTGGATTTCACCGCATACTGTCCAACACTCTGTTTTAAAATATTTAGAGCGGCTTCTTCCGCCTTTTCATCCTGTAAATTTAAAACAAGTATATATGGGTTGTTATGGCTCTTTCTGTTGGCAAACAAAAGCAGAATCAAACCAATTATTACGGAGCCAATAATAGCCAGAGGAATCATACCTGCTCCAATTACAATGCCGGTAGCAAGCGCCCAAAATAAAAAAACAATCTCGACAGGCTCTTTGATTGCCGTTCGGAAACGAACAATAGACAGGGCGCCCACCATACCAAGAGATAGGACAACATTGGATGTGACCGCCATAATAACAAGCGTTGTTATAAGGGAAAGACCCACAAGCGCCAAGGCAAAACTATCGGAATACATAACGCCGCTCATCGTCTTTTTATAAATAACAAAAATAAACATACTGATTACTAAGGCGACCGATAACCCTAATAAAGTGTCAATCATAGAAAATTCTGATACGCTCTCCAGGAAACTGGATTTGAAAATGTCGTTAAAACTCATAATTTTGTTCCTCCTATTGTTTTTGTTTAACCAAATCTACGGCATACACCGTATTTTGAGTATGCCTGACGCCGGATTCCCGCTGTCTGTATAAGTAATTGTATCAATTCAGGAAGAAATGCATCAAACTTAACTTCTAGTATTATCTCACCCGGATTATCCGCAACGGCAATGTCCGCCGCGGTTTCTTTCAAAAATGCCCTGTGAAAAAGAGTACTTCGAATATTAGAATCAAAGGTAACGCGCACATTTCCGACCTTATATATATACGGTTCACGTACATATGAAACCATAACTTTTGGACGTAACTGCTGGCTGTTCATTTTACAGTACAGTTCCCGTACAAGACCATACGGATGCTTCATCATCCACGCGGTATCTCCGGCTATTAGCGCTCTGCATTCTTCTTCCGTAAGTCTTGCATCAATTTTCATGCACAAACTGTTCCATTTTATCTTTTTCTCCAACTTAACATAAGAAAAATCATCATTATAAAAGCGTACGCGGAATTTCTCCCGCTTTTGCACGCCATTTACTTTTTCGAGCAGTACCTTGTCGTCCGCATTGTCAAAGTAAATACTCCGAATCACATACCGCCCATCCTCTCTGACATGTTCATCGGATTTCATAACCGGACGAAGTCTTTGACGGATGGCATAATAGTCAGCAGTACCGATTTGATATTTCAGCTCATGCCGATATTTATCGTTTTTCTCCATCTATATTACTCCTTTCAAACAATTTTACATGTATTGTAAGATATGACCCTAAAGGCAGGCTAAAGATACCTGTGACCAAAATATGAACAATGAATGTTTTACCGATTTGCCCCGGCTGATAATGTAAATTATATTTTTGTTACTCCTACTTTACAAAAAGCCAGATAGTATTGCATAATTTTAAATAAGTTTAGTCTGTCTTTAGGCAGCTATGATAAAATATCTCCATAAGGAAGAGGTGATGTATACAATGAGACTTCTAATAGCTGAGGATGAGCCCAGACTGTTAAAAACACTGATTCATATTTTCGAGACGAATAAATTCATTGTAGACGGCGTATCTAACGGAAAAGATGCGCTTGCCTACGCGGAAACGGAAGAATACGATGGTTTGATATTTGATATTATGATGCCGGGATATGACGGAATACAGGTATTGCAGCAATTACGCAACAAAAATATTACAACCCCGGCTCTATTTCTCACTGCCCGCACTGAGGTGGAACAGAGGGTGGAAGGTCTGGACGCCGGAGCAGACGATTATCTTCCAAAACCCTTTGCAGCCTCCGAGCTCCTCGCAAGAACCAGGGCAATGCTTAGGCGTAAAGATAACTATTGTCCGGACCTGTTGTCCGTTGGAAAAGTGTATTTAAATCGTTCCACATATAGCTTAAGCTACAAGGAATTTGCCCAGACGTTAAGCGGTAAGGAATTTCAAATTATGGAGATGATGATGCAAAAACCTCATATGATTATTCCAACGGAACAATTCATATCACATATCTGGGGATGGGACAGTAATGTTGATACAAGCGTTGTGTGGGTACACATTTCTAATCTGAGAAAAAAGATTAGCGCGCTTCATGCGCCTATAGAAATTCGTTTTGTTCGGAATGCAGGATATGTGCTGGAGGAAATTTCATGATTTACAGTTTACGCCGGAAGTTTATATTAATATCCACAATTTCAGTTTTCTCAGTACTCATAGTTATTTTCATAATTATGTATGTGATGAATTATATGCAGCTAAATCATACAATGGATACGCTGGTGGACGCGATTGTCTCTAATGACGGCGTGTTTCCTAAACATGATAAATCGGGACGTCCGTTTCCGTCCGGAGACGCCCCGCATATGGATATTATTACAAAGGAAACCCCTTTCAGCACCCGTTTTTTTACAGTACGGCTTGGAAGCGATAATCATATTATAAGTGTAAATACGGATTCTGTATTTTCCATTACCGAATCACAAACACAGGAATATGTAGAAAACGCGCTGGAAAAGAACCGTGAACGGGGATGGGTATCGAATTATCGTTTTCGTATATTTCAATCCGGAAATGGAACGACACTCGTTTTTGTTAATGGTGAGATGAACCGGATGATGTCAAACCATTTTTTGCTGAACGCACTGTTGGTTTTAATGGGTAGCGGAATTGCTGTTCTTGTATTAATTATTATTATTTCAAAGAGAGCCGTTCATCCTGTTGCTGAAAGTTATGAAAAACAAAAGCAGTTTATCACAGATGCCAATCATGAATTAAAGACGCCGCTTACCCTTATATTGTCCGATTTGGACATTGTGGAATCAGAAGTCGGAGAAAATGAGTGGATTGATGATATGCGAAGCGAGGGCAAGAGAATGCAGACACTGATTCATCAACTGGTTACCTTATCAAGAATGGACGAGGACCACACCAATTTGTGCGTTTGCCAATTTAATTTGAGCAATGCGGTATTGGACACGGTGTCCGAATTCCAGTCACTGGCATCCAAACGAAAAAAGGATCTCACAGCTAATGTGGAACCATCGATTGCGTATTATGGCGACGAAGGACTGAACCGCCGGCTACTTGCCATTCTTCTGGATAATGCCGTGAAATATTGTGACGACGGCGGTAAAATAAAGGTTATTGCATATAGAAAGCGCCATCCGGTAATCATCGTTGAAAATACATATCGCGATGTGGACAATCTGGAACTGGGCAGACTGTTTGACCGATTTTATCGCGCAGATAGGTCGCGGACTTTCGATGGAAGCTTTGGCGTAGGATTATCCATTGCCAAAGCAATCGCAAAAAAACATCACGGAGATATATTTGTATATAAGAAGGAACAGACCATCGGATTCAGGGTGGAACTAAAATGAAATAAAGTAATTTCCGCAAGTTTTGTCGTGCAAAGCATGAACTGGCTTTTTTCTTATGCTTATTTTTATAGCCCAAATAAGCAGCGTTTTATTTATAGTAAATTCTTATATCGAACAGTCATCCATGCTTGACAGTTATAGAATATTTAATTATACTCTATAACATATTCAAAAAATACTTTCTATCAGATGTACGTTACAGTTTGCGAAAATTTAATTACATAAATTGGCGGCGCACCAGAACATGCCGCCGAAATATGCTACCGGCAGCGTACAAAGCAGAACGTGCAGATGAACGGAATGATTTTTCAAACACTCGCTAACCACTCGAATCGTAAAAGGGGGCTTTGACAATGGAATTACGTGTTCTTCAATATTTTCTTACTGTTACGAGAGAACAAAACATTTCCGGAGCGGCGGAGGCTCTTCATCTTTCCCAGCCGACTCTTTCCCGGCAGTTAAGGGACATGGAAGATGAACTTGGAAAACAGCTTATGATACGCGGAAACCGCAAAATCACTTTGACAGAAGAAGGCATGATTTTACGGAAACGCGCGGAAGAAATCCTTGCGTTAGTACAAAAAACAGAACATGAAATCACCATTTCCGATGATATCATTGCCGGAGACGTATACATCGGCGCCGGAGAAACCGATGCTGTCCGTCTGATTGCGAAGGCAGGCAAAAATGTGCAGACAGAATATCCTGATATCCATTACCATATTTCAAGCGGCGACACAACAGATGTTTTGGAAAGCCTTGATAAGGGGCTAATCGATTTCGGCCTGATATTTAGTAAAATAGACACCTCAAAATATGAATATCTGGAATTTCCAGTCAAAGATATTTACGGTATATTAATGCGGAAAGACAGCCCCCTTGCGGGAAAAGACGGCATCCGCCCCGAAGACCTCCATGATAACCCTTAAAAGAATGATTCCGCAGGACTCTTTTCACGCCTACACTGTTGACTTCCACAATCTGGTTATAATATAGGACTTTCAGTTCCCTGCCGCCGTCGCTGCTTTCCTCGACAAAAAGATAGAACCTGAACACATCTTTTAGGTATGCGTTGCAGGTTCTGTTATCCGGCAGTTTATTTGTTTTTCCCTCTGTATGGCATCCGCTTTTGAGCCATTCCAGAAATTTTGTAAAGTGTTCCGTCTGCCTGTCATACGGAAGACTGTATATATCCGTAATCCCCATATCCCTTGTATCCAGATATTCCAGATAATAAAGGATGGAAAACGCTGACCGCCTCACTGTATTGGGGGAACGCTTGGACATCGTTTTATGTTTCAGATACCGGGAGGGCAGTTCCACGATGCCCATCGTCTCGTTATCCCGGATGTAATAATATTTTACCGATGCATCCCTTACCATCTCCACGCTGTACCGTTTC